>MIEI01000055.1 GCA_002095305.1 Pantoea brenneri
ACCTTGACTAAAAATGACAAGGAAGTCAGCAACACTATGTCAAAGAAAAAATATTCTTTAAGTTTTTGTTTAATTTATTGTTTTTTTTATTTTTTACTGAAAAATTACCTCAAGTACGAAAAAAATACGCATTGGTCATGGTGAGGTTCAGAATAGCCTGCTCAAGATTGCTGACTTCATACGCGGCGCGTGCCGGGTCAACGACCTGAATAAAGCAGACCGCATCAATGGTAACGTTGGCGTTATCTTTGGAGATGATCTCTTGCGAGGGAATATCCAGTACCTGTTCCATCATGTTGATCTTACGACCGACACGATCCATGAACGGCACCACCAGGCTCAAGCCGGGTTGCAGCGTGCGGGTATAACGTCCAAATCGTTCAACCGTCCATTGAAAACCCTGTGGCACAATCTTGACGGTCGCCCAGACAGCCACCAGCGCCAGCACGATCAGGGCAGGAATTACAGTTATCATACAACCTCCGCGTTGTCAGATGAACGGGCCGAGTCGCTTCGGCCCGTGGTCCCGCCGTTAGTAGAGCAGCGAGTAAAGCTGGCGGCGATAGCGCGCGGCGAGGGCATCGCCGGTGCCCAGCGCAGCCAGAATCTCCTGCAGCATTTTACGTGCCTGGCCATCGGCGGCGTTAAGATCGGTTTTGAGGAAGCTGAACAGCAGTTCCAGCGCCTCTTCATTACGGCCGACCTGATGCAGCTGTAACGACAGTTTAGCAGCCAGCCCGGCGTTCGACGGATCGGCCTCCAGCTGGGATTGCAGCTGCTGGATCTCCGGGGTATCGGCCGCCTGTTTCAGCAGATCGATCTGCGCCATCAGGCTCTGATAACGGGTATCCTGATCCTGTAACGGCACCGCTTTCAGCACTGCTTCCGCTTCATCGCTGCGGCTCAGGGTGATCAGCACTTCAGCCAGCAGGAAACCAATCTCGCTCGATTGATTGCTCAGCTGCCAGGCCTCCTTTAACAGCGGCAGCGCATCCAGCGGTTTGCCTTCTTCCATCAGCGCCATCGCCTGCTGTGCTTTCAGCTCTTCTTCACGCGGCAGAACTTTTTCCAGCAGAGCGCGGATCGCCTCTTCCGGTTGCGGTCCCTGGAAGCCATCGACTGGCTGCCCGTTCTGGAACAGATAAACCGTTGGAATAGAACGCAGACCAAACTGCGATGCCACCATTTGCTCTCTATCGCAATCCAGACGGGCGAGAATAAACTGGCCGGCATATTCCTGCGCCAGCCGCTCCAGCACCGGCGTCAGCTCCTGACAATGCTGGCTGCGCTCAGACCAGAAGTAAAACAGCACCGGCAGCTGCATCGACTGCTCAAGCGTCTGCTGCAGGTTAGATTCGTTGATGTCGATTATCGAAGCATGTGGTGACATGGATAAGTCTCTTTGCAAAAAGTGTTTAAAGAATATGGGGCCAACTGGCCGCGCTTCAAGTTCTAATCAGGCCGCAAGCTCAATGGCTGCGCAAAATGCGATCCAGCATCCAGCCTGGCAGCAGGCGTTTCAGCAGGCTCATGGCATGTGCGACCAGCGTCACCGGATAGCGTAAACGCGGATGTTTGCTCTCGAGTGCATGACGAAGTTTAGGCAGAATGGCCTCCGGTGGCAGCGTAAAGCGTGCGGCAATGCCCGGATTACGCACCGGCTTATCCTGCTCGCCCTGCGTCACATTATCGGTGAAACGGGTGTGAATCGGCCCCGGTTCGATCAGGCTGACGCGGATGTTACTGGTGCGCAGTTCCAGCCGCAGCGCGTCGCTCCAGGCTTCCAGCGCGTATTTACTGGCGGCGTAAGCGCCCCGGCCTGGGGTAGAGATCAGCCCGAGCACTGAACTGGTATTAATAATCCGGCCGTCGCCACTGGCCGCCAGCGCGGGGATCAGCCGCAGCGTCAGTTGATGAACGCCGAAAAAGTTACTGGAAAACTGCTGCTCCAGCTGCTGACGGGAAAGGGTTCGTAACGGTCCGTAGAGACCAAAACCGGCATTGTTAAACAGGCCTGCCAGACAGTTATCGCTGAGCGCAATGACCTTATCGGCCGCATTATCGACGCTCTGCGGATCGTCGAGATCCAGCTGAAGTCCGATAAAACCCAGCGTCTCCATGCGCGCCACATCATCCGCTTTGCGACAGGCGGCGATCACCCGATAGCCGCGCGCCTGAAGATCGTGCGCCGCGACCAGGCCAATACCGCTGGAACAACCTGTAATCAGGATGGTTTTTTGCATTTCTTTACCCTTTTTGCGCGCCTGTTCGCGCTACGGCTGCTTAACTAAGGGAGCCAGCTCTTTTGCCATCAATCCGGCGATAAAGGGTTGGGCATCAGGATTGGGATGAATGCCGTCCTGCTGCATCCACTCCGGTTTCAGGTAAACCTGCTCCATGAAAAAGGGCACCAGCGGGATGCTGTACTGTTGCGCTAAGTAGGGATAGATGCCGCTGAACGCTTCGGTGTAGCGGCGTCCGTAATTGGCCGGCAGCCGAATCTGCATCAGCAGCGGCTTCGCATTAGCGGCTTTAACATCATCGATTACTTTACGCAGATTTTGTGCAATGTCGGCCGGCGGGAAACCGCGCAGGCCGTCGTTACCGCCCAATTCGATTAACACCCATTGCGGCTGATGCTGCTTTAATAGCGCGGGCAAACGCGCCAGGCCTTGTGCGGCAGTATCGCCGCTGATGCTGGCGTTGATCACTCTGGGCTGCTGTTGCCACTGTTTATCCAGCAGGCTCGGCCAGGCCGCGGTGGCGGACATGCGGTATCCCGCGCTGAGGCTGTCACCCAGCACCATCAGGGTATCAGCGGCGGCAAGACGCGACACCAGCAAAAGAATCAATAACAGGAAGGGATAATGCCAGCGGAAAACATTGTTGAAGTTCATCATCTTACTAAGTCCGTCGGTCAGGGAGAGCATCAGTTAACCATCCTTACCGGAGTTGAGTTAGTTGTCAAACCAGCCGAGACGCTGGCGCTGATCGGCGAATCGGGCTCCGGAAAGTCAACCCTGCTGGGGATTCTGGCCGGGCTGGATGATGGCAGCAGCGGTGAAGTCCATCTGCTGGGCCAGCCGTTACACCAGATGAATGAGGAGCAGCGTGCGGCGTTACGCGCCCGCCAGGTAGGGTTTGTGTTTCAGTCGTTTATGCTGGTGCCGACCCTGAATGCGCTGGAGAACGTGCAGCTGCCGTCACTGCTGCGCGGCGACAGCGATCGCCAGAGCCGTGAACAGGCGCGGGAGCTGCTGACCCTGCTGGGACTGGGTGAACGCCTGCATCATCTGCCGGCGCAGCTTTCCGGTGGCGAACAGCAGCGCGTGGCGCTGGCACGCGCCTTCAGTGGCCGCCCGGGCCTGCTGTTTGCCGATGAGCCGACCGGTAATCTTGACCGCAAAACCGGCGATCGGATTGCTGACCTGCTGTTTTCACTGAACCGCGATTTTGCCACCACCCTGATTCTGGTCACCCACGATGAGCAGTTGGCCGCGCGCTGCGATCGTCGCCTGCGGCTGCGTGACGGTAAATTGCGGGAGGAGCAATGATCTGGCGCTGGTTCTGGCGCGAGTGGCGATCGCCCTCGCTGTTAATTGTCTGGCTGGCGTTGACGCTGGCGGTGGCCTGCGTGCTGGCGCTGGGTTCGATCAGCGATCGGATGGAGAAAGGTCTCAGTCAGCAGAGCCGTGATTTTATGGCGGGCGATCGAACGCTGCGCAGCAGTGATGCCGTCCCGGCGGCGTGGCTGGACAAGGCACAGGCAACCGGGCTGACGGTCAGCCGCCAGCTGACGTTCATGACCATGACTTTTGCCGATCAGTCGCCACAGCTGGCGTCGGTAAAGGCAGTAGATGACCGCTATCCGATGTTTGGCACCCTGCAAACCCAACCGGCGGGCCTGAAGCCGCAGGCGGGCACTGCGCTGGCGGCACCGCGGCTGATGGCGCTGCTCAACCTGAAGGTCGGCGATTTGCTTGAGGTCGGTGATACCCGGCTGCGGATTACTGGCGAAGTGATTCAGGAGCCGGATGGCGGTTTTAATCCGTTTGAGATGGCGCCTCGACTGCTGATCAACCTGGCCGATGCTGCCAGCACCGGTGCGATTCAGCCTGGTAGCCGCATCAGCTGGCGCTATAAGTTTTCCGGTAATCCGGAGCAGCTGGCGCGCTATGACCGCTGGATAGAACCGCAGCTCAAGGCTGACCAGCGCTGGATCAGCATTGAAAACTCAGAGGATGCGCTGGGGCGTTCGATGCAGCGCGCGCAGCAGTTCCTGCTGTTATCTGCGCTGCTGACGCTGATGCTGGCGATTGCTGCGGTGGCCGTTGCCATGAGCCACTACTGCCGCAGCCGTTACGATCTGGTGGCGGTGTTGAAGACGCTGGGAGCGACCCACGGCGCGTTGCAGAAGTTAATCATCGGTCAGTGGCTGGCGGTGCTGCTGCTGGCGGCGATGGCCGGCAGCCTGGTCGGGCAGGGGGTGGAAGCGGCGCTGATGGTGATGCTGAAGCCGGTGCTGCCAGCCAGCCTGCCGGCTGCCAGTTTCTGGCCGTGGATCTGGGCGGTCGGATCGCTGTTTATTATCTCGCTGCTGGTGGGACTGCGACCTTATCGTCTGCTGCTGGCGACCCAGCCGTTGCGCGTGCTGCGGCGTGATGCGGTGGCTAACCTGTGGCCGCTGAAATTCTATATTCCGCTGATGGCAGCGGTGGTGGTGGCGCTGTTAGCGCTGCTGGTGGGCGGCAGTAAAATGCTGTGGGCGCTGCTGGCAGGCGTGGTGGTGCTGGCCGGATTACTGGCGCTGCTGGGCTGGGGCACGCTGCTGCTGCTGCGTCGGCTGGTGCTGCGCAATCTGGCATTACGGCTGGCGATCAACCGTCTGCTGCGCCAGCCGGGCATCACGCTGAGTCAGCTCTCTGCTTTTTCGCTGTCGTTTATGCTGCTGGCCCTGCTGCTGGTGATGCGCGGCGATCTGCTCGATCGCTGGCAGCAGCAGTTACCGGCCGACAGCCCGAACTTCTTCCTGCTGAATATGACTGCCGATCAGGTGCCGCAGGTGCGCAACTTCCTGCAGTCTCATCAGATTAAGCCGGAAACCTTCTACCGATTGCGCGGGTGCGGCTCAGCGAACTCAACGGCAAACCGGCCGATCCGACGCTGGATAACGCCCTGAACCGTGAACTTAACCTGACCGCGCTGGCGGAGCGGCCGGACCACAATCCGTTGGTCGCCGGAAGCTGGCCGCCCAAAGCGGGCGAAGTCTCGATGGAGGCGGAGCTGGCTACCCGCTTAGGGGTGAAGCTCGGTGACACCCTGACCTTTGATGGCGATACGCAAAAGTTCAGCGCCAGAATCACCAGCCTGCGTAAAGTGGACTGGGAGAGTCTGAAGCCGAACTTTTTCTTCATCTTCCCGCCGGGCGCGCTGGATAGTCAGCCGCAGACCTGGCTCACCAGCTTCCGAATGGAGGCCGATCCGGCGCTGCTGGCGGCGCTGAACCGCAGTTTTCCGACGCTGAGTCTGCTGGATATCGGCAGTATTATGCGGCAGATCGGCCAGGTGCTGACGCAGGTCAGCCAGGCGCTGGAGGTGATGGTGATACTGGTCACCGCCTGCGGTGTGCTGCTGTTGCTGGCGCAGATTCAGGTGGGGATGCGTCAGCGTCGTCAGGAGCTGGTGGTTTACCGGACGCTGGGTGCCAGTAAACGGCTGCTGCGCACCACCTTATGGTGCGAGTTTGCGCTGCTCGGCGTGGTTTCCGGGGTGGCCGCCGCGATGGGCGCGGAAGCCGCACTGTGGGGATTGCAGCGTAAAATCTTTGATTTCCCGTGGCAGCCTGACTGGACCTTGTGGCTGGCGCTGCCGTTATCCGGCGCGCTGTTATTGTCGCTGTGCGGTGGCTGGCTCGGGGTGCGGTTACTGAAGGGCAAAGCGCTGTTCAGGAAGTTTGATGCGGCATAAGGGGAGGGCTGGGTGCAGGGCGTTCAGCCTGCATCCGGTCGTCATCCAGAATGCATTAGCGCTCACAGCGCGCGACGATAAGGTGTTAGCTCAGGGAGCATCCGCCCTTCGCAAAGACGCAAAAATGCCATCCCTGGCAGGCTCAGCGCGGGCGATTACGCTCCTCATCTCTGAGGTGCGCCCGTAGCCGGGCCAACGCTTTGCGTTGTTCAAAAACGCATCCGGCGTTTTTGTCACTGGCCCGCTATGCTGTGCGCTCCCCTCGCGTTGCGCTTCTCAGCCGCCTGACAATGCCATCAGCAGGCTTTGGTGCGGAGGATTACAGTTTTTCAATCGCCCAGGCGATGCCACTGGCGTACTCTGCCGGTAGCAGAGGGACCAGCGCGTTGAGGGCAGCCCTGAGTCGATCTGTATCGCTGTCGGTCAGATTGAGGTGCCCGACCTTACGGCCCGGGCGCACCTCTTTGTCATACCAGTGCAGGTGCACCAGCGGCTGCTGCAACCAGTCAGGGTTGACGGCAGTGCCAATCAGATTGACCATCGCCGACGGCGCAAACACCACCGGTTGCGGCAGGGGCAGCGCCAGAATCGCCCGCAGATGCAGCTCGAACTGGCTGATGGAGGCACCATTCTGCGTCCAGTGGCCGCTGTTATGCACCCGCGGAGCCAGTTCGTTAATCAGCAATCCGTCCGGGGTGACAAAACACTCCATCGCCATCACGCCGACGTAGTTCAGTTCCTGCATGATGGCGCTCAGCATCGCTTCCGCCTGCTGCTGTTGCGCCTGATCCGCCTGGGGCAACGCCACGCTGGTGCGCAGAATGCCGTCCTGATGCAGATTGTGCGTCAGCGGATAGAACACCGTGCTGCCATCATGGCCGCGCGCGCCGACCAGCGACACTTCGCCGGAGAAATTAATGCCCTGTTCGACGATGCATTCGCCATAGCACTCTTCCGGCAGTGCATCGGTTTCGCCAGCACGCAAACGCCACTGACCACGACCGTCATAACCCCCGGTGCGGCGCTTCACAATCGCCAGTTCGCCGAGTGAGGCAAATACCGACGGCCATTCGGCTTTGTCGGCCAGCAACTGCCACGGCGCAGTGGCGAGATGGAGCTGATCCAGCAGCTGTTTCTGGGTCAGGCGATCGGCCAGCCGCGGAAATATATCGCGGTTCACAAACGCCGGATGACTCGCCAGTTCGCGGGTCAGCGCGGTTTCCGGCCAGCGCTCAATTTCGGCGGTGATCACGCTGTCGGCCATTGGCAGGGCAGCCGGATCGGCATCCAGACCTACCGGATAAACCGCGATCCCCAGCGGTTCACCCGCCTGGCGCAGCATACGGCCTAACTGACCGTTACCGAGGACGCAAACCGGCTTCATGCCTCCTCCCGTGGATCAGGATGATTCAGCACTTCATCGGTCTGGCTCTGACGCCAGTTCGCCAGTCGTGAACGCAGCGCGTCGTCATGAATCGCCAGAATCTGCGCAGCCAGCAGCCCGGCATTGGCGGCACCGGCTTTACCAATCGCCAGCGTACCGACCGGAATTCCGCGCGGCATCTGCACAATCGAATAGAGGCTATCGACGCCGCTCAGCGCCGCGCTCTGAACCGGCACGCCCAGTACCGGCAGCAGGGTTTTAGCCGCCAGCATACCTGGCAGATGTGCTGCGCCACCCGCGCCAGCAATGATGACCTGAAAACCCCGCTCAGCGGCGGTTTCGGCAAAGCTGAACAGTTTATCCGGCGTACGGTGTGCAGAAACCACTTCAACATGGAAGGGCACGTCGAGGCTGGTAAGAATTTCAGCAGTGAACTGCATGGTGGACCAGTCACTTTTGGAACCCATAACAATCGCGATGCGGGCCGGGGCGGCGTTGGATGACATGCGGTCAACTCCTGTGAATGAACAAACAGACCTGGCCGGGCGGACAGGTTTTGAAGGGCACAGAGAATAGCATGAGAAGAGAGCAAGGAAAACGGTTGCGTCGGGCTAAACACGCGGATTTACCCGACGATTAAAAGTCAAAATCGATCAGCTGAATCCCGCTGGCGTCGAGCTGAATCATCGATCCCCGACTGTGCCAGGCCCCCAGCACCGCCCGTTGCGCGGTTTCACCCTGCAGCGTCAGCTGATGAATGGCCGGACGGTGAGTATGACCGTGGATCAGCAAACGTACCTGCTGGCGCAGCAGGGTAGCGATCACCGCGTCGTGGTTCACATCCATGATGGTCTGGGACTTATGCTGATTGGCTTGTTTGCTGTCGGCGCGCATCCGGGCGGCGATGCGTTTGCGCAGCCGCAGCGGTAACGCCAGAAACAGTCGCTGGATCCACCGGTTATGGACTTTGGCACGAAAGCGCAGATAGCCGGCGTCGTCGGTGCAGAGCGTATCGCCATGCATGATCAGCAGACGGTGGCCGTAGAGCGTCAGCACCTGTTCTTCAGGCAGCAGCGTCATGCCGCTGGCGCGGGCGAAGCGCTGGCCAATCAGGAAATCGCGGTTGCCGTGAATAAAGTAGACCGGAACGGAGAGGGCGCGCAGGGCGCTGGCAACCTGCTGATGCAGCGGATTGGGATCGTCGTCACCAATCCAGGCTTCAAACAGATCGCCAAGAATATAGAGCGCGTCGCAGTGTGGCGCTTCGCGCTGTAAAAAATGCAGAAAACCGGCGGTGATCGCCGGTTCTTCCTGACACAGATGGAGATCTGCGATAAACAGGGTGCGCGACATTACTCGCTGACAGTGACTTTCTGGATGATAACGTCATCTTTTGGCACATCCTGGTGCATGCCACTGCGGCCAGTTGAAACACCTTTGATCTTCTCGACCACGTCCATGCCTTCAACCACTTCAGCGAACACACAGTAACCCCAGCCTTGTACGCTTTCGTCACGGAAGTTCAGGAAGTCGTTGTCAGCCACGTTGATGAAAAACTGTGCGGTCGCAGAGTGCGGTGCAGAGGTACGTGCCATTGCCAGCGTACCTTTGGTATTTTTCAGGCCATTGTTGGCTTCGTTCTGGATTTCATCTTTGGTGGCTTTCTGCTTCATGCCCGGCTCGAAGCCGCCGCCCTGAATCATAAAGCCGTTGATTACCCGGTGGAAAATGGTGTTGTCGTAGAAACCTTCACGGCAGTAATCCAGGAAGTTCTTTACGGTTGCCGGCGCTTTATCATCGAAGGTTTTGATTACGATATCGCCATGGTTCGTCTGGAAAGTTACCATTTTTGTCGTCCTGTAAAGGTTGTCGTCAGTTGCTGAGGCCGCTTCATCGGTCGGCGTGCCCCTTTTTGTCGACCGTTCTTATATCATAATTTCTGATGACGCGTCAGCAGCGCGGCGCAGTTGGCTTGCTTTGCGTCGCGCGAGCGATAAAAATACGGCACAATGTCTGGATACTTAAAAGTGTCAACCACACGCCAATACGGAACCGTTCAATGCTTAAGATTTATAACACCCTGAGTCGACAGAAAGAGGAATTCAAACCCATTCATGCCGGTAAAATCGGGATGTATGTTTGCGGCATCACGGTGTATGACCTCTGTCACATTGGTCATGGGCGGACGTTCGTGGCGTTTGACGTGGTGGCACGTTACCTGCGTTACCTCGGCTACCAGCTTAATTATGTACGTAACATCACCGACATTGATGACAAAATCATCAGGCGCGCCAACGAAAACGGCGAGAGCATCGAAACCCTGACCAACCGGATGATTGGTGAGATGCACAACGATTTCGCTGCGCTGGGCATTCTGCCGCCCGATCAGGAGCCGCGCGCCACGCGCCACATCGCCGAGATCATCGAGCTGGTGGAAACCCTGATCGCCCGCGGTCACGCTTATGTGGCGGACAATGGCGACGTGATGTTTGATGTGCTTAGCGATGCCGATTACGGCGCGCTGTCACGTCAGGATCTGGAGCAGCTGCAGGCGGGCGCGCGGGTTGAAGTGGCTGACGTGAAGCGTAATCCGATGGATTTCGTGCTGTGGAAGATGTCCAAAGCGGACGAGCCCGCCTGGTCATCACCGTGGGGCAATGGTCGTCCCGGCTGGCACATCGAGTGTTCGGCGATGAACTGCCGGCAGTTGGGCACCCATTTTGATATTCATGGTGGCGGCTCAGACCTGATGTTCCCGCACCATGAAAACGAGATAGCCCAGTCGACCTGTGCGCATGACGGTCCGTACGTTAACTACTGGATGCACTCCGGCATGGTGATGGTCGACCGCGAGAAGATGTCGAAATCGCTTGGCAACTTCTTCACGGTGCGTGACGTGCTGCAACATTATGATGCTGAAACCGTGCGTTACTTCCTGATGTCCGGTCACTATCGCAGCCAGCTGAACTACGGCGAAGATAACCTGAATCAGGCGCGTGCGGCGCTGGAGCGTCTGTATACCGCGCTGCGTCACACTGACAGCAGCGTGCCAGCCCGCGGCGGCGAAGCGTTTGAAGCCCGTTTCCGCACCGCAATGGATGATGATTTCAATACCCCGGAAGCCTATTCGGTGCTGTTCGATATGGCGCGCGAAGTCAATCGACTGAAAAGCGAAGACCGTGATTCAGCGAACGGCCTGGCATCGAAGCTGCGTGAGATCGCCAACGTACTGGGCATCCTGCAACAGGACCCGGAGCAGTTCCTGCAAAGCGGCGCTCAGGTGAATGATGAAGAAGTCGCTGAGATTGAACACTGGGTGAAAGCACGTGCTGATGCGCGTGCCGCCAAAGACTGGGCGCAGGCGGATATCGCCCGCGACAAGCTGAATGCGCTCGGCGTGATCGTTGAAGATGGGCCGCAGGGGTCCAGCTGGCGCCGCAAATAAACCGGAGAGGGCGAGCAATCGCCCTTTTTTATTATGGCGATTGAACAGATTCAGATACGTGGCTTTCGATCAATTCGTGATCTGACGTTGCCGCTGCAGCAGCTCAACGTGGTAAGCGGCCCTAACGGCTGCGGCAAATCCAACCTGTATAAAGCGGTCCGGCTGCTGCATGAGGCAGCCAGCGGTCGTCTGGCGCTGGCGCTGGCCGAAGAAGGCGGCATCCAGAAAGCGATGTGGGCGGGTGGCTTACGGCGTGGCGATCGCCGTCATGATCCGAAGCGACTGATGCTGGCGGTGGTGATGGAGGATATCGATTATCAACTGGAGATCGGTTTTCCCGAACCGCTGGTCACCAGCCTGTTTAATCTCGATCCGCTGGTCAAGCAGGAGCGGCTGTGGCTGAGCGGACAACAGCGCCGTCCTTCTTCATGCATCCTGCAGCGTGAAAATCAGACCGCCTTTCTGCACAACGTTGAGGGCGAACGCGTCGCCTATCCGGCGGTGCTGCATCCGGAAGAGTCGCTGTTTGGTCAGCTCGGCGAACCCCATCGTTATCCTGAACTTTCCCAGTTGCGTGAACGGCTGCGCCAGTGGCGCTTCTACCATGAGTTCGCCGTCTGGCCGGGCTCGCCGATTCGTGCACCGCAGATTGGGGTCCGCGCCCCGGTGCTGGCACATGACGGCAGTAATCTGGCGGCGGCGTGGGCGACGATCGTTGAACGCGGCCAGACGGAACTACTGTATGAGGTGATGGCGCAGGCTTTTCCCGACAGTCAGTTTGAGGTAGAGGTGCAGAATGGCCGCTTTCAGATGCTGATGTCGCGACGTGGCATTCTGCGCCCGCTGGAAAGCGCTGAGTTTTCTGATGGTACGCTGCGGTTTCTCTGTCTGGTGGTGGCGCTGCTCAGTCCACGTCCACCGGCTTTTATGGCGCTGAATGAACCGGAGAACAGCCTGCATGAAGATCTGCTGCCGGCGCTGGCACGCTTAATCGCAGAAGCCAGCCAGTTCAGCCAGCTCTGGATCACCAGCCATTCACCCCGGCTTGCAGCACTGATCGCGCAGCATACGGCGGTGAATCATATTGCGCTTGAACAGCGGGAAGGAGAGACGCGGGTGGTGGGGGAGGTAACGGAGTAACAGCGTCCCCGCAGGGACGCCGGAGGTTTACGCGACCACAGTAATGCGGAAGCCTGAAAACTCCACGGTCTGACCGGCAACGATTTTGCAGCGTTTACGCGTTTCCACCGCGCCATCGACCTTCACTTCACCCTCGGCAATCACGACTTTAGCCTGTGCGCCACTCTGAACCCAGCCTTCCAGTTTCAGCAGATCGCACAGATCGACGTGCGGGAATTTTCCCAGCGAAAAAGTTGCCATTTATTCTACCTCTCCATCGTGAAACTCTTCACACGCCTGCAGCGTGTTTTGAATCAGGGTTGCGACCGTCATCGGTCCGACACCGCCTGGTACCGGCGTGATATAGGCCGCGCGCTGTGATGCGGAATCAAAATCGACGTCGCCAACCACTTTGCCGCTTTCCAGCCGGTTAATGCCCACATCAATCACGATAGCACCGGGTTTAATCCAGTCGCCCGGAATAAAGCCCGGTTTACCGACCGCCACCACCAGCAGATCGGCATGCTCAACGTGATGGCGCAGATCTTTGGTGAAACGGTGGGTGACGGTGGTGGTGCAGCCCGCCAGCAGCAGTTCCATACTCATTGGACGACCGACGATATTGGACGCGCCAACCACCACCGCATTCAGGCCATAGGTATCGATATTGTAGCGCTCCAGCAGCGTCACGATGCCGCGCGGGGTGCAGGGGCGCAGTTTTGGCGCACGCTGGCACAGGCGACCGACATTATACGGGTGGAAGCCATCGACATCTTTATCCGGCGTGATGCGCTCCAGCACTTTGACGTTGTCGATGCCGGCTGGCAGCGGTAACTGCACCAGAATGCCATCAATGTCGTTGTCCTGATTGAGCTGGTCGATCAGCTCCAGCAGCTCAGCTTCGCGAGTGGTCGCGGGCAGATCGTAGGAGCGGGAGAGAAAACCGACCTCTTCACAGGCGCGGCGTTTGCTGGCCACATAAATCTGCGATGCCGGGTTTTCACCTACCAGAACCACGGCCAGACCTGGCGCACGTTTGCCGGCTGCCAGACGCTGCTTTACTTTTTCCGCAACCTCAAGACGCACCTGCTGCGCAATCGTTTTACCGTCAATAATTTTTGCTGCCATCAGAGAGGAAATCCACTGTGTTGTGTTGAATCGGGGGAAGGGGGCTATTTTGTCAGAAGCGTGGCGCGCTGTCAGTTACAGTTTCAGACGCGTACGCGCTTTCCGGCTTTTTCGTCGCGACGAGTGCCGGCCTGCATGCGTATGATATCTGCAGGACAATCAGGGGACGATGTAATGATTTGGATAATGCTTGCTACTCTGGCGGTGGTGTTTGTCGCTGGATTTCAGCTGCTCACCGCTGGCTCACGTCACGCCGCTCAGCGGCTCAGCAAACGGCTGCAGCTGCCACCGGTACAGGTGGAATCAATGATCTCTATGATGGGGAAAGAGGCGGCGAAAGAGTTTACCGACTATCTCAGCAACGATAATGAAACGCATCTGCATAATGGCGCAGCGGTACTGCTGATCTGGCAGGTGTTGATTGTTGACGGCAGCGAGGAGAACAGTCAGCGCTGGCATGCGATTCTCAGTCGTGCTGGTTTTCCACCGCTTATTAGCCGCCAGCAGCTGCTGCTCGCGCTAGGCTTTCTGCGCCAGCTGGAGCCGGACATCCCGGCGCTACATGCACTTCGTGAGCAATACAATGCGCGTTTCACACCACAAGGGATTGAGCTGGAAGGAGAATTTACCGACAACAGTAAACTCGTGTCGCTCAGCGAATGGCGCAGGCGTCACTGACGCCAATTGGTCATTACCGCAGCACTTCGCTGCGGAGGAACGGCAAAAACGTTGACGTACCCGCTTCCCGACGTATAATCCACGCCATCTCCATGCGCCCTTAGCTCAGCTGGATAGAGCACCGGCCTTCTAAGCCGTAGGTCACAGGTTCGAATCCTGTAGGGCGTACCATCTCTTCTTCTGCTAGTGTCTCCTAAAGTCTACAAAAACCTCCTAACCCCTTGCCAATACTGGTTACTACATCCAGCGTTGTATCTATTTGTCTATTGAAAGCTACACTCGATTGGGGGCATCATAGGGGGCATTGTCCCGTTCAATAGATCACGATGCCCCCACATGAAGCTAAACGCTCGTCAAATCGACACTGTTAAGCCGAAAGAGAAAGCCTATAAACTGGCTGATGGGGCTGGCTTGTATCTCGAAATTTTCCCCAGCGGCAGCAAAAGCTGGCGGCTAAAGTACCGCTTTGCAGGAAAAGAAAAGCGCGTGGTATTCGGGCTTTATCCTGCCATATCTCTTGCGGAGGCGAGGGGTAAGCGCGAAGAGGCCAAAAAGATACTGGCAGCAGGCGGTGATCCCGGTCTTGCTAAACAGGAAGCCAAGCAGGCCAAAATCCTCGCCATCAACAACAGTTTTGAATCACTGGCGCAGGAGTGGCACGAACACAAACGACCCAACTGGTCCCAAGGCTATGCAGACGACATCCTTGAATACTTACGCAAAGATGTTTTCCCCGGGCTGGGTAAACGCCCAATTGCTGAGATCAAAGTGGCTGAGATGCTAGCCGTACTGCGTAAAATGGAACAGCGCGGCGTGCTGGATAAGCTAAAGAAAACGCGGCAGGCATGTCGGCAGATATTTACCTATGCCATTATCACCGGAAGGGCAGAGCACAATCCTGTGACCGATCTCGCGGGAGCACTGAAAGCACCCAAGCAAAAGCATTTCCCACATCTACTAAGTCATGAAATCGGTGGTTTCTTGCGTGCGTTAAGTGGCTACAGCGGCAGCCGCGTCACACATCATGCAACACGCTTACTTATGCTTACTGGAACTCGAACTATCGAATTACGGGCTGCTGAATGGAGTGAGTTCGATTTAAAGAAGGGAACTTGGCAGATCCCTGCTGAACGGATGAAGATGAGGCGGCCGCACGTTGTGCCGCTATCCAGTCAGGCGCTTTCACTGCTTGAAGAAATGCACGAGCTCAGCGGAAGGGGCAAATTTGTCTTCCCTGGACGAAATCATGCGGGAAAGCCCATGAGCGAGGCGAGTATTAATCAGGTGATAAAACGTATTGGTTTCAACGGGAAAGCAACAGGGCACGGCTTCCGACATACAATGAGCACCATATTGCATGAGCAGGGCTACAACACGGCCTGGATTGAGACTCAACTGGCGCATGCGGATAAAAACACCATTCGCGGCACTTACAATCATGCTCAGTACCTCGATGGCCGGCGAGAAATGCTTCAGTGGTATGCCGATTATCTCGGTATGCTGCGTGACAATGGTTGATAGCAATGAGGAATAGTGGATGACAGCACCTAAAGTAACTATCTACTTCTCAGAAGAACTTATTCATGTGCAGCTAGAGGGGAATGAGCGCTTGGACATCCCACTGCAAAACTTCCCAAGATTGCTGCGCGCTACATCTGAGCAGCGGAATCAGTGGGAGCTGTCTGGCTCGGGGCCGGGAATTCATTGGGATGAGCTGAACGAAGATATTTATGTTCCTTCTCTGTATGAGGGAAGGGATAGGGATCAAACAAATGGAAGCAAGTAGGACCAAAGGTAAATTATCGGACTCCCTTTGCTGCTTACGCTCGGAAGTATCATCAGGTCCCTTATACAAGAAGAAATTTCGATAAAATCTATTAAATAACATAAAGTTAACGAAAAATAACAGGATGAAAATGACAAGCCTTCAACAACGAGCAGAATTACACCGTCAAATCTGGCAATTGCCAACAATGTCCGCGGATCGGTCGATGGATGGGATTTCAAACAATATGTACTTGGCGCACTCTTCTATCGTTTTATCAGCGAAAACTTTTCCAGCTATATCGAAGCCGGTGATGACAGCGTCAAATATGCCTTGTTGGATGACAGCATCGTCACCGATGACATTAAAGATGATGCCATCAAAACTAAAGGCTACTTTATTTACCCGAGCCAGCTGTTCTGCAATGTGGCCGCAAAAGCGAATACCAACGATAGATTGAACGCTGATTTGAACAGCATATTTGTCGCCATTGAAAGCTCAGCCTATGGCTATCCTTCTGAGGCCGACATTAAAGGCCTGTTCGCTGACTTTGACACCACCAGTAACCGCCTGGGTAACACCGTTAAAGATAAAAACAGCCGCCTCGCTGCCGTGCTGAAAGGCGTTGAAGGCTTAAAGCTGGGTGATTTTGATGCGCATCAGATTGACCTCTTTGGCGATGCATATGAGTTCTTAATTTCCAACTACGCGGCGAATGCCGGTAAGTCAGGCGGTGAGTTCTTTACGCCACAGCACGTATCTAAACTGATTGCCCAACTGGCGATGCATGGTCAGAGCCATGTTAACAAAATCTATGACCCAGCAGCAGGCTCTGGCTCACTGCTGTTACAGGCGAAAAAGCATTTTGATAATCACATCATCGAAGAAGGCTTTTTCGGGCAGGAGATTAACCATACGACGTTTAACCTTGCGCGTATGAATATGTTCCTGCACAACATCAACTACGACAAATTTGACATCAAGTTGGGGAATACGCTGACTGAGCCGCATTTCGGCGATGAGAAACCCTTCGATGCAATTGTCTCCAATCCGCCCTACTCGGTGAAATGGATTGGTAGCGACGACCCGACGCTGATTAACGATGAGCGCTTTGCTCCGGCAGGTGTGTTGGCTCCGAAATCAAAAGCCGATTTTGCTTTTGTGCTGCATGCGCTGAACTATCTTTCTCCCAAAGGCCGCGCAGCAATTGTCTGCTTCCCGGGGATTTTCTACCGTGGCGGTGCTGAGCAAAAAATCCGTCAGTATCTGGTCGATAACAACTACGTTGAGACCGTAATTTCACTTGCACCTAACTTGTTCTTCGGCACCACCATTGCCGTTAATATTCTGGTGCTGTCAAAACATAAAACTGATACCAGCGTGCAGTTTATTGATGCCAGCGGGCTGTTTAAGAAAGAAACCAATAATAACATCCTAACGGATGCGCATATTCAGCAGATTATGCAGGTATTTGACAGTAAGGAAGATACAGAACACCTGACTAAATCCATACCGCTTGAGGCCGTTGCCACCAATGACTATAACTTGTCGGTCAATAGCTACGTTGAAGCTATGGATAACCGCGAAATTGTCGATATCAGCGAACTGAATGCCGAATTGAAATCCACCGTCACCCGGATTGACCAGTTGCGCAAGGATATCGATGCGATTGTGGCAGAAATTGAAGGCAGCGAGGCGCAGGCATGAGCGAGCTGAGTTATCTGGAAAAACTGCTGGATGGGGTTGTGGTTGAGTGGTTGCCGATTGGCGATATTGCTGAAATTTATGGTGGATTAACAGGAAAAACCAAGGCTGATTTTGAAAAAGGTAATGCCAAATATATTTCATACAAAAGCATTTTTGGCTGCTTAGATATAAAAAATATACCAACTGATTGTGTCGACGTACGTGAAGGTGAACGACAGCATAATGTCAGATATGGTGATGTTTTATTTACCGGATCATCTGAAATAGCTGAAGAGGCAGGCATTTCATCCGCAGTCACATCGCATTTTGATGAGCCTGTTTACCTAAACAGCTTCTCTTTTGGTGTTAGGTTTAGAGATGAAATTAAAATAAAGCCTGAATTCTCAAAATACCTTTTCAGAACAAGCATGATGCGTACAGAAATAGCAAGGACTGCGAGTGGCGTAACACGCTTCAATATTTCAAAGGCTCGATTCAAAAAAGTTTTGATTCCCGTTATTTGCCCGAATAACCCAGAAAAGTCCCTTGCCATCCAGTCTGAAATCGTCCGGATTCTGGATAGCTTTACCGCTCTTACCGCTGAGCTTACCGCTGAGCTTACCGCTGAGCTTACCTCACGTAAAAAACAGTACAACTACTATCGTGATAAGTTGCTGGGCTTCAAAGAAGGTGAGACTAAGTGGGTGACCCTGTCGGTATTGGCACAGAATCTCAACTCCAAAAGAAAGCCAATTACCAGCGGTTTGAGGGATGCAGGGAATATACCCTATTACGGAGCGTCAGGTATTGTCGATTACGTAAAAGATTATATTTTTGATGGCGACTTTCTACTTGTATCCGAAGATGGCGCAAACTTGTTGGCTCGTAATACACCGATAGCATTCAGCATCAGTGGTAAGACTTGGGTGAACAATCATGCCCATGTACTTAAATTCGATACCTATGCAGAGCGAAGATACGTTGAGTATTATCTGAATAGTATTGACTTAAAAGCCTATATTTCAGGCGCTGCCCAACCTAAGCTAAATAAGAAAAACTTAGATAGCATCCGTATCCCAAATCTATCGCTTGAAGAAAAAGATAGAATAGTTTCAATCCTCGATAAGTTTGAGGCATTAACAAATTCAATTACTCACGGCCTTCCACACGAAATCACGCTGCGCCAGAAACAGTATGAATACTACCGAGATTTGCTGTTCAGCTTCCCGAAGCCTGATGCCGTCAGTCAGTGACAGTCATGCTATAACTAACCGGTCAGCGTTTGCTGGCCGTGCCATACATAAGCAAATTCATCGGCTGGTAGCTTTTACTTCATCTGCTGCCGGTCTTTGCCATACAGCACACAGGATGCGCGATGACTCAACAGACCAACACCATTGCTGAATCGAATAAGTTCATTGTACTCGATAAGTATTCTAAAGCCTGGGAGGTAGGAGATAACTACCAGAGTGAATCGGATCTGGAGCGTGAACTGATTCAGGACCTATGCAATCAGGGATATGAATTTGTTTCCTTCACCTCCCAGCCGCTGATGCTGGCGAATATCCGTACGCAGCTTCAGGCACTTAATGGCGTGGTATTCAATGACGGTGAATGGCGGCGGTTCTGTGAGAGCTATCTGGACAGCCCGGGTGACAGCAGTCTGGATAAGACTCGTAAAGTACATATCGATTACATCTGCGATTTTACCTTTGATAACGGCCAGCTTGAAAACATTTACCTGATTGATAAAAAAAATCTGGTTCGTAACAAAGTACAGGTTATCCAGCAGTTTGAACAAACCGGCTCACACGCTAACCGCTACGACGTCACCATTCTGATTAATGGCCTGCCGCTGGTTCAGATTGAGCTGAAAAAACGCGGCGTGGCGATTCGGGAGGCCTTTAACCAGATACACCGTTACAGCAAAGAGAGCTTTAACAGCGAGAACTCCCTGTTCAGGTATCTTCAGCTGTTTGTGATTTCCAACGGCACCGATACTCGCTATTTTGCCAATACCACGAAACGAGATAAAAACAGTTTCGACTTCACCATGAACTGGGCGAAGTCTGATAACACGCTGATTAAAGACCTGAAAGATTTTACCGCCACTTTTTTCCAGAAGCATACTCTGCTGCATATCCTGTTTAACTACAGCGTGTTTGACAGCAGCCAGACGCTGCTGGTGATGCGCTCTTACCAGATTGCCGCCACCGAGCGTATTCTTTGGAAAATTAACAGCTCCTATAAAGCTAAAGACTGGTCAAAACCCGAAGGCGGTGGCTTTATCTGGCATACCACCGGTTCAGGTAAAACTCTCACCAGCTTCAAGGCGGCAAGGCTTGCCACTGAACTGGACTTCATCGATAAGGTCTTCTTTGTGGTTGACCGTAAGGACCTCGATTACCAGACCATGAAGGAGTACCAGCGCTTTTCACCGGACAGCGTCAATGGTTCAGATAACACCGCCGGCCTGAAGCGTAATCTGGAGAAGGACGATAACAAAATCATCGTCACCACCATTCAGAAGCTCAACAACCTGATGAAGGGGGAGGCAGATTTACCGGTATACCGTCAGCAGGTAGTGTTTATTTTTGATGAGTGCCACCGCAGTCAGTTTGGTGAAGCTCAGAAGAACCTGAGCAAAAAATTCTCCCGCTTTTATCAGTTCGGCTTTACCGGAACACCTATTTTTCCTCAAAACGCTCTAGGGGCTGAAACCACGGCCAGCGTGTTCGGTCGCGAGCTGCACTCTTATGTGATCACTGATGCCATCCGGGATGAAAAGGTGCTGAAGTTTAAGGTGGACTACAATGATGTCCGCCCGCAGTTCAAGGCACTGGAAACGGAAATCGATGACAAAAAACTCAGCGCAGCAGAAAATCAGCAGGCCTTTCTGCACCCGCGTCGTATCGAGGAAATAACCCGCTATATCCTGACGCATTTTCGTCAGAAGACCCACCGTGCCTTCCCGGGCGCTAGAGGCTTTAATGCCATGTTCGCAGTGAGCAGCGTCGATGCGGCTAAAGCCTATTATGAAGCCTTTAAATCACAGCAGCAGTCAGCATCAGAGGCGTCTGATGCGTATAGGCCGCTGAGAGTGGCCACCATTTACTCCTTTGCGGCCAATGAAGAGCAGAATGCCGTCGGTGACATTACAGATGAGAGCTTTGATGTCAGCGCGATGAACAGCAGCGCCAAAGAGTATCTGGATGCGGCGATTGATGACTATAACGGTTACTTTAAAACCAACTTCAGCACCGACAGCAATGGCTTTCAGAACTACTACCGGGATTTAGCCCAGCGCGTGAAAAATCAGGATATCGACCTGCTGATTGTTGTCGGGATGTTCCTGACCGGCTTCGACGCCCCGACGCTGAACACCCTGTTTGTTGATAAAAACTTACGCTATCACGGGCTGATGCAGGCGTTTTCACGCACCAACCGTATCTACGATGCGACCAAAACGTTCGGCAATATTGTGACCTTCCGTAATCTGGAGCGTGCAACGATTGATGCCATCACGCTGTTTGGCGACAAAAATACGAAAAACGTGGTGCTGGAAAAAAGCTACAAAGAGTACATGGAAGGCTTTACCGATATCGTCACCGGTGAGGCGAAGCGTGGCTTTATGGACATCGTCACTACACTGGAACACCGTTTCCCTGATCCGGCTGACATTGAAAGCGAGAAAGAGAAAAAAGCTTTTGTGAAGCTGTTTGGTGAATATCTGCGGGCTGAGAACATCCTGCAAAACTATGATGAGTTTGCCACGCTGAAAGCGCTACAAACAGTCGATATCAGTAACCCGGAAGCCGTCGAAGCGTTCAAAGCTGCGCATTATCTGGATGATGATAAGTTCGCTGAAGTCCAAACTATCCGCCTCCCAGCTGAGCGGAAAGTGCAGGATTATCGCTCGGTGTACAACGATATCCGTGACTGGCAGCGCAAAGAAAAAGCAGCTGATGACAAAGATAAATCAACCATCAACTGGGAAGACGTAGTGTTTGAGATCGACCTGCTGAAGTCGCAGGAAATCAATCTGGACTACATTCTCGGCCTGATATTTGAACGCAATAAACAGAATAAAAACAAAGCAGGCCTGACCGAAGAAGTTAGACGCCTGATTCGCTCTAGTCTGGGTAACCGTGCCAAGGAAGGGTTGGTCGTTGACTTTATTCAGCAAACAAATCTTGATGAACTGCCGGACAAAGCAGGGATTATTGATGCATTCTTCACCTTCGCTCAACGTGAGCAGCAGCGCGAGGCGGAAGAGTTGATTAAGTCAGAAAACCTCAATGAAGAAGCTGCAAGACGCTACATCCGCACCTCCTTAAAACGTGAATATGCGACGGAAAATGGTACGGAACTTAATGAGGCGCTGCCAAAACTCAGCCCCCTGAATCCGCAGTACAAAACTAAGAAACAGACGGTATTCCAGAAAATTGTATCATTCATCGAGAAGTTTAAAGGTGTAGGTGGTCAGATCTAAATATTGTTAAAAAGGGGAGGTCATCGAGGATGGTATGATTCCCCCATTTATTCCCCCGCGTAGAGGGTTTAGGGGATTAGCTGATTAATTTTCGCGGTATGAATGTAACATATTGAAAATTTGGGCTTTGCCTCGATTCCCCCACTTGATGCGTATATAAGGCTTTGAAGTGGGGGAATCATTGTCAAATGCGTACTACTTTATTTCTTCCCCCACTTAATCCCCGTTTATTCCCCCGCTTTTAACTCCAGAGAGACCGGCCTAATATGTTCACCGTCACAAATGACACGGCCTTCCTTTTCCAGCTTATCCAGCCAACGAGTGAATTTCTTAGAGACATCGAATCCCATCGCTCGCATGTCATCTCTAACTAGCGCGCGAGTACAAGCATCACCGTTGGCGGTTCGGGAGCGAATGGCTTGCCAAAGGGCAACGTGATTATCGGTAAGACGTGTAATGCCGGTTAGCTCGGGATCGGTGTCATCCATAACAGGCCGTCCTTCATCATTCAAAACTAGCGAGGTAATTTGGTCACCATCATTGTCGATGTAGAGATCGACCGGAACCAAGTCATAAGCCTGCCGTGGTGGCTCCTCGGCATCCTTCATTTTGGTACAGCTAAGAATCAGCGCTCCGCCTTCACCTTCGCGGCGGACGTTAAATTCAACATCAAGGGCAGCACGGAATGCACTGGAACCTCGCGCGCCTTTGTCCTGATCTTTACCTGAGTGATGAATGACTAAGACGGTAGCTTCAGTAGCTGCCTTGATAACGTCACAACCCTGAATAAATGCACCCATATCTTTGGCGGCATTCTCATCTGAGCCACCAAAGCAGCGCGCGAGAGTATCTAAAATAATCAATCTGACAGGCATGCCTGAAGCTGCTTTAACATCATTGGCGGCCCTGATGACTTGTTGCACGCTTTCGGAACTGGCAGGGAAAATGGGGCAGTCGATGCGGTAAAGCGTATCGATTGGGGAGCCGTTATTGAGAGTTTCTTCCCAGGCACGAATTCGGCGTGGAACCCCAATTCCGCCTTCGCCAACGACATAGATTACTGCACCTTGCGTAACCGGCCTGCCTGCCCAAGGTTTGCCAGTGGCAATGTGGCATCCCCATGAGACCGCCAGAAAAGATTTATAAGAACCACTTGCCCCATATGCGCTGGTTACTGACGCGCTGGGGAGATAGCCTTTGATAAGATAATCCTGCCGGGTATCAAAACCATCAGAACCCTTGCGTAAGGGAAGGGAGGTGCTGAGGTCTGGCTTGCGCTCTTGAATGTGAGAGATTGAAGAAAGCTTTGAGTCTGGCTTGTACATTTGCAGATGAAATACTTCGTTAACCGCTGCCTGGTTATGGGCTTGGCGGTAATCATCCCAATCGCTAACGTTTTCATCTGGGGGTAAAGAAACCCAGCCATTCACGGCTACTGCCGCTTTTTCTGCTTGAACTAAACCAACGTTATTTGCCTCAATGGAATCATTTTCAGCAGCCATAATGATGTTGCTATTGGGATATTTATGCCTCGCAGTGACGGCGATATTCAGTAAGTTATTTGCAGACATCGCCGCTAATGCCAAATGACCTGTTGCAAGGTTCAACGTTAATGCAGTGGCATAGCCTTCCGCGATGATGATGTTTGCTGTACTACTCGAATCGCCAACCTTGATGAATCCACCGTTTTGACGAGTACCTGGCAAGTATCGTTTCTCACCGGCCGCGTTGATCAATTGTGCGCTAATCAGCGTCCCGTCGATACCTTGAATTGGTAGGACAATTGAGTCGTTATCAAAATTGACCCCGCCTATTGTTAAGGCTTTCTGAATGCTGAGCATTTGAACAGATGCGGATAATCCTTTGTTTTCCAAGTATGGGCTTGTAGCAAGGCGCGATGAGTTAAGCAGTCTCATTGCTTCTATTGATGCACAGGGCTTTGATACTTTTTCCCTGGCAGGCGCAGTTTGGCAGGGCAGACTGAGTTCTGAAATGAGTTTTGTCGCCTGTAGTGGATTGCAATTTTTTACCTTAGCAATCAGATCCAAACCATCGCCATTTCCACATTGATTGCAGAACCATGTACCACGGCCATCTTTATCATCAAAGCGAAAGCGGTCTATTCCTCCGCAGCATGGGCAAGGACCATGTTTGTTCAGCCCGGGTAAGTCGATACCTAATTGAAGAAGGATTTCCTCCCAACGATGACGAGATGCGGAAATGGTTTCAGTTACGCAATTAGTCATGGTTTGCCTCCCGCTTTCATCTTTTCATTCAGCAAATTAAGGCGCTCACATGACACATCGGTAAGCAGTTCCTTGGCAAGAGCATCGTCTGATTTGACGATCGTAAAGGCTAACGCACGGCAGTAGTCGAGAATTTCTTTGGCAGAAAATGGTGTTAGATCAAACATATTGCGCCCCCGAAAGAAGAGGGGTGTATTGCGGGTGCAAACAAGGAAGGGTAGTAGCCATAGGGCCGCCTCCAAGAAGTAGTTGTGTTGACTACCACCAGAGACGCTAACCCCTTGGGTGGTAGCCCAGACGGAGTTAGCGTTACCGGCCTTCTTGGAAACCGGCGCTTCTTGCGAAGCCCCCGCCTGAGCCACCATTGACAGGCGAGCGCAAGCATTGCCCAAAGATTTGGGCATCAAGAAGAATTTCGGAACGCTAATTCCGACTACGGATTTTGCCGCAGTGCGCGGATTATACTTAAAATCGCCTGCCAGGGAAAAAATTGAATTCAACATTACTGTGCTCCATCACGTTGGTTGATTTTACTTGAAATCCATTCATCAACTTCGCTCTCTACCCATGCCACTGAGCGGGAACCAAGCTTGACGGCTTGCGGGAATTCATTCTTTTTCATTAATTTGTAAATCCAGGCTCTTTTGACACCGGTTTTATTCATCACATCGCAAAGTCGGATTAAGGTGAGGGTGCTCATACTTGATCCTCCTGAAGGCCATAGACACGTTCGACATAGCGACCACGCCCATCGCCGTGACCTAGATCCATTGAAGTAAGGGCATTAGCTTCTTTGCGGCTAAAACCTTGCTCCTGATAAAAGCGAATCGCATCTTGAGCCCATGCATAGCGGAGGCTGTGTGGCGAATAGGAGCCGACCAAGCCAATACGTGTTGTAGCTGAGCGCCAATAATTCATGGCTGTCTTGAGATCAGCGCGGTCAATAAGTTTGCCGTTGCGTTGTTTAGCAATAACCAAAGCTTGAGCGATTACATTGCTAACAGCTGCACGATCCAAAATGCGTGTTTCGCGCGGTCTACCGCCTTTGGTGCCAAAGATGACACTTAGTCTTTCAGCTCCTTGGCCGAGTTGTTTTTGCCAGGTCTTAAGGGAGGCGCTGCATTGGACAGCCTCTTGTGAACGCAAGCCCAGTAAGCGTGTTAGCTGTAGGGCTATTGCTAATCCCTCATCAAGCTGTCGTGCTTGAGTAATGGCTTGCTGATATTTTTCTGTTGGGATAGCGAATTTAGTGCCAGCTCGGCTACTGCCGCCGAGCCCCAACGCTCGATTAGTTAATCGTTCTGATACTACTAATTTTTCTCGTCCAGCCTGATGTAAAACTGAACGCAGAGCAGCCATCTCATTCTGCAATGTGCGTAAGGCAATACCTTGCCCCCGACGTGCAGCGATGTAACTTTCGATATGCCTCGCTTTCAAATACTGGACGCTGCGAATTTGAATATTCAACGCCAGCAAGTGATTACAAAATCTGTCAGCAATACGAATGCGATCATGTACCGTCTTGTGACTGCCGCCAGCCTGCTTCGCAAGCTGCTTCATTTCCCTACCTGTTCGACTCATCTGATACTCCAATCTGCTTCTCTGGCGCATGGCTAATAACGGAAACAGCACTGCCGTTCCGTACTGAAAGTTGCCTGTGCGCCAGAGCGGGTGCAGTTGAGGTATTTCGGGGTGTCAGTGATGCACTCAGTGCAACTGCCTGCTATTGCAGGTAATCCCCCAGGCTTATGCCTGCCTCGGCAACAATTCAGATCTCCTTTAGAAAATGGATATTTGGCGTATGAAAACGCGGTGTCAGAATCAGATACCCGTTTGAAACGGGCGAAGGTAAAGGATGGGCAGCGGTTTGCGCTATGGCGTCACTTTCAGGCGTTGGCACGCAAAAAGTGACGCCACGTATCTCACGCAGCACGACTGTCGTTTGCTAATGCCTAGCGGCATAAGCAAAGCGCAGCCCGCAGCGTTCAATACGCGCCATGATTTTTTCGGAGAGGATATAGCCAACTCTGTATGGTCAAGCAGCATATAACGTGTCAGCAGTGACACGTTATTATAGAGGAATGATAAAAGGTACGGTCAGCAGATTACTGACAGCTTAGTTATCAATCATAATATTCCCGCTTAGGAATGATTTCGATGGGGAAGCACCTTGTTAAGAAGGCGTTCGTTTGTTTAATGTACCCTCATCGTCACGCAGTAGGAGCGGTTCTATTGACGATATTTGCTTCCAAGGGCGAGCAAATGTACCGCTCTAATGAGCTTTGCCTTCCAGGCTACAGCAATTTTGGTGATCACCCGAAGGCGTTTCTCTCAGATCACTGGCATCTATTCGATGCTCGAAACATTGGTGGCTGTCTTTGACAGCAGAGTTACAAAAATTAATCTACGTTAATGAAATTGATTTTTCAAGACATCGAAAGATGAATAGGGCGAATCTTACTTGCAATTGGCTCAGGGTTTGATCGCCAGAAAAAATTTTGGGGGCATTAATGGGGGCATGGTAGTAAATTGAATGAACATTAATTATATATATTCATATGGTTATGTTTTTAAGTTGAATCCTGTAGGGGCCAATACCTTTCAATGACTTACGCCAGCTTCAATCCTACCTGATTATCTCCTTGTGTCGTATTTGTGTCGCTCTCACCCAAAAGTGAGTCAATTTTGCGCGCATGCTCGGTTAGGTGCCAGGTGAGCATACCGGCGCACCATTTCAATGCTTTCCCACCCACCCATTTCCTGCAGCGCGGAAAGCGGAACACCAGACTGGATTAACCAGCTCGCCCAGGTGTGCCGCAAGTCGTGAAACCGGAAGTCTTCAATACCGGCTCGTTTGAGTGCTGCGCGCCACGCAGTGTTTGAATCGACCCGCATCTTCCTGACGCTTGCTGGAGTCGTTCCGTCATTCCGCTTCACCGATTCGGTGTGAACAAACACCCAGTTGTTGTGCCGGCCAATCTGTCGTCTCAGGACTGATTTGGCCATTTTTTTCTTTTGCTCACGTATTTCGATTTGTTCCGGTGTAACAGGAGAGGCGTTTGGCGTTTTGCGCAGCTGTTTTACCCATTTCGTCATCGTAAAAAGGCCAACGTGCATGGCCTTAGCTGCCTGAGCGGCTATGTAATTTTGAACGACAACCAACTGGGCTGATACACGTCTGAATTCAGGACTAAAATTTCTTCTTTTCATTGGTGCACCTGTGTTGTTCTGAGATGAGCATATCACCTCTGTTCAGGTGGCCAAATTCAGTAAACCACTTCACACACCCGGTTTACTGTAGCAACAGATATTCAGGTTTACGTCTGCGATCCTCAATCCTGCTGGCAACGCGGCTCCAATGAAAATATGAACAGATTGCTCAGGCAGTATTTTTCAAAAGAAACTGACTTATCGGTTCATAGCCAGCAAAGACTAAACAGTATTGTCAGGCAGCTCAACGAGAGGCCATGAAAACGCCAGGCAATGAATCACCCGCAGCGCGTTTCAACCAATGTGTTGCATCCATCGGTTGAACTCACAGCCAGAATCGGACGCTTTCTTGTTCAATAAATATTCAGCAGATTAGGCTTTTCTGAATAAGAATGTTTATTTGTTATTCACGGTTTCAATTTTACGCTATCAACCGCAGAACGTGCGACCACGACCTTACCTGTGATGCCGCCATTTTCAATAAGTTGATGCGCCTCACGCAGGTGAAATGCATTAAGCGGATGAATCATGTGGTTTACAGTTGAACGCAGCACGCCAGCATTAACCAGGGTGGCCACTTCGTCGAGAATATGATGTTGTTCAATCATGTCCGGCGTACCAAACAGTGGACGGGTAAACACCATTTCCCAGTGCAGAGAGACACTTTTGGCCTTAAATGGCACGGCATCCAGCGAATTATGGTCAGTAATAACGCCGATTTTCCCCTGTGGCGCAATTAATTCAGCAAGCTCCTTCCAGTGCTCAGTTGTATTCGACAATGCAGCAACATGGGTGACTGGCGGCACAGATAATGCGCTGATTTGAGCCTGCAAAGGTTGGCAATGATCAATGACGTGATGCGCGCCATGCGCCAGGCACCATGCCCGACTTTGAGCACGAGAAGCGGTGGCAATGACGGTCAGGCCCGTCAGCTGACTCGCGAGCTGGGTTAACATTGAGCCGACCCCACCTGCAGCACCGATAACCAGCAGGCTGCCTGGGACAGGCTGTTTATCTCGTCGCACGCTTAGCCGATCAAAAAGAAGTTGCCATGCGGTAAGAGAGGTTAATGGCAGTGCAGCCGCTTCAGCAAAGGTCAGGCTCTCTGGCATATGACCAACGATGCGTTCGTCAACAAGATGAAACTGGGCATTGCTGCCGTTCCGGTCGAAAGAGCCGGCGTAGTAAACCGCATCGCCAGGCCGGAATAGCGTAACGTTTTCACCTACCGCCTCAACAATACCGGCGGCATCCCACCCCAGGCTATCAACGCTATCAGGCGCAGCAACCTGCCCTCCTCGAATCTTCGTATCCAGTGGGTTGACGGAAACGGCGTTAACGTCGACACGTAAATCGTGCGGTCCAGGAATCGGACGTTCAACCTCCACATCAATAAGGCAGTCAGGATCGGCCAACGTTGAGCCTTTGCTGTATTTTATGGCGGTCATGTTTAAAGGATTTGTTGTCATCATGATCTCCAGTTAATGGCAAAATGACGACGGCTCAAATATATGAGGTGGCTGCGATTGAACGTGTTGAAATGCAGGCAAGATGCCTTGAAAAACGATGACACAGAAATATACATCGTGGTTTAACCTTTCCGGGAGAACAAGGTCAACATCCTACCTTTGCAGGTAAGCGGGAATAAGTAGGATACGGTTCCTTTCACTGCGGAACTTTCAGTCATTAATAAAGGGTTAAAATGGACAGCCTGAGTGGTTTAACGGTGTTCGTACAGGTTGCGGAGACACGTAGTTTTGTGGCGGCGGGTCGGTTGCTGGGTATATCTGCTTCTGCTGTGGGCAAAAGCATGACAAGACTGGAAAAAAAACTGGGTGTACGCCTTTTCCATCGCAGCACGCGTAGCATTACACTAAGTGCAGAAGGGGCGCTCTTTCTGGAACGAAGCCGACGCATACTGTCCGAAATCGAGGCTGCAGAAGTGGAGCTTTCTCAGGCAGCAGGCACTCCGCAAGGTCGCTTACGTATCAGTTTGCCAATGATGAGTGCACTGATGCTGCAAGTGCTGGTCGAATTTATGCGCGAATATCCCAGGGTTGAACTGGATTTAGATTTCACCGACAGGCTGGTCGATGTGATAGAGGAAGGCTTCGATATTGTGATCAGGCAGGTGAGCCGACGGATTCACGTCTGGCGGCCAGAAAAGTTGGTACGTATAGTTCGGTGCTGGTGGCTTCTCCTCAATATCTGGCTCAGCGCGGTATCCCGAAGCATCCTGCTGACTTATCGGTGCACTCTTGTATACATTATCGTTTTCCCCACAGTGGCAAGTTGGAACCGTGGGAGTTATGCGGTGCAAAGGATAAAGCCGAACTCTCTATTCCAGCCTCTATGATCTGCAATAACATCGAGACACGGCTGCATTTTAGCTTGCAAGGGCTGGGAATAGCCTATCTGCCAGAATTCGCGGTCAGACAAGCCCTGTCAGAAGGGCGGCTTTGCACAATTCTGGACAGTTATTCAAAACGAACGGGTGTGTTTTATGTTCTCTGGCCTGCCAGTAAGTATCCTTCACCAAAAGTACGGGCCCTGGTAAACTTTCTCTGCGAGCATTTTCTGAAGGACACCACCTGAACATTTCGTCCATAATCTACAGTGCCCATGCGTTATCAGGGCGACCTCTGTACCTTTTGCCCGTTAAAAGCGGCCTTGTCTCAAATCGCAGCTTCTAAAAACTCAATAAATGCCCGAACTTTCGCATTAAGTGCCGAACGTTCGGTGACGCAGGCATAGATATTCATTGGCAGGGACTCAACGCTGCTCTCGCCATTGTGCCCTGACCAGTACAACGGTCTTAACTGACCACTGTCTATCAACGGCTGAGCAACGAAGCTCGCCAGACGAGCAATGCCGCCCCCGTTGACTGCTATTTTTGCAATAATATCAATATCATCACTGATGAAGCTGGGGTCAGGTTTTGCATTGACAGGTTGTCTGTTGACCATAAATGTCCATGGCAGAAACCGTCTGTCGGTTGGATAGCGGAAAACCAGGCAGACGTGCTGGCTAAGTTCTGCGAGTGTCTGAGGCGTGCCAGCACGGTCAAGGTAAGCGGGAGCTGCGCAGAATATAAACGGCAATGACGCGATTTTCCTGGCGATCAGTTGATCATTCAGCTGCGCCTCAATGCGGATACTGACGTCGACGCCTTCCAGCCGATGGTCGACGTTGCGATCGGTAGCGATCAGTTCGATATCTATGTCGGGGAAGGACGCTTTGAAAGCGGGCATAAGTGGCGCCAGAACGTACCGACCAAACGCGGCTGTAGTAGCGATACAAAGTGGTCCCTGCGGTTTGGTTTCATTGGCCGCAGCCTGCGAGGCGAGCTCTATATCATGTGGAATGTGGCGTACTTTCTCGAAATAACGCTTACCGTTTTCAGTTAAGGTCATGCTACGGGTGGTGCGCGATAGCAGTCGCACGCCCAAATGCGCCTCAAGACGAGAAAGACTCTGGCTGACTGCTGCCGGGCTCATACCTTTAGCGCGTGCCGCCGCTGCAATACTGCCGTTCTCCACCACGCGGATAAACGTGCTGATCAGCCCTAAAACGTCCATCTTATCCTCAATGCTTCATTCGTCACTTTTGCTTAATAATGATTAAAGCATAACCACGCTACAACCGTCCTGATAAGCTTGTTAGGTTAGCAGCAGTTCCGTTCATCTTTATTAAACAGGATATCCCGATGACTGATGCTATCGCTAAAAATACCCGACGAAATCGCCTGCCAAAGCGCGCTGCACCGTACATATTTGCTTTTTATATGGCGACCATCATGGCATTCCTGATGAGTCTGGTCATCACGTTAGCCGAATTCGGAATGGGACCCCATTACCTGACAAATGTGATGAATGCTTACCAGGTCGCCATGCCAGCGGCTTTCTTTTGCATACTGGTTGTCCGTCCTGTCGTTATCCGTCTTGTTGGATTGACCGTTCACGGTCACTGAGACCTGAAGAACGGCCATGCGTTTTTCGTGCATTTAAAAACAACATTGCTGGCTTCTGTCAGCCGCGTTAAGAGGGCAATCCTGAATCATCCGAGATGAGATCCTCTGCAAAGCCGGCAGGGCAGGGCTGGACGGCTTTCAGCCACGCGAGGTGTTTATGGGGCAGGGAAACTGCCCGATATGATCACCCGTAAAGCGCCTGATTATCCCGCTGGGTCAGTGTTAAACGTAACGAAGGGTAACCAGGTTTTAGTTTTATCCATTCTGGCAAGGCGTCTGGTTTTAACTGGCTATGCTGGTAAGTAACTGGAACACGCCAGTCATTACATGGAGAAAAAAATATGAAGAAGTTAACGTTTGGCATCATGGCCGCTGGCCTGCTTTTCAGCATGAGCATGCAGGCTGAGGCGAAGGGATGCCTTAAAGGCGCTGCTGTTGGAGGTGTCGCTGGCCATGTTGCGAATCACGGCGTTGCAGGTGCCGCTGCCGGCTGCGCTGTAGGCCATCACATGGCTAAGAAAAAACAAAAAGAAGCAGATAATCAGCAACAAAGTCAGAAATAACCTCCTTCAACCGCTATCACCGGGCTGTTTGAATTAAACCTGTTTCAGTCACGACTGATTTCAGCCCATTTTCAGTCGCTGGCTGGCCAGGGTTGAAAACCACCGGTTGGTGTCAATCAATGATGAAAAGATAACCGTTATCCGTTGCCGCAAAAGTGACGGATAAAGTGAGGAGAGCTGAGCAAGGGGAAGTGACAGCTTGCCCATTCTTCCCTGCGCAGACCGGTTTAGAGAAAAAATGCCAGTCCAGCGACATGCTGGTTCGCGTAATAAGAGAAATGAACTGTGGCTCTCTTCGTTTAAAAGAGAGCCACAGGTTAGCCTATCAATATCGCTCTGATGTCATTAACGTTGGTTAATGTCGGTCCGGTTATCAGCAGATCGTTAATCGCATGAAAATAGCTGTAGCTGTCATGCGCGTTCAGATAGCTAAGCGCATCAAGCCCACAGGTTTTGCCGCGCAACAGCGTATCAGGAAAAATCATCGCACCCGCCGCATCCTCGGTGCCATCAATACCGTCACTGTCTCCCGCGATGGCCCAGATTCCGCTTTCTCCCCGCAAGGCGCAGGCCAGCCCAAGTAAAAATTCGGTATTACGCCCGCCTTTACCTGCCTTTCCCTCGCTTACCGTCACCGTTGTTTCACCCCCTGACAGCAACACTGCTGGCCCCTTCAGCGGGTAGCCGTGCTGCTTCACTGATTTTGCGATGCCCGCCATGACGGTGGCGACCTCCCGGCTCTCACCTTCGATGGCGTCGCCGAGTATCAGTGGCGTAATACCGTGATGACGTGCCGCACTGGCCGCGGCCTGTAAAGCCATCGCGGGTGTGGCAATCATCCTGACCTCACCGACCGGCAGCATGCCTGACAACGCCGACGGCTGGCTCAGCAGATGGCGAACTGCGGCGGAGACCGGAATAGCGTAGCGTTCGAGCACCTTCAGCGCATCTTCTGGTGTGCTGCTGTCAGCCACCGTCGGACCGGATGCCACATCCGCCGGATTATCACCCGGAACATCGCTGATAATCAGCGAAACCACCTGAGCAGCTGCGCCAGTGCCGCCAGCCTGCCACCTTTTACTGCCGACAGATGACGCCTGACCAGATTCATCTCTCTGATGCTGGCACCGCTGTGCAGCAGTGCTCGGGTAACCGTCTGTTTATCGGCCAGCGTGATACCCGGCGCGGGTAAGGCCATCACGGCAGAGCCACCGCCGGATATCAGCGCCAGCACCAGATCGTCGGAAGTCAGGCCGCGCAGCGTTTCCAGAATCAGCATCGCCGCCGTTTCACTCATCGCATCTGAAACCGGATGTGAAGCCTCCAGAATGCGGATACGCCCGGCAGGCACGGCGTGACCGTAGCGCGTTACCACCACGCCACTGACATCCACGTCTGGCCAGGCGGCATCCACCGCCGCTGCCATCGCGG
>MIEI01000056.1 GCA_002095305.1 Pantoea brenneri
TTCGCAGGTCAGGTTAACCTGGCGGCACATCAGTTTAAGGCGCGTTGGCAGAGTGGCTATGCAGCGGATTGCAAATCCGTGTACCTCGGTTCGACTCCGGGACGCGCCTCCAGTTACACCCTGCCCGGGTGGTGAAATCGGTAGACACAAGGGATTTAAAATCCCTCGGCTGTAAGGCTGTGCGGGTTCAAGTCCCGCCCCGGGCACCATATTGAAACCGAATAAAAACAAGCAGTAAGCAATGTCGTAAGCCACCTCAAAAGGTGGTTTTTTTGTTTCTGTAGGGTGGCGAAGACGACGGTCAGACAGACCGTGCCCTCGTGCTCGATTATCCTTCCCCCCTTTCTCTGCAAATTCCGGCCTCAGGCGCGCGAGCTGAAAACCAACTGGTCGTCAGCGTTACTGATCAGATACATTCGCTGCGCTTCACCGCTGGATGAGACAAAGGTCACCTGTTGGCCGATACTGACAGCATCAAATGCCTCGGTAGGCTGCAGCTGTTTCTGGATCTCAAGCACGATGCGTGATTTAAAGGGCTTTTCATTCACCGTATCGATATGGTAACTGGCGGTGAATGTCAGATCCGGATGATCAAGAATATAAAATTGTCCTGAGGGCATAGTCATTACCTCTTCGCTTATTTCAGTCTGCTGAACGCCGGAAGCGTTTCCCCCGACAGTCTGGCTTTTAAGGCTAGCTGAAGAATGCGTGATTAAAAGCATTAGCAACCTATTTTTATGGTTTCCGCTGTTTTATCAAATATTCACCGCTTGCGCTTGCAGCCTTATTAGCCGGCACTACCCTTACTTTAATCCGCCGTTATTACTGCAGTACCCAGGCTGAAATATCCCGCCAGGTGACGGGCAGATCTTCGAAGGGGAAGGCGGTCGATTACGCCGGGCAGGCAGCCTGAATGCTGGTTAAGCAAGGCAACGGGCAGCGCGCTGTGGCAAAGGGTTACGCGAGGCAGGGTGAGGTGTCGGGCGGGGAAACACGGGCATAGTATAACGGTATTATTGCAATTCTTCGGGGATTGCCGATGCAGGTTCAACTCCTGCTGCCCGGTCCTGCTGCTATCTGCCCGGTGATAAAAATAACCGTAGCCGGGGTTAGCCTGCCGGAAATAATCCGGCTGAATAGTTAATCAGTTTAGAGATGAGCCGATATTTGAAATTATTATATTAACCCGTCGGCTGGCCACGCTATTCTGCTTTACGTTGACAGAACAATTTCATGCTGTATCGGCTTACCCGTTTACGGATATTCGTGTGTCTGTTACGCCGCGCAGGGCGATATGTTTAAAAAACGCTTAATGGCTGCTCGTTGTGGTGGAATATATAAGCCTTAATAGCGGATAGCCGAATCAATTCGCCGTTGTAGAAAGTATCAACGCACAGGTCAATGCCGTGATGCTGTTAGTTTTGTGAAGAGTCTGCACCAGGATGGGATGCGTTTTGACAGCATATTCTGTGGATAAAGGAATAGCTAAAAAAGGAGTGGTAACCCATAATCCTGACTTAATAGTGGGTGTGTCCACTGCTTATGGGCCAGCACATTAAGTGCTGGCCCGGCTGACGATAAAATCACGCTGTGAAGGTAGTTGAAAGGTGTCACACCGAATGGTTATTGGGAAATAAAGGTTAATCTTTAACAGCTTATAATTTTAAAAACAGACAAACTGTAAATGTGCTGGTTTGAGGTGCAACTATCATAATTTACACAAGCGTTAATTTTGATTATGTCGGCCCAGCAAATACTCTGCTTATCGAAAATATGGTTAACCCAGATATTTCACGATATCGAGAAAAAAGGCTTCGCTCTCGGCTGGGGTATGGTACGCACCATAAATTGCGCCACCGATGCCACCAACGGCGAGACCAACGAAGACCCCGACAAGCTGCGACAGACCAAAAGTAAAAGGACCGGCAAAACTTGCCCATTTCCCAAAGCTAAACGCGAGTGTGGTCGCGCCAATGACCGCGCCATTTAAGACCGCTTCACCAAAATCTTCAACTTCTGTAGCGGTCGGAGCGCCGCCTGCTACAAAGTATAATTCCTGACTGCTTAGGTTTCTCATAATACCTTCTTATATAAAACAAAAGAGCGCCAGCATTCGAAGGGCATTCGGCCTGGCACTCTTTTTTATTATTGGCGGTTTTATCCAGCGTGTTCCATTATGCTATTGAAAAAGTTTTCAACCTGTTCAGAGGTATGCGTTGCGCCATATAATGCGCCGCCGATTCCGCCTACAATCAGGCCCAGGCTACGCCCACCAGTTGTGAAATACCAAAAGTAGTGATGCCGGAGACCATAGCCCACTTACCGCCAATAAACGCGTAGGTCGTCGCGCCAATGATTGCCCCTTCAAACATTTCCTGCAAACCTGCACCAGAAACACAGCTAATTTCATATTGGTTAAGTTCTTTCATCATCAATTCCTTTTATTGTTAAGTTTATTGCCACCATTATTGTGGTGAGATGGATTATAGTGTCGGTCGAGATGCAGATTAAATAGTAATTGGTCCATATTGTTGTGGTTACTGAGGTGATTGGATTGCAAAATGGTTATATGGAAAATGTAAGCTCAGGATGAAGCGTGAATTAATGAAAAACGATAAAAATCACGGTGTCTTTCATTTGTCAGAAATTAAACAGTGACAATCATATGTCCACTATTACGCTGGTATGACTCATCCATTGCGACCCGATTTTTGAGTGACAGCTATTATCTGAATTAACGGCCAGCGTAGTGAGTGGTCATGATTCTGTGCATTTGCCTGAGATTGAAAACCATCCCTGTCTGTACACAAATCTATTCTGTTGGCGAAGTGGATCATTTAGGCTGTAGAGGGTTGCTGCCGGTATCCGTTAGCAGACGGGTAAGCCACAACCTGCAGCAAAGATTGGCTAAGTACGGCCGGCACAACCACTGCCAGCGGCGCAAAGCCGGTGTTTTCAATCTATTCTCAGCCGCAAAAGAAGTCGGGACCCTTTATAATGACGCTTTCCACTGACCAGCAGCCTGATACCGCATTTCCGCCGATGATTGGCGTAATCTCCAGCCCGTTACTGAATTCATGGCAGCAGAAAATCCTCCATCAACTGACGCACCAGCTCAACGCGCGTGGCGTGTTGATGCTTCTGTTGAATGCCGCCACTGAACAGGCGCTCGCAGCACAACTGACTCAGGCGGCCCCGCTCGGGCTGCGTGGTTTACTGCTGTTGCCGGGTGCGTTCAGTGACTCACCGCCTGCAAGCATCCTGACCACGGCCTCGCTGCCGGTGCTGCAGCTTGACGCAGAGCAGGTAATGCAGACGGATGCCAGGCTGGCGGGCGAAGCGATCGGGCCTCTGCTGCTGGCAGAAGGGCATCAGCGGCTGGGTTATCTGCAGAGCCAGGCAGGGGCATCGCCACAGAAACAAGGCTACAGCGCCAGCCTGATGGCGGCAGATCAAGCGATCTGCGTCGATCTGGTGGCGGGCGGCAACGATCGTGAACAGGGCTGGCAGGCGATGACCGATTATCTGAAACAGACCCGCGCCGCCGAGCGCATCCAGGCGCTGTTCTGTGAATCTGATCTGCTGGCGTTTGGTGCGATGCAGGCAATCCGGGATTTTGGTCAGGGCGCGCACGTAGCGGTAGTCGGGTTCGGTGATCTTGATGAAGCACAATCCTCAACCTGGCATCTGACCAGCTGGTCAGTCAATATCGAGCGGGCAATTAACGACGCGCTGAACCGCCTGCTGGGACCCTGTGCAGCACAAGGTGAAACGGGCGGCGAAGGGGGATTAAAGCGTCGTCACTCCCATTTAGGCAAACAGCGACCGGGAGAGATGTCTGAGTGCGGGTGCGCCCATCGGCACTAGTCCGCCCGGCGACAGATGCATCGTGATCCGGGCGGGAGATCCTGAACTCAGGGCTAGAGGTTCAGGATTGTGGCTGACCAACCGGGCCACTGCCGCCAGGCGCACCGACCGGCTGCTGACCGCCTGGCGGTGACGGCGGCGGCGGCGCATCTCTGCCCGGCGACTGAGGCGCACAGGCGGAAAGGGTAGTGATAACGGCAAAAGCTGACAGCAATAAGGCGCAACGTTTCATCAAGGTATCCTGAAAGTTTAACGGTGCCTTTAGTATAGAAAAGTCGGGTGGAATCACCTGATACGCCGTCTTGTGCCGGCCAGAGCAGAAATTGCGGCCGATTATTTGAAACGCCTCTCATCTCCGGCGTGCCAGCAATGCGTTTTGTGCTGAACCCCGCTAAGGTAGCGCATCATTATAGAGGAGTGGTTATGAATGGCATCGTGAAGTTCGTCCGCGGCTGGCTGGTGTTTTCTGTTCTGTGGGGCGTGTTCATGTGGTTTATGTCATGGCAGCAGCAGGGCAAAGAGATAGGGCTGGCGATTCTGACCAGTCTTTACGCCGGTCTGATCTATCAGGCATTAATGACGATGGTGGCCCGCTACAAAGCGCGCCGGCAACAGGCCTGAGCCTGACCGGCAGCTTCGCAGGCCGCCGGTCAGCCAGAATAAATCGCAAGGTTAGCCGAAATTACCGGTTAACCGGCGATGAAAATCAGTACTGCGGTTATCCAGTCCCTCAATCTTCACCTGCGCGCCATAGCGCTGATAGCGATATTCAATGCCATCCAGCGCCGCCACACTTGATGCGTCCCAGATCTGCGCATGCGTTAAATCGATAATGACGTTTTTCGGATCGTGGGCGTAATCGAAATGTTCAAACAGATCGTTGCTGCTCGCAAAAAACAGCGGCCCGCGCACCGTATAACGTACCGATTCGCCATCCTCGCTCAACTGACGCTCGGCGTGAATGACGTGGGCAATGCGGCGGGCAAACAGCATCATGGCGACAATCACGCCGGCCAGCACCCCCAGCGCCAGGTTACCCGTCCACACGGTCACCACCACGGTCAGCACCATAATCAGCGTTTCAGACCACGGCATGCGCTTCAGCGTAGCCGGTTGCAGGCTGTGCCAGTTGACGGTTTTCACCGCCACTACCATCATGATCCCTGCCAGAACCACCATCGGGATTTGCGCCATAATCTGGCTCAGACCGGTAACCAATAGCAGCAGCACCAGTCCGGCAGCCACGGTAGAAACCCGACTACGCGCCCGGCCGAGCTCGACGTTAACGATGGTCTGGCCGATCATCGCGCAACCGGCGATACCACCATAAAAACCGGCAAAAATGTTTGCCACGCCCAGTCCCCAGGATTCCCGACGTTTGCTGGACGGCGTATCCGTCAGGTCATCCACCAGTTTGGCGGTCAGCAGCGACTCCATTAGCCCGACAAAGGCGATACTGAGCGCGGTCGGCCAGATAATCTGCAGCGTCTGCAGATTCAGCGGCACCATCAGGCTGTTAAAGCCGGGCAGGCCAGGGCTCATCGGGCCTTCGTCGCCAACATTAGGCATGCGATAGCCCATCAGCAGGGCAACGCCGGTTACCACCACAATCGCCACCAGCGGTGAGGGAACGCTTTTCACCAGCCGCGGCAATAGCAGCACAATCGCCAGCGTCACGGCAAAGAAGATCCACACCAGCGATGATTGTCCCCATACGTGCGGAACCTGAGCAAAGAAAATCAGCACGCCCAGCGCATTCACAAATCCCAGCATCACCGAGCGTGGAATGTAGCGCATCATGCGTGCCAGCCCGGCCAGACCAAACAGGATCTGAATCACGCCGCCCATCACCACCGCGGGCAAAATGTAGTTAACGCCATGCAGATGCACCATCGGACCGATCACCAGCGCCACTGAACCGGCGGCAGCGGTCACCATTGCCGGACGGCCACCGAGAATCGACAGCGTCAGACAGAGCACCACCGAGGCAATCAGGCTGACTTTAGGATCAACGCCGGCAATAACCGAAAAAGAGATCACTTCGGGGATCAGCGCCAGCGCGGTAATCACCCCGGCCAGGCATTCGCGGGTCAGCAGCGCCGGAGAGCGTAATACGCGTCCGACACTAATATCACTCGCCACAACCGGCGTTGCAGCGACATCATTCGATTGAGTCATAAAGGATTGCAGGCTCTTTTTTGTTTTGCTCCCGCACGAAGGGCGAGAAAGTCGGGATAAAAGTGAGGGCAGATGTTACCGGGCGCAGGGCGAAGATACCAGAAAAAGGCGGGCTGACTCCCTCCATGGAGTCGGGATTATAACGAGAAATCATCCGGGGTTTTGTGGACGACCAGCTCAAGCAGTTGCCGATAGATTTCCAGCGACTCCCGGTTGCTTTCCAGTTCCAGACGATGAATCAGTTTAGAAATAATCGCCTTATTACTGACCGGCATGCCGGACTGCAGGATCTCCGCGACCACTAAGCCGAGCATCTCCATATCACTGGCCGGTTTATTGGCGGCAGCATTAAAGTAGTCGGCAATTTCCTGATCGGTTCTGGGAACCCTATTCTGATTTTGCATGTGTAAGCCCTTCAAAACAGCCCGATTCCCTTTCGGATGTCAGGACAAAAAGACATTAAAAAAACCTCCGCATGGACAGATGCGAAGGAACCCAACGTCATAAATAAACGGATAAAAAAATAACCTCTGAAGGTGGAAATCCACTGACACCTTCAGAGGCGACGCAAGTGCATCATTCGTTACAGAGTCGCAAAACAACTCGTGGGGATAAAGTTATACAATGAAGTCCAATCTGTACAATCGGATTCCTAAGCAAAATGTGCTATTTGAGCATTAACAGGGGTTTATAAGGAATATTCCGAGAACAAAATTGTACAGAAAATGTGTACAGCCTGGAAAGTTGACTTAAATGATGCGGAAAGCGTGCGACAACTTCCCGCGTTAACCTTAACTGAAAAGTGCGAGTCTGGCGGTCAGCTTGCGCAGGGCTTTTTTCTCACCGACCACCGCCATGCCCAGCAAACGCCACTCCTGACGTGGCTTCTGCCGCATCGCGTCACTCAGCGCCTGATAGTCGGTGGTGGACTGGCCCTCTTCCGGAAACAGCACCATATCGCAGCCAGCCTGTTCGGCGTTTTCCCGCAGCAGGCTGAGCTGATCGGTGGTAGCCGCCAGTACCGGGATACCGACCGGGATCAGGCCGGGGCAGGGATGGGCACTGGCATCTTCCAGCGCCTCGCCGACCAGCGCCGGATGACGCTGGCCGAGGGTTAACGCCATAACGGCAGCGGCATTGGTTGCTTTGCCCGGCGGCAAACTGGCATTCAAAATCATGACACAACGTAAGTCCTGCATTGCGCTTCTCCTGACTAAAAAGCGCATTGTGGCAGGCGGATCAGGCCGGGTCTGGAAGATTTGTGCAGGCACGCTGATAACGTGCCGGACTGAGCTGGCAGGCGCGCTTAAACCAGCGGCCGAGATGGCTCTGATCGGCAAAACCCAGCGCGGCGGCGACATCGGCCACCGGCTGGCCCTGAGCCAGTCGCCGCCGGGCCTGACTCAGCCGCCACTGCACCAGCCAGGCGTGAGGCGGCAATCCCCAGTGGGCCAGGAACAGCCGCGACAGACGAAAGCGATCCAGTTTCAGACTCAGCGCCATCTGCTGTAAACCCGGATTTTCAGCATGATGAGCAATCAGCCAGTCCCGCGCCAGCAGCGCCAGCCGGGCATCCGGGTAAACCGGCCCGGACGCGCGCCACAACCGGTGCTGCGTCAGCTGGCCAAACAGTCGGTCGAGTGCCGCGTCTTTGATTAATGCCGGATGATCGTGCCACAACGCGTCGAAGGCGTGCCAGACCGCATAAGCCAGCGGCCGGTCGTCGCGCAGCGTATCCGCGAAGCCTAACTCACGCTGCTCTGGTCCCTCCGCCAGCAGCGGAGCGAGATGCAGCTCAATCTGCTGGGGTGAAAGATAGAGCATGCGGTAGGTGAAGCCCTGCTCATTGATCGCGTCGCCATCATGTAATTCTTCCGGTTCCAGCATAAACACCGTACCGGGTCGGCTTTGATGCTGTTTGCGTCGCGAATGAAACTGCTGTACACCTTGCTCAGTTACACCAATCAGGTAACTGTCGTGCCAGTGCGGATCGTAAGCGTGTCCGGTAAAATGGGCGCGCAGCGACTCAATACCGCTGGCAGCATCACGGCGCAAATCCACCCAGTTTTTCGCAGCTGTTATCATGGTGTTCGACTCCCGGTTGCGGCCTCTGGACATTCTGCCGCGATCCACTAATTTTTAACAGATCGGGCGCTTTCCAATCGCGTTTGGCTTTGCGTATAATAACGCCTTCATTTAATTAGAAGTCTAACAATTAGGTTGCTAACATTTGTTATCGCATACTCGTACATTTACCCATCTCCTGCATCTGACCGCGCACGCCTGGCGCCTGGCCGTCGATCGCCATCTGAAAGATAGCGGTCTGAGCATGAGCAGCTGGATGGCGATTGGCCTGATTGCCAGTGAACCTGAAAGAATGACCCAGACCGAGTTGGCGCAGCTGCTGGGACTGGAAGATGCCAGCATGGTGCCGCTGGTCGATCGGCTGGTCAAACAATCGCTGCTGTCGCGGGTCCAGCCGCCGGAAGATCGGCGAAAACGCCATCTGGTGCTGACTGAAAAGGGCAACCAGGCGTTCGCTAAGGTAAAAAACCAGGCCGACGCGCTGCGTAGTGAAATGCTGGCGGACATCGATCCGCAGGACCTGGCCGTGACCGAGCGAGTGTTACAGCAACTACTGACGCGAATGGGAAGCATGTAAAGGTGGCGAAGCGCAATCCCTATGCCGCGCGCGAGTGGTTACCGCATGAAAAACCGATGCTGCCTGGGTCACCCTCGACCCCGCTGCATCCGCTGCCGAAGCGGGTGGCGTTTGGTCTGATCGGCCTGCTGATCTCGCTGACCGGGGCGCTGAGTAATGCGCTGGTTACCGCCAATCTGATCAATCTGCAGGGCACCTTCGGCGCCTATTCGAATGAGATTGCCTGGCTGCCGGCGGTCTACGTGATGGGTAATATCTCCATCAACCTGCTGCTGGTGAAATTTCGTCAGCAGTTTGGCCTGCGTGCCTTCACCGAAGCGTTTCTGGTGCTGTATGTGCTGGTGGCGTTCTTTCATCTGTTCGCCAACGACCTCAGTTCGGCGATCATCGTGCGTACCGCGCACGGCATGGTAGCGGCAGCGCTCAGCTCGCTGGGTATCTACTACCAGGTGCAGGCATGGCCGGCGAAGCATCGTCTGAAAGCGCTGGTGATTGGGCTGACGGTGTCGCAACTGGCGATTCCGCTGGCGCGTCTGTTCTCTTCGGAACTGCTGCAGCTTAACGAGTGGCGCGGTCTCTATCTGTTTGAGCTTGGCCTGGCGATGATTGCGCTGGGCGGGGTACTGCTGGTCAAGTTGCCGCCCGGCGACCGCATCAAGACCTTTGAAAAAATGGATTTCGTCACCTTTATGCTGCTGGCTCCGGGCATGGCGCTGCTGTGCGGCGTGCTGTCACTGGGGCGGATTGAGTGGTGGTTTACTACGCCGTGGCTCGGCATCTGCACCGCCATCGCATTAACGCTGATCGTGACCGCGATTGTGATTGAGCACAACCGGCGCAATCCGTTAATCAATACCCGCTGGCTCAGCAGCGGCATGATGGTCCGGCTGGGGATTGTGATGATCATGATCCGCATCGTACTGGCGGAACAGAACACCGGCGCGGTCGGTTTTTTACAGCAGATTGGCTTACAGAACGATCAGATGCGCGGGCTGGCGCTGGCGATTATTGCCGGCGTGATTGTCGGTATCGCCGCCAGTGCGCTCACCATCAAGCCTAACCACCTCAACTGGCCAATCGTCACCTCACTGGTGGTGATGATTATCGCGTCGCTGATGGATGCGCACTCCAGTCCGCTGACCCGCGCCAACAATATGTACTTCAGCCAGTTTCTGCTGGGCTTCAGCAGCGCCTTCTTTATGGCGCCAGCGATGCTGATGGGGATTGGCAGCGTGGTCACCCAGCCGAAAAATCTGGTGAGTTTTGTGGTGCTGTTTGGCATGAGCCAGAACCTTGGCGGACTGATTGGTTCGGCGATCCTCGGGACTTTTCAGACCTGGCGGGAAAAATATCACTCCAGCCTGCTCAGCGATCAACTCTCGCTGCTTGACCCCAACGTCAACGAACGTCTCAGCCAGTACAATGCGCTGTTCAATAGCCTGGTCGGCGATAACATTCTGCTCGGCGCGCAAAGCAGCAGCCAGCTGCAAACTGTCGCGACATTACAGGCCAACGTACTGGCCTATAACGACACCTATCTGTTAACGGCGGCGCTGGCATTGATCACCCTGATGTGGGTGATCTGGCGATTAACGCGTCGGCGTTATCTCGACTGGCGCCAGGCGCAATTTAACCTGCGTGAGCAGCATCAGCTGGCCGCATTACAGGAAAACACGGAGAAACAATGAGTCAGCAGGACGAACTTCAGGCAGCCGAACGCGACCGTGCGAACCGCCGCCGTATTCTTTCTATTGCCGCCGGCAGCGGCATTGTGGTGATTGGCGTATTAGTCATTCTCTACGCCTGGCAACTCTGGCCCTTTACCAGCGCAGTGCAAACTACTGAAAATGCCTATGTCCGCGGCCAGGTGACCTTTATCAGTCCGCAGGTCAGCGGCTATCTGACCTCGGTTGAAGTCATCGATCTGCAACCGGTAAAAAAGGGTCAGCTGCTGATGACCATCGACGATCGTATCTATCATCAGCGGGTGCATCAGGCCCAGGCACAACTGGCGATGAAGCAGGCGGCGCTCAGCAATAACCTGCAACAGCGACGCAGTGCCCAGGCGACGATTGAAAGTAATAAAGCGGTGCTGGAAAACGCCAAAGCACAGGCGCTGAAAAGCGGCTTTGACCTGAAACGCGTAGAGAACCTGACCGCTGACGGCTCGCTGTCGGTGCGCGAACGGGATGCCGCCCGCGCGGCTAACGCGCAGGCACAGGCGCAGGTCCGTCAGGCTGCGGCTCAGATCGCGGTCGCAGAGCAAAATCTGCAAACGGTAATCGTCAACCGTGCGTCGCTGGAAGGAGACGTCGCCAGTGCGCAGGCGGCACTGGAACTGGCGGAGATCGATCTGGCCAACACCCGGATTATCGCGCCGGATGATGGTCAGCTCGGCCAGCTGTCGGTGCGAACCGGCGCTTATGTCACGGCCGGAACGCGGCTGACCTCGGTGGTACCTAACCACAAGTGGGTCATCGCCAACCTGAAAGAGACGCAGCTGGCGCGGATCCGGCCCGGTCTGCCAGTGACCATCCGGGTCGATGCGCTGGATGGCAAACGCTTTACCGGTCAGGTTGAATTTATCTCGCCAGCTGCCGGGTCGGAATTCAGCGCCATTTCGCCTGACAACGCCACCGGTAACTTCGTCAAAATTGCTCAGCGTATTCCGGTTCGTATCCGCATCGACGAGCAGGATATGCAGCAACTGCGACCCGGCATGTCGGTGGAAGTGAGCATCGATACCGCCGCACAGCCGGCAGGTGAGGGCGCACCATGATCGTCCGCCGTTTACTGATTGGCGCACTGACACTGACGCTGGCCGGTTGCGCGACCCAGGTTGAAAAAGCACCGTCGTCACTGCCGATTCCGCCTGCCTGGCGCGATCGGGTCGGGCCGGCTGCTCCGCCAGAAGCAGGCTGGTGGCGCGCCTTTGGCGATGCGCATCTCAACCGGCTGGTGACGCAGGCGTTGCGCAATAATCCCGATATTCTCACCGCGCGTTCACGGGTGGATCAGTATCGCGCTCAGCTGCGTGCGGCGCAGGGCGATAATTTTCCGACTCTGAGCGCCGGCGTGGCGGCAACCCGTGAACGTACGCTCTCCTCGGTTACCGGCCAGCCTTATGAAACCGACGTTTTTCAGGGCCTGCTGCAGGCGAATTACGATGTCGATTTGTGGGGCGCGCGCAGCAGTTCGATTGACGCTGCGCAAGCCTCGCTGGCGGCGCAACAGGCTGCAGCCTCGGCGGCGGAGCTGACCATTGCCAGCTCGGTGGCCTCGGGTTATCTCAACTTATGTGCTCTCGATGAGCAGTTGCGCGTTACCGAAGCGACGCTGATCACCCGCAATAATTCGCTGACCCTTGCGAAGCGCCAGTTTGAAACCGGCTACACCTCACGGCTGGAGTGGATGCAGGCGGCCTCGGAGTACCAGTCAGCCAAAGCACAGATACCGCAGCTTAAGCATCAGATTGCCCGGCAGGAGAATGCGCTGAGTATCCTGGTGGCGATGAATCCACGCGAAATTGCTCGCCGACAGCAGTTCGATCAAATATCGCCGCAGCAGTTACCGTCGTTGCTGCCGTCCCAGTTGCTCAATCGCCGACCGGATATCGTTCAGGCGCAGCGCCAGCTGCTGGCCGCCGATGCCAGTCTGGCTTCGGCCAAAGCGCAGCTACTGCCCAATCTCAACCTGACTGCGACCGGCACGTTACAGAGTTCGGTGCTGCATCAGCTGGCTGATAATCCGTTCCGCCTGTGGAGCGTCGGCGGCAGTATTCTGGCGCCGTTGCTCAACCGTGAAGCGCTGACCGCAGAAGTGGATGTCTCAATGGCCACCCGTAACCAGGCGCTCTATGGCTATGAGAAAGTGGTGCGTAACGCCTTCTCAGAAGTGAACGATGCGATGGATGCGATCCGGCAGGGTGAGGCACAACTGGAAGAGCTGCAAAAGCAGGAGAACTATGTAGCTGAAGCCTTGCGCATCGCCAGTAACCGCTATCAGAACGGTTACGCCTCCTATCTTGATGAGCTGGATGCCCAGCGTACCCTGTTTACAACTCAGCTAAATCTGGTGACGGTGAAAAATAATCTGCTGCTGGCGCAGATTGATCTCTATCGTGCGCTGGGTGGCGGCTGGTCAGCAAACGCCACGTCATCTTCTGAATAACCCTTTCCCTTCATACGGTTCCGATCCAGCAGCAGTCAGAGATTCTGCTCGCCGGATCGGCGCTGTTGCGTCCCGCGCCGCTGTGTTCCGCCTGACACCGTTATCGGTTAAATAAGCCCCGCATACTTCCGCTTACCTGTCTTTACATTAGGTGGTATCATGCGCGGGTTTTAGACTGGCCAGATGGAAAAGCGCACGGATTGTTTATGCTGCGCCAGGCGAGTTGTATTTTTAACCGCCTGATAACACAGGGGAATAAAAGGGAATCGTGATGAATAAAAAGTTAATTTTTACACTGGTGGTGACCGCAGCTTTATTAACCGGTTGTGCCCGTACTGCGCCGATTCACAATGTGAATCAGACACTCTCACAGCGTTATAGTGATAATCAGATGAAAACCGCGATCATCGAAGCGGGCATCAGCCGCAAGTGGGTGATGACGCCGGTTTTGCCGGGTGTTATCAACGGTCGACTGGCACAGCGTGGTTTCGCAGCCAACATTCGCATCTCCTACACCAGCCAGAGTTACCGCATCGATTATCTCAGCAGCGAAAACCTGAAAGCGGGAGAGGGCAAGATCCACAATAACTATAACCGCTGGATCACCAACCTCGATCAGGACATTCAGCTACGCCTGTCAGCGCTGGCGGCAAAATAAGCCGCGCGTTGTCGCACTTATCTGTCGGTATTGAACAATAAAATAAAGATCTTTCGCTGCCGGCCGACAAATCAGATGACCTGCTATTGCTGCATCGCCGGCTAAACCACTACCGTGATCGGCAATAGCCGGGTCGGCAGATATTTCAGGGATGAATCTTTGCTAACGCAAGGAAGGCGTTGACGACCTGATGGACGCAACGCCACCCGTTTTGCTAAAAGAAAATTGAAATGAGACTCGCTTACTCTCTGGTCGACTGGCAGGCGCTGGCTCCCGGGCTGGCCGGACACGATGACTGGCAACGCTGGGCGCTACAGGGCGCGGTAATCGACCCCAACCAGTCCATGGCAAAGCCGCAATTTTTACCGATGATGACCGCGCGTCGTCTGAGCGGCGGCAGTCGTGCGGCAGTTGAGTGCGGTCTGGCACTGCTGGCACGTCAGACGGTGGATGCAGTGGTGTTCACCAGCCGTCACGGCGAGCTGGAGCGTAATCTGCGTATCCTGACCGCACTGGCCAGTCAGCAGCCACTGTCGCCCACTGATTTTGCGATGTCGGTACACAATTCTGCCGTTGGCAGCCTCACTATCGCAGCGAAAGCACCGCTGGTATCGACCTCCATCGCGGCCGGGATCGACTCTTTTCAGCAAGGGCTGATTGAAGTCAGTGCATTACATCAGGCGGGCTATCAGCAGGTACTGCTGGTCGATTTCGAGGGTCTGCTGCCCGATTATTATCTGCCGTGGTTAGCCAAAAACCCCCTTAACGCGCCGTATGCGGTGGCGCTGCTGCTAGCCGCTGGCGATGAGTGGCGCTGCCACAGTCAGCCTCAGCCCGGCGAGATGATCCCCGCCGCGTTGCCGCAAAGTCTCTGCTTTTTGCAACAGTCTCTCGCTGGAACGACGCAGTTCAGCCTGCCAGGCGAGCGCCTGCAGTGGCACTGGGAGAAAAATCATGGCTGATTGCTCACAACCGGCGCAGCCGCGCTGCAGCAGCATCAACTATTACTGGCGGCTGGTGATGACGGCGGTCAGTTTTACCCTTTTCAGCCTCGGCGGCCTGCTGCTGTCGCTGATCGGCTTTAATCTGCTGCTGCTGGTGCAGCGTGACACCTTGCGTCGCCGCCAGCTGGCCCGACGCGCGATTGCCTGCAGCTTCCGCTGCTTTCTGCGCTTTTGCCGCGGCGTCGGCGTCTACGACTACCGGATTGAAGGGGCAGAACTGCTGCAGCAGGATCGCGGTTGCCTGATCGTCGCCAATCATCCGTCGCTGATCGACTATGTGATGATCGCCTCGGTGCTGCCGGAGATGGACTGTCTGGTGAAAGCCGATCTGCAAAACAACCTGTTCTTACGGGGTGTGATCCGCGCCGCCGATTATCTGATCAATAGCGAAGCCGAAACCTTACTGCCTGACAGCCAGCAACGACTGGCGCGCGGCGACAACATCCTGATCTTCCCGGAAGGGACCCGCACCCGCTATGGCGAGGCGCTGAAGTTGCAGCGCGGTGCCGCCAATATCGCGGTCCGTGCCGGGTGCGATCTGCGGGTGGTTCACATCACCTGTAGCCAGCGTATGCTCGATAAACAGAGTCGCTGGTATCAAATTCCGCCGGTTAAACCGCTGTTTACCGTGCGCGTACAAGCGCGAATCGACAGCCAGTCGTTTTGCGAAAGCAACCAAGATGCACAGCCGCTGGCCGCGCGTCGCCTGACCCGCCATTTACAACAGGCGCTGGTTCCCCTGAATAGGTAATACGAAAACCGGTATGGACTCATTAATCAACGATATCAAACAGATGATTATCGACACCCTCAACCTGGAAGATATCCGTCCCGATGATATCGACACCGAGGCCCCGCTGTTTGGCGAGGGGCTGGGGCTGGATTCAATCGATGCGCTTGAACTCGGTCTGGCGGTAAAAAATCGTTACGGTGTGGCCCTCTCCGCCGAGAGTGAAACCCTGCGCGCGCACTTCTTCTCTGTTGCCTCTCTGGCCGCGTTTGTTGATCAACAACGCGCCTGAACGCTGAGACAAAATTATGATGACCCAAGACCAGATATACCAGGAAGTTGCGTCACTGCTGACCAGCCTGTTTGAAATTGATGCGGCTGACATTCATCCGGAGGCGCGTCTGTATGAAGATCTCGAACTCGACAGCATTGATGCGGTTGATATGGTGGTTCACCTGCAGAAACGTACCGGCCGTAAAATTAAACCGGAAACCTTCCGCGCGGTGCGTACCGTGCAGGATGTGGTGGATGCGGTTGAACAACTGATGCGCGAAGACGCCTGATCCGCCGTGCTTGCCGCCCTCCGACTGCTGAATCTGCTCACTCTGCTGGCCTGGCCGCTGCTGGTCTGGCTGGCGCTGACGCAACCGCGCTGGCAAGGGCTGTTCTGGCTGCTGGCGCTGCTGTTTGGCTTGCGCTGGCAGGTGCTGCGTCGCCAGCACAATGCGCTGAGTCACGTGATGGGCTGGCTGGCGCTGGCGGGCGCGCTGCTGTGTATCAGCAGCCAGTTACTGCGCAGTCAGCATCTGCTGTTGTGGTATCCGCTGGCGGTGAATCTGGCGATGCTGCTGGTGTTTGGCTCCTCGCTGTGGAGTGCCATGCCGCTGGTGGAACGCATCGCGCGGCTGCGTGAACCGCATCTGCCGCTCGCGGCGGTGCGCTACACCCGGCGTGTTACCCAACTGTGGTGCCTGTTTTTTATCGGCAACGGCAGCATGGCGCTGGTGACCTGCCTGCTGGGCGATCTGCGGCTGTGGACGCTGTGGAACGGCGCGATCAGCTACCTGTTGATCGGCACCCTGATGGCGGGGGAGTGGCTGGTGCGTCAGCGGGTGAGGCGAAAAGCATGAAGGTAGCCGAATGGCTGAGCGGGCCCGAACGCGAAGTCGCGTGGCGCGGCGATCGGCCGTTAATGCTCAGCACTATGCGTGCGCAGGTGCGGGCGCTGAGTCAGCGTCTGGCCGCCGACCCCGGGATGCGCTGGGCGCTCTGCTTCGATGACAGCTACCGTTTTTGCGTGGCGCTGCTGGCCTGCTGGTACGCCGGTAAAACCCCGGTGTTGCCGGGGCACTGTCGCGCCGCGCTGCTCAATGAGATGCGCGATCGGCTGGATGGCGTTATCGCCGATATGCCGCTGAGCCTCGACCTGCCGCTCTGGCACTGCGACGATGCGGAAGCGCCAGGCATCCTGCCACCGCTGTCGGCGCAGGCCGGGCTGGTGCTTTACACCTCCGGCTCCACCGGTGCGCCACGTCAGGTAGTGAAATCACTAGCGATAATGGAGCAGGAAACCCGCTGGCTGATCGATCTGTGGGGCACGCCTCTGCAGCAGTGTCGGATTATCGCCTCGGTCAGTCATCAGCATCTGTATGGTTTATCGTTTCGCATTTTTTTGCCGATGGCGCTTGGCTTGCCGTTTGCCGCGCAGCCGGTGTTTTATGGCGAACAACTGGCGCAACTGACGCGTCAATGGCGCTACGCCTTTATCAGCAGCCCGGCGTTTTTATCCCGGCTGGATGACGGACTCGATGCGCCCGACTGCGCGCTGATCGTCTCGGCCGGTGGCGCACTGCCGTGGTCTGATGCCGCACGCGTCCGGCAACGATTCGGCTGCCCGGTCAGCGAGATTTACGGCAGCACCGAAACCGGGGTGATCGCTGCACGGCAGTTTGACCGGCCCGACGCGGCCTGGCGCTGTATGCCCCAGGTCAGACTGGCAGCCGTCACGCCCGACCGCTGGCAGGTCTGGTCGCCGCTGATCGCCGGATCTGACGGCTGGCGGCTTGACGATCGTCTGCTGATGCAGCCGGACGGCCAGTTTCAGCTGGCGGGACGCCACGATCGGATTGTCAAAATCGGCGATAAGCGCGTCTCGCTGAGTGAGGTTGAACGGCGTCTGTTAAGCCTGCCGGAAATCACTGATGCGGCGGCGCTGGCGGTGACGCGACAGGGACGACAGGCGATTGGCGTGGTGGTGGCGCTCAACGCTGTGCTGGATGACGCCGCGCTGCATCAGCACAAGCAGCAGTGGAAACGACAGCTGCAGCAGTGGCTGGAACCGCTGGCGATACCGCGCTACTGGCGGGTGGTCGCCGCCATTCCGGTGACCAGCCAAAGCAAACGCGCCTGGCTGCAAATTGAGGAGCTTTTCGATGTTGCCGATTGAACGCAATCGCCTGCTGCAGGATAACAGCGTCACGCTGACGCTACAGATTGATGCCAGCCTGTTCTGGTTTCAGGGCCATTTTCCCACCTTACCGATTCTGCCCGGTGTCGCCCAGCTCGACTGGGTTATGCACTACGGCGTCGGCATTCTGGCGCCCGGCAAACAGTTTGCCGCCATTGATAACATCAAATTCCAGCAGCCGGTGCCGCCCGATTCGCTGCTGCAACTGCGTCTTGACTGGGATGCGGAAAAATCACGCCTCAGTTTTCGCTACAGTCTGCTGGGTGAGGGCACGGAGCAGAGCGCCAGCAGCGGGAAAATTACGCTGTGTTAGGGGCGACATTCTCTCCCTGCGTGGTGATCCCGTGTTACAACCACGGGGCGATGATGGCCTCGGTGCTGACGCGGCTGGCACCGTTTAATTTACCGGTGATCGTTGTTGATGACGGCAGCGATGCCGCCACTCAGCTCCAGCTGGCGACGCTGCACGCCCCGCAGCTCAGCGTGCTGCGTCTCGACAGCAATCAGGGTAAAGGCGCAGCAGTGATCCACGGCCTGCGTGCCGCCGCCGCACGGGGCTTTACCCACGCGGTACAGATCGACGCTGACGGCCAGCATCAGGCAGAAGACCTGCCGCTGATGCTGGCCGAAGCGCAGCGCTATCCTGACTGGCTGATCTCCGGTCAGCCGCTGTATGACGATTCGATTCCCAAATCACGCCTCTATGGCCGCTACATCACCCATTTCTGGGTCTGGGTTGAGACGCTGTCGCTGTCGATCCGCGACAGCATGTGTGGCTTCCGCGTCTACCCGCTGGCGCCGGCGCTGGCGTTGTGCGATCGCCGCGCGATCGGCCAGCGAATGGATTTCGACACCGAGATCATGGTCCGGCTCTACTGGCAGGGCACCCGCAGCCGCTTTATTTCCACCCGGGTGACTATCCGGCCAGTGGTTTGTCGCACTTTGATGCGCTCTATGACAACCTGCGCATCTCCTGGATGCATACCCGACTCTTTTTCGGCATGCTGCCGCGAATCCCGCGTCTGCTGGCGATGCGCCGGCAGACAGCTCACTGGTCGGCCGAACCGGAACGCCGCGGGCAGTGGGGATTACGTCTGATGCTGGCGGTCTATCGCTACGGCGGCCGCCTGCCGTTTATGCTGTTGTTATGGCCGGTGGTGGCGGTCTACTGGCTGAGTGGACAGCGTGCCCGTCGCGCCTCGCAGCAGTGGCTAAGCCAGGTTCGTCTGATTGCGCAGCAGCGGCAGATTTCCCTGCCTGCGCCGCTCAACAGCTACCGTCATTTTCTGCGTTTTGCCGGGGCGATGCTGGATAAAGTTGCCAGCTGGCGGGGCGATCTTCACTGGGGACGCGATATCGATTTTGCACCCGGTGCCGAAGCGGTGATCCGCATGCCGTCGCCGCAGGGCAAGCTGATTCTGGCCTCGCACCTTGGCGACATTGAAGCCTGTCGCGCCATGGCTCAGCAGGTGAGCGGGCTGGTCATCAATGCGCTGGTGTTTACCGACAATGCTCAGCGCTTTCGCGCGGTGCTGGAAACCATTGCACCGCAGGCCGGAGTAAACCTGATGCCGGTTAGCGATATCGGCCCGGATACCGCCATTCTGCTGCAGCAAAAGCTGGATGCTGGCGAATGGGTGGCGATTGTCGGCGATCGCACCGCGGTTAATCGCCAGCGCGGTGGCGAACGCCGGGTGATCTGGAGTGAGTTTCTTGGCCGGGCTGCGCCGTTTCCTCAGGGACCGTTTGTGCTGGCTGCCGCTTTACGCTGCCCGGTACTGCTGATGTTTGCCCTGCGTCAGCAGGGTAAATTGCGCATTCATTGCGAAGCGTTCGCTGACCCGCTGCTGCTGCCGCGGGCACAACGACAGCAGGCGCTGCAGCAGGCGGTCGATCGCTATGCGGCGCGGCTGGCGCACTACGCGCTGCTGGCCCCGCTTGACTGGTTTAACTTTTTCGATTTCTGGACGCTGCCTGATTCGCAGACCTGCCACAAGGAGTCCGACCATGCCTGAACATCGTGCTGAAATAGCGCTGACCGTCTCCTTTCACGATTGCGACCCGATGGGCGTGGTCTGGCACGGTAACTACTTTCGCTATTTTGAGCAGGCACGCGAAGCGTTACTGCGCAGCATCAACTACAGCTACGCCGAGATGGCCGCCAGCGGCTACGTCTGGCCGGTGGTCGATACCCGGGTGAAATACCGTCAGCCGCTGCGCTGTGAAGAGACCATCTCGGTCAGCGCGCGCATTACTGAGTATGAAAATCGCCTGCGCATTGACTACGAGGTCCGTAACGCGGCCGGTCAGATCACCACCAAAGCACATACGCTGCAGGTGGCGGTGGAGCAGGCAACCCAGGCGCTCTGCTTTGTCTCACCAGACATTTTACTGGAACGTTTAGGAGTGAAGGGATGCTAAAAGTAATGCTTACCGGCCTGCTGTTGTGGGCCAGCGCTGCCAGCGCGGTGACGCTCGACCAGCTGCAGCAGCGATTTGCCAGCCAGCCGGTGATCCGTGCCGATTTTACCCAGACCCGAAACATTGCCGGGATGCGTCAGCCGCTGGTGTCGCATGGACAGATGCTGATCGCCCGCCAACAGGGTCTGTGGTGGCATCAGCAGACGCCGTTTGTGATGACACTGCTGCTGGATGATAAGCGCATGGTGCAGAGCCTGAGCGGTCAGCCGCCGCAGGTCATCACGGCCGACAGCAATCCGCAGATGTTCCAGTTTAACCATTTGCTGCGCGCGCTGTTTCAGGCCGACCAGAAGGTGCTGAATGAAAACTTCCGGGTCGATTTCAGCGATGGCGGTAACGGCCACTGGACGCTGAGCCTGACGCCGAAAGCCGCGCCGCTGAACAAAATTTTCAACCGCATCGACCTCGCGGGCAGCGAGTATCTGGAGCGGATCGACCTTGATGATAAGCAGGGCGATCGGACGCAGATCCTGTTAAGCCATACCCGGATTGAGCCGTCGCAGTTAAGCGATGAGGAGCAGGCGCGTTTTGCCGGGCCGTAACGCACGCCGGTTGGCCGCACTGTGGATTGCGTTCTGCCTGCTGCTGGCGGTGGCGCTGGCGCTATTGCTGCCGCGCAGCCAGCTCAACAGCAGCGTGCTGGCCTTGCTGCCACAGCAGAATCTGGGCGCGGCCCCGCCTGCGCTACAGCAGGCTTTTTTACAGCGGCTGGATCGCCAGCTGGTGTGGCTGGTGTCACCGGGTCCGACTGACGATCCGCAGGTGGCGGCATGGTGGCTGTCACAACTGCGCGCCTTGCCGGCACTGAAACAGGTGCAGGGCGATCTCGATGCGCAGCAGCAGCAACAGTGGGGACGCTTTGCCTGGCAACATCGTAACGGCCTGATCGATGACGCGACCCGCAACCGGCTACAGGACGGCGGCAACGCCCAGGCGGACTGGCAGCTGGCGCAGCTCTTCTCTGCCTTTTCCGGCGTCGGCAGCAAAGAGCTGCAGGGCGATCCGCTGATGCTGGTGCGCGGATCGCAGCTGGCGTTGCAGCAGAATGCCGATCGCATGATGCTCCATAACGGCTGGCTGACGGCGCAGGATCGGCAGGGACAGCGCTGGTATTTTCTGCATGGCGAACTGGCTACTAACGCCTTCAGCCTGCAGCAAAGTCACGCGCTGGTCAGCCAGCTCAATGCGCTGGAGCAGCAGCTGAAAAGCCGCTTTCCGCAGGCGAAATTACTGACCCGCGGCACGGTACTGTTCAGCGATGACGCCAGCCAGCGCGCGCAGCACGACGTAAAAACCCTCGGCAGCCTGACGCTGGGCGGGGTACTGCTGCTGGTGCTGCTGGTGTTCCGTTCGCTGCGGCCGCTGCTGCTGTGCATCACCTCCGTCGCGATCGGGGCGATGGCGGGAACGGTCATCACGCTGATCTGTTTCGGTGAACTGCACCTGATGACGCTGGTAATGAGCCTGAGCATCGTCGGTATCTCGGCCGATTACACGCTCTACTATCTGACTGAACGGATGGTTCACGGCGGTGAACAGACGCCGTGGCAGAGCCTGCACAAAGTGCGCGGCACCTTACTGTTAGCGCTGGCAACCACCGCTATCGCCTGGCTGCTGATGCTGCTGGCCCCGTTTCCGGGCCTGCGTCAGCTGGCGGTGTTTGCCGCCAGCGGCTTAACCGCCTCCTGCCTGACGGTGATCCTGCTCTATCCGTGGCTGGTGCGCGGTTTGCCGGTGCGTCCGGTGCCGTTGATGGTACCGCTGGCCCGCTGGCTGGCGGCGTGGCGACGTCAGCGCGGATTGCGGGTTGGATTACCGCTGGCCGTGGCGGTGTTTGCCGTGACGGGCATCGCGCAGCTGCGGGTTGATGATGATATCGCCCACCTGCAAAGCGCCCCGGCGCGTCTGCTGGAACAGGATCGTCAGCTGGCAGTCTTAACCGGTCAGCGCGCCGACCAGACCTGGTTTGTGGTCTGGGGAGACGACGCGCAGCAGACCCTGCAACGGCTGGCCCGGCTGGCACCGGATCTGCAACAGGCGCAGCAGCAGGGCTGGCTGCAGCGCTATCGGCTGTTACCTTTACCTTCGCTGATGCAGCAGCAACAGGATCTGAAACTGCTGCGTCAGGCGGTGCCGACTATCGCCACACGGCTGCAGCAGGCGGGGATTACGCTGCCCGCGCCGGATCTCAGTGCAATGCCGGTTACGCCACAAGCCTGGCTCGCCAGTCCGTTAAGCGAAGGCTGGCGTCTGTTGTGGCTGACCCTGCCTGACGGACGCAGCGGTGTGCTGATACCGACCAGCGGGGTAAAAAACAGCCCCGCGCTCAATGCGCTGGCGCAACGTCACACCGGCGTGAGCTGGATCGACCGTAAAGCCAGTTACGATACGCTGTTTAGCTTCTGGCGCACCCTGCTGAGTGGCTTGCTGATGCTGGCGCTGGCGCTAATCGCCCTGAGTTTTGTGCTGCGTCTTGGGCTCCGGGCAGGACTGCGCAGCGCGCTGCCCTCGCTGCTATCGCTGGCGGCGGCACTGGCGACGCTCGGCTGGATTGGGGCCTCGCTCAATCTGTTTGCGCTACTGGCGCTGATTCTGGTGCTGGGGATTGGAATTAACTACAGCCTGTTTTTCAGCAACCCCCAGGGCACGCCGCTGACCTCCTTACTGGCGGTCTCGCTGGCGATGATCACCACCTTATTAACTCTGGGCATGCTGGTCTTCAGCAGCACCAGTGCGATTGCCAGTTTTGGTACGGTATTGTGCAGCGGCATTTTTACCGCCTTTTTGCTGTCGCCGCTGGCGATGCGACCCACCCGATCGAGGAGCAAACGATGATGCGCGCCGCCCTGATTTTGTTGACCAGCCTGCTGCTGACTGCCTGCGCGCAGCAGGCACCGGACAACAGCCGTCCTACCGCCTGGCTCAAGCCGGGCGTGCAGATCACGCTGCCGCCGCCCGGCATTCAGCCCGCTTTTCAGCAGCAGCAGTTGCTGACCGGTCAGGTAAAGGGCCGGAGCCAGTCGCTGCTGGTACTGCTGAGCGCCGATCAACAACAGATTAAGCTGGCGGGCCTATCGTCGGTCGGGATTCGTCTGTTTAGCCTGCGCTACGATGGCCAGGGTATTCACACCGAGCAGCTGATGCCATTGCCACAGCTGCCGCCCGCCAGTCAGGTGCTGGCGGACATCATGCTCAGCTACTGGCCGATTGAGGCCTGGCGTAAACAGTTGCCGCCAGGCTGGACCCTGCAGGATCAGCCGTTAAAGCGCCAGCTCAGGGATGCCGATAACCAGCTGGTGACCGAAATTGATTATCTGCAACGCGGCAACCAGCGTCAGCCGATCGCTATTCAGCAGCATGCGTTTGGCTATCTGATCCGCATTCAACATCTGGACGCTTCATGATTTACATCTCTGCTATGGGCATGCTTAACGCCCTGGGTAATGACAACCAACAGATTGCCGCCAACCTCAGCAACGGCGTTGCGCCGGGTATGCAGCTGTGTCACGGCTGGCTGAACGGCGACAAAGCCTGCTGGCTCGGCCGGGTCGACGGCGAGCTGCCAGCGGTGCCGTCGGCGTTCAGTGCCCACAACACCCGTAATAATCAACTGCTACTGGCGGCGCTGGCGCAGATCCGTCCGGCACTTGACCTGGCGATAACGCGTTACGGCAGCGAGCGGGTTGCGATTGTACTGGGCACCAGCACCTCCGGCGTCGACGAAGGTGATCGTCAGGTGCGTGGCGAACTGGCTGCGTACCATTACCAGATGCAGGAGCTGGGCGATCCGTCGCGCTTTCTGGCGCACTATCTGGCGCTCAATGGGCCGGCCTACACCATTTCAACCGCCTGTTCCTCCAGCGCCCGCGCCATTATCAGCGGACAACGGCTGATTGCCGCCGGTCTGGCTGATGTGGCGCTGGTCGGCGGTGCCGATTCGCTGAGCCGGATGCCGATTAATGGATTCGACAGCCTGGCCTCGCTGTCCGGCCGCCGCTGCGCGCCCTTTAGCCGGGACCGCGATGGGATTTCAATCGGAGAAGGCGCGGCACTGATGCTGCTGACGCGTGAACCTCAGCCGCTGGCGCTACTGGGCGCGGGCGAATCGTCGGATGCCTGGCATATGTCCGCCCCGCATCCGGAGGGGGAAGGGGCGGAACGGGCAATGCGCATGGCGCTGCAACAGGCCGGCCTCACGCCGCAGCAGCTTGGCTACATCAACCTGCACGGCACCGCGACGCCGCTGAACGATCAGATGGAGGCGGCAGTCATCCAGCGTGTCACGGGCAACAGCGTGCCCTGCAGTTCGACCAAGCACCTGACCGGCCATACCCTGGGAGCCGCCGGGGTCTGTGAAGCTGCGCTCAGTGCGCTGATACTGCAGCAAAACCTGCTGCTGCCGGCGCAGGACTTTAGCTGTGCCGCGCGGGATGAGACGCTGCCTGACTGCGGTTTGCTGACTGAGCCGCAGGCGCTGCAGCGGCCGGTGATCGCCTCGAACTCATTCGCCTTTGGCGGCAATAACACCTGTCTGATAGTAGGACGCCATGATGTTGATTAATTCACCTGCCGCCGTCTGGCTGCCGCACGGTTCGCCGATGATGCTGCTTGATCAGCTGATTGCGGTAACTGATGAGCAGGTTCACTGTCAGGTATCGACCTGCCGCACCGGCGTACTGGCGCCGTTCCTGACGCCACAGGGTGAATTACCGGCGTGGTTTGGCGTCGAAATCATGGCCCAGACGGTTGGCGTATGGTCGGGCTGGCACGCCAGCCAGCGCGGCGTCACCCTGATCCCACCCGGTATGCTGCTGGGCGGACGCGGCTGGAAAGCGCATCAGCCTCGCTTTCCGGCTGACGCCACGCTGGATATCACCATGACCCTGCTGATGCGCGACGATCGCATGGGCAGTTTTGAGGGCGAAATTTGCCACGGCGCACAGCGATTAGCCAGCGGGCGTCTCAACACATATCAACCCAATGAAGCAGAGTTACAGCAACTGATGTCACAAGGAAAACAGCCATGACAGCTTCCGTTTTGGTGACCGGCGCCAGTAAAGGCATTGGTCGCGCGATTGCGCTGCGCCTCGCCGGGGATGGTTATCAGATCATCGTACATTTTAACCGCGATCGGGCGGGGGCAGAGCAGACGCTGCAACAGCTAACGGCGGCGGGTGGCAGCGGCCGACTGCTGGGCTTTGATGTAGCCGACCGGAAGGCGGCTCGCGCCGCGCTGGAGAGCGACATCGAACAGCACGGTGCCTATTACGGCGTGGTCAGCAACGCCGGTATCAGCCGTGATGCAGCGTTTCCCGCGCTGACTGATGATGAATGGGACAGCGTCATTCACACCAACCTCGACAGTTTTTATAACGTGATTCAGCCCTGCGTCATGCCGATGATCGGACTGCGGCGCGGCGGGCGTATCATCACGCTTTCGTCGGTGTCGGGGATGATGGGCAATCGCGGTCAGGTCAACTACAGCGCGGCCAAAGCTGGCATTATCGGCGCGACCAAAGCGCTGGCAATCGAACTGGCGAAACGCAAGATTACCGTCAACTGCATCGCCCCAGGCCTGATTGATACCGGGATGGAGGGACTGGAACCGCAGGTGATCGATGAAGCGATGAAGATCATTCCGATGAAGCGGATGGGCGCAGCAGAAGAGGTGGCCGGGCTGGCCAGTTATCTGATGTCTGACATCGCCGGCTATGTGACCCGACAGGTGATCTCAATTAATGGAGGCATGCTGTGATCCAGCGCGTAGTGGTAACCGGCATGGGCGGCGTGACCGCCTTTGGTGAAAGCTGGTCGCAGGTCTCGGCGCGTATTCGCGCTGGCCGCAATGCGGTGCGCTTTATGCCGGAATGGCAGATTTATCAGGGCCTGCATACATTATTAGGCGCACCGGTGGATGACTTTGTGCTACCTGCGCACTACACCCGCAAACGCATTCGCGCCATGGGCCGCGTCTCGCTGCTGGCGACGCGCGCCACCGAGCTGGCGCTGACCCAGGCGGGGCTGATCGATCATCCGGTATTAACCAGCGGTGATACCGGCATCGCCTACGGCTCCTCGACCGGCAGCACCGGCCCGGTTAGTGAGTTCGCCACCATGCTGACCGAGAAGCATACCAACAATATTACCGGCACCACCTATGTGCAGATGATGCCGCACACCACCGCCGTCAATGCCGGGCTGTTTTTCGGCCTGCGCGGTCGGGTGATCCCCACCTCCAGCGCCTGCACCTCCGGCAGCCAGGCGATTGGCTATGCGTGGGAGGCCATTCGTCACGGTTACCAGACGGTGATGGTCGCGGGCGGGGCGGAAGAGCTTTGTCCGTCGGAAGCGGCGGTGTTTGACACCCTGTTTGCCACCAGCCAGCGCAATGATGCGCCGCACACCACGCCAGCGCCGTTCGATCAACAGCGTGATGGCCTGGTGATTGGCGAGGGTGCTGGCACGCTGATCCTCGAATCGCTGGAGCATGCCCAGGCGCGTGGTGCCACCATCTACGCTGAGCTGACCGGCTTTCACACCAACTGCGACGCGGCCCACATCACCCAGCCGCAGCGTGAAACCATGCAGGTCTGCATCGAGCGGGCGCTGCAAAGCGCCGGGATTGAGCCAGCTCAGATCGGTTATATCAATGCCCACGGCACGGCGACCGAGCGCGGCGACATGGCCGAGAGCCTGGCGACCGCCGCGGTGTTTGGCGCGACCACGCCGATCTCATCACTGAAATCCTACTTCGGCCATACGCTGGGAGCCTGTGGCGCGCTGGAGGCGTGGATGAGCATTGAGATGATGCGTGAGGGCTGGTTCGCCCCGACGCTTAATCTTTCGCAACCGGCTGACAGCTGCGGCGCGCTGGATTACATCATGGCTGAGCCACGGCAGATTGAGACTGACTACATCCAGAGCAATAACTTCGCCTTTGGCGGCATCAATACCTCTCTGATCTTCAAACGCTGGCGCGGCGTCTGATCCGCTGCCCATGCCGCTTGGGCATGGGCATTCTGCCTTCGCCATACCGCGGCTGTTCCCGTCTGTTTATTGCCTGGGCTGACTGCTGATTTTGCTTGCAATTGGCAACGCCCTGCGCATAATCGCAAACCGCAATAATAATGATTCTCAGTCTAATTCAAATCAGGGAACAACCATGCGTCAGCGCCTTTTAACCCCAGGATGTAAACCGACACTGCTGGCAATGCTGATCGGTGCCAGCTGTCTGCCCGTGATGGCGGCAACCCCGGCCTCATCTGCCGCTCCGCGTGATGCCGCGCAGGACGCCAGCCAAAGCGGACAAACCATGACGGTAACCGCCAGCGCCGACGATGACTTTACGCCGGGCGGCGATCAACCGGTCCCGGCTTATCTGGAAGGGCAGGTTGCCCACGGCGGCCGGCTGGGCATGCTGGGTGAGCAAAAGGCAATGGATGTGCCGTTCAACGTTATCGGCTTTACCGCAAAAATGATTGAGGATCAGCAGGCCAAAACTATCGCTGATGTGGTGCGGAATGATGCCGGCGTGCAGAACGTCAAAGGCTACGGCAACTTCGCCGAAAGCTATCGTATCCGCGGCTTCCTGCTGGATGGCGATGATATGACCTATGGCGGCTTGCCGGGCGTGGTGCCGCGTCAGGTGATGGATGCCTCGCTGGTGGATCGGGTCGAAATTTTCAAAGGCGCTAACAGCCTGCTGAACGGCGCGGCCAGCAGCGGTGTCGGCGGCATTATCAACCTTGAGCCTAAACATGCCGGCGCTACGCCGCAGGCGCGAGTCGGTGTGGATTACACTTCCGATGCGCAGATCGGCACAACGGTGGATGCGGGACGCCGGTTTGGTGATAACGACCAGTTTGGCGTGCGGGTTAACCTGGTACATCGTGAGGGTGAAACCGGGGTGGATGATGAGAAAAAGCGCACTACCGCCGCCTCAATCGGCCTCGACTACCACGGTGACCGGTTACGCACTTCGCTGGATGTTGGCTACCAGAAAAAGACCTTCCATGACGGTTTGCAGGGCATCAACATTAGCGGCGTCGATTTTCTTCCCGCCGTGCCGTCCAACTCGCGCAACTACAGCCAGAAATGGGTCTACAGCGACATGGAGTCGGAGTTTGGTATTGCCCGGGCGGAATACGATCTCAGCGATCGCTGGACCGCGTATGCCGGTTTAGGCGCGCAGCATGCCCATGAAACCGGTAACTACGGCACGCCAAAGCTGCTTAACCGTGAAGGCGACGCCACCATCAGTACCTTCAATACCAACCGCGTGCAGGACAACATGAGCGGTATGGCAGGGCTACGCGGCAATTTCGATACCGGCTTTATTTCGCACAAGGTCAACGTTGGTTATTCCGCGCTGACCACCAATGCGAAAAATGCCTACAACATGTCGCTGACCAGTGCGAACACCAACATCTATCATCCGGATGACGTTGCCGCGCCGCCGGCGAACTTTGCCGGCGGAAACTTCTCCGATCCGCTGACCACTGCACGTTCGCGCACCCAGGGCTATCTGCTGAGCGACACGCTGGGCCTGTTTGATGATTCGCTGTTGCTGACGGTCGGCGCGCGCCATCAGAAAGTGTGGGTGCGTAACTACAACTACAACAGCGGTGCAGAGGATACCGCGTCACGCTACACCAATAGCCGCTGGATGCCGACCTATGGCGTGGTCTACAAGCCGTGGCAGTCGATTTCACTGTATGCCAACCATACCGAAGCGCTGCAGCCAGGCGCGGTCGCGCCGCGTAATGATACGGTAACCAATCCGGGTGCCATCACCGGCATCGCCCATTCAAAACAGAATGAAGTTGGGGTGAAAGGGGATTTCGGTCGAATCGGCGGCACGCTGTCGCTGTTTGAGATTAAAAAACCGTCGGGGATGATTGGCGCGGATGGGGCGTATGGCATGAACGGGGAGCAGCGACATCGCGGCATTGAAACCAACCTGTTTGGCGAGCCGGTATTAGGCTTCCGCCTTAACGCCAGCGCTACCTGGCTGGATCCGGTGATGACCAAAACCTCCGGCGGCACCTATGACGGCAAACAGGCAGTGGGGGTGCCACGTGACAACTACACGCTGGGAGCCGAATATGATATCAAACCGCTGGACGGGTTGACCGCTACCGCGCTGATCACCCATACCGGTTCACAGTGGCTGATGCGGCGAACAGTAAAAAAATCGACAGCTATACCACGCTGGATCTCGGACTGCGTTACCGCACCCGGCTTAACCAGAATGAGATGGTGTGGCGCGTCGGGGTCGAAAACGTGACCAATGAGAAGTACTGGGCCAACGTTGACGATACCGGCACTTATCTGTCGCAGGGCGATGGCCGCACGCTGAAAGTCGGGGTCACCTACGACTTCTGATCGGCGTGGCTGAAAGGATAACGGAGCGCAGCACGCGCTCCGTTTTTATTTCGGGCGAAAGAACCGGACGAAAAACAAGCTTTCATCTACACTGTGACGCGCTGCATAGTTGCCCCGTTCACCGAATTTTACAGGAAGCCCATGTCGTTACCTTCGCCACCCGACGATCAGGATGAGCCAATTCGCCAGTCGCTCGACGATGCTCACTTTGCGATTGTGGTGCTTGCGGTGACCTCAGTTACGCTTATAATCTTTGTCCTGTTGATTACGCTCTGGATGAGCTGACCCCGGCGTAATTCAAGGGAATGGAAAAGGAGAAGGCGATGGAATCCAGAGATGACAAACTGATCGCAATTATCGGCCTGCTGGCGGCCTGTCTGATTGGCGTCACGTTTCTGTTCACCATGACCTGGTTAACCGATGTGCGCCATCCCACCGATCCTTCCCTTGATGTCCAGTCCTGTTACCCGAAAAAACCACCGTCTCAGCCGGTCTGATCGCGCCGGGTAAATTTGATCTGCTGACTGCGCAACACCAGCGCCAGCGCCTCATGAAGATTACGGTTACCGTTGGGATCGGCCAGGCCGAACAGCGGGCCAGGTGAACGCCGATCGTCAGCCCAGGCCGGGTATTCCACCACCGGATAGAGCGACACTCCCTCCACCGCAATGCCCTGATCCAGCGCCACCGCCACATTCTCACTGATCTCCTGCAGCCAGGGCGCACGCGCCTCGCCTTCGGCACCGGTTTCGGCAATCAGCATCGGCCGCTGAAAGCGTTGCCAGCACTGTGCCAGCAAAATATGCAGCGGCACCCGCGCCGGATCGTCGAGTGACATCGGCCGATCGGGGAAGAACCAGTGATTATCGGGATAGTAATTCAGACCGAGGATATCGAGACAATCTTCACTGCCGCCTAACTCTTTGTCGAGGCGGCCAGCCAGCATGTCCCAGGCTTCAAACTGCGCCTGATGCTGGGCGTCGGCGTAGGGTTTACTGTCCGGATTGTCGGCATGATGGGCAATCTGCACCAGCGGATCGGTCAGCACAAAGCGCGCATCCGGGTAGACCTCACGAATGGCATGAATGGCCGCCAGCGAGGCGCGAACCAGTTGACGCTTCAGCTCTTTGCCGCGTCCCGCCGCGTGTGGATTAAACCAGGCGACATCGGCACCGGCCCACGACCAGAAAGAGATTTGATTAACTGGTGTGAAAAACGGCTGTTCGATGCCCTCATCGCGCATCAGCTGCGCCATCGCGCGGGCGAAACGGCTAAAATGGTCAACAAATTCCGCTTTCCAGATATTAAGATGATCGGGATAGCCGAAGTGCGCCAGTTCCCAGATAATCTGTAAATTCTGGCGCTGCGCCGCGGCGATCATCGGCAGAAAGCTCTGCCAGTCGTACTGATTGGGAATTTTTTCAATCAGGTGCCAGCGTGCGCCGTCACGCGCGGTGAAAAGATGCTGTTCTGCCAGGGCGGCGTAATCCTTCTCCAGCAGCATATCGTGGCCGCTGCTGATCACCATGTCGAGTCGTTTTCCCGGCGTGCGGCAGGCGGTGGAACAGGGAAAACTGCCCTGGAAAAAACTGCGGAACAGACTGGGATGATGGCGCTGGCGGGCGTCTGTAAGGGGTTGATGTGACATATTCCTCTCCTGCCGGGCCGATGCCGGTCACAGATCGTCCGACTAAGTCTAGACTAAAAAACTGTCGCAGCGTTTTTACGAAGTCGGAAGGATCGTATAGCGTCAGACCACGGGCCGGGGAATAATAAAAATAACTGCATTTTACAGGGAATGGTCATGACCGAAGCGTTTGAGCTGTCTCAGCAATCCGAACAGCCCAGCTGGCTGGAAGCGCAGCTGGTGCCGCAGTGCCAGCGCCATCCAGGACTCAGCGGGATTTATCCGCTCAGCGACGGGCTGGACGCTTTTGCGGCGCGCTATCTGCTGATGCAAAAAGCGGAGCGTTCGCTCGATATTCAGTACTACATCTGGCAAAACGACCTCTCTGGCCGGCTGCTGTTCAGCGCAATGCTGGAGGCGGCGCGGCGCGGGGTTAAAGTTCGCCTGCTGCTGGATGACAATAATACGCCGGGCCTGGATGAAACGCTGGCTCAGCTCAACCGTCACCCCAATATTGCGGTGCGGCTGTTTAATCCCTTCTCATTTCGCACCCTGCGGGCGCTGGGCTACCTGACCGACTTCGCCCGGCTGAATCGCCGCATGCACAATAAAAGCTTCACCGTTGATGGCGTCACCACGGTGGTCGGCGGGCGCAATGTCGGTGATGAATATTTCGGTACCGGCAATGAGCCGCTGTTTGCCGATCTCGACGTGCTGGCGATTGGCCCGGTGGTCGATGAGGTAGCACAGGATTTTGAGCGCTACTGGAACAGCCGCCCGGTCTCGCCGCTGCAGCAGGTGCTGGACGAGCATGAGCTGGAGGAAGACAGCGTCAGCCTGCCGGCCGAGTGGCGTCACAGCGAGGCGGTGCAGCGTTATCTGCAGCGCCTTGAAAGCGCTTCGCTGCTCCAGGAGCTGGAGCAGGGCAGGTTAGCGCTGACCTGGGCAAGAACCCGGTTGCTGAGTGACGATCCGCGTAAAGGGCTGGGCAAAGCGCGTCGGAAAACGCTGTTGCCACAACGGATGCTGGAGGTGATCGGTACGCCGCAGCGGCAGTTTGACATCATCTCCGCCTATTTTGTCCCGACCCGCGCGGGCGTGGCGCAGCTGCTGTCGCTGAAGCGCAAAGGGGTGAAGATTGCCATTCTGACCAACTCGCTGGCCGCCAATGATGTGTCGATTGTGCATGCCGGTTACGCTAAATGGCGCAAGAAGCTGCTGCGGCACGGCATCGCCCTCTATGAACTGAAGCCGCAGGCGGCGCTGCAGGATGCGCCTCACGACCGCGGTTTAACCGGTAATTCCGGCTCAAGCCTGCATGCCAAAACCTTTTCGGTCGATCAGCAAACGCTGTTCATCGGCTCGTTCAACTTTGATCCGCGCTCGGCGGTACTCAATACCGAAATGGGGCTGGTGATTGAGAGCGAGACGCTGGCGAAGGAAACCCATCAGCGTTTCAGCCTGTCGATGCGCGATCGTGCCTGGACGCTGCGGCTGGATAAGTGGGGACGGGTCAACTGGCTGGAGTATCCGGATGAAGCGCAGCAGGTGGTGCATAAGCACGAGCCCGGCTGCTCGTGGTGGCAGCGGCTGCAGGTGCGGCTGGTGTGGCGCTTGCCGATTGAGTGGCTGCTGTAAGCTGGACGCTGCTCAGGCTCAGGCTCAGGCTCAGGCTCAGGC
>MIEI01000057.1 GCA_002095305.1 Pantoea brenneri
TCGCACCGGCCGCACCGGCTAAACCAAAGGCCCCGGCGACCGCACTGTCGAGGTGAAAACGCTCACTGAGCATTAACGCCAGCGTTGACCAGAAGGCGCTGAAGCCAACCGACAGCAGCCCCTGGGCCAGCGCGGCACGACGCAGCGTCTGATGATGACGCCACAGATGCGCCAGCGACAGCAGCAGACGCGGATAGCTGACCGACGTGCCGGGCGTAAAGCGCGGCAGCACCCGCCAGAGCGTCAGGCTGATCAGCAGCACCGCCAGCGCCGCCACCATATACATGGTGCGCCAGCCGAAGTATTCGGCCACCACGCCACTGATCACCCGCGACAGCAGAATGCCGACCAGTAGTCCGGTCATCACCGTACCGACCGTTTTGCCACGGCTGCGTTCCGGTGCCAGCGCCGCCGACGCTGGCACGATATCCTGCGCCACCGTGGCGGTCAGGCCGGTGACGAAACTGGCGATCAGCAACGCGCTCAGCCCGCCGGAGAAGCCACACAGCAGCAACGCCGCCACCAGCAGTAATCCTTTGATAAAAATAATGGTGCGGCGGTCATGGCGATCGCCGAGCGGCGCCAGCAGCAGAATGCCGAGGGCATAACCCGCCTGGGTCAGCATCGGCACCATGCCGACCGCGCCGACGCCGACGTTAAACTGCTTGCTGATGATATCCAGCATCGGCTGGCTGTAGTAAATCGATGCCACGCTCAGTCCGGCGCCTGCCGCCAGGGTAAAAACCAGCGGAGCGGGGAGCGTTTCGCTCGAAGAATGAGTCATACTGCGGGTCGCTGACATGGTGTGATCCTCATAAATGCGTAACGCTATTAGCGCACACTGCGGCCATACGCGGTAGACTGCCATCAGACAAAACTGTTATGCGTGGTACGTATGAGCAACCCTAATACCAGCGACCGCATCGAACTGATGCAGACCTTTATTCGTATCGTGGAGAGCGGCAGTTTATCGGCCGCCGCCGCCCTGCTCGGTACTACCCAGCCGACCATCAGCCGGCGGCTGCAAACGCTGGAGCAGCGGCTCGGGCTGAAGTTAATTCTGCGCACCACGCACGCGCTTAAACTCACCGATGATGGTGAGCGCTGTTACGCTCAGGCGCGGCAACTGCTGGCGACCTGGCATGCGCTGGAAGATGAGCTGACCGGGGCCAGCGACGATCCGGTCGGTACCCTGCGGGTCCGTGCGCCGCACGCATTTGGTCAGGATCAGCTGATCGCCCCGCTGGTCGACTACCTGCGCCGCTATCCGCGGCTCAATATTGAGTGGATGCTGAATGACCGCACGCCTGACTTTATGGCCGAGAATATCGATTGCGCCATTCAGGTTGGCGCGCCGACCGATCCGTCAGTGGTGGCGATTCTGCTGGCAGAAGTGCCGCGTATTGTGGTTGCGTCGCCCGGGCTGCTGGCCCGTCATCCGCCGATTGAGCAGGTTGAACAGTTGCGCGATCTGCCGTGGCTGGCGCTGACCAGCTTTTATCGTAATGAAGTCGCATTACAGAAGATCGACGATGGCCAGCCGGTTAACCTGGCGATTACCCCAAGGCTGAGCAGTGACAGCCTGTATGCGGTGCGTAAAGCAGCGCTGGCCGGAATGGGCGCGGCGATCGTGTCGTCGTGGGTGGTACAGCAGGATTTAGCCGAGGGGCGGCTGGTTCAGCTGACGCCGCAGTGGCAGGCCCCGCCGTTGCCGATCTGGCTGACCTATCCGTGGGCCAGCTACTATCCGGCCAGGCTGCAGCATTTCTTTACCATGATTAAAGCGGTGATGCCGCAGCTGGCGGGCACCCGGCCGGCCACGGCTGCACGCCGTCAGGCAGAGCCAGAGGAATAAGCTGCTGCTGCCGCAGGCAAAAAAAAGCGGGTGCCTGTGCACCCGCCTTCATCAGTGGCCTTTCTTATCACCACGCGACATATTGTCCAGCCAGCCCATCACAAAGGCAGAGAGCACAAACGTCAGGTGGATAATCACGTACCACATCAGCTTGTCGTTGGCGACGTTGCGCGCTTCCATGAACACCCGCAGCAGGTGAATCGAGGAGATGGCCACAATCGACGCCGCGACTTTGTTCTTCAGTGAGCCGGAGTCCATCTTGCCCAGCCAGCTCAGCTTCTCTTTGCTTTCGTCGATATCGAGTTTAGAAACAAAGTTCTCGTAGCCCGACAGCATCACCATCACCAGCAGTCCGCCAACCAGCGTCATGTCGACCAGCGACAGCAGCAGCAGGATCAGATCGTTTTCCGCAATGCTGAAAATGTTGGGCAGCAGGTGGAAAATTTCCTGGAAAAATTTGATGGTCAGCGCCAGCAGGCCGAGTGAAAGTCCAATGTAAACCGGAGCCAGCAACCAGCGCGATGCATACATCAGGTTTTCGGTAAAACGTTCCATAAATTCCCAATAATAATCAGACAGGTCGGGCAGTATAACTGATCAACTGTGAAGTTATTTCAGCCCTTCGTCAGAAATTTCCGGAACCGGCGGCAGCGGCAGCGACAGACGAAATACAGCGCCGCCTTCGGGCCGATTCTCAGCCCAGATCTGCCCGCCATGACTCTCAATAATGGTCTTACAGATCGCCAGTCCCAGCCCGACGCCCGGCACGGCTGACTCCTTATCTCCTCGGGTGAACTTATCAAAAATCCGGCTTAAATCCGCCTCTGCAATGCCGGGTCCGCCATCCCAGAGCGCAATCTCCAGCCGCGTCCCGGCACGCCAGGCACGAATCCCGCGCGGCGCGCAGTTACCGGCATACTTCAGGCTGTTCTCAATCAGGTTGGTAAAGACCCGCTCCAGCAGGCTGCTGTCGCCCTTGATCAGCACGATGTCGTCCGGCAGATCGAGCTGCACCTCGTGCCCTTTCAGCGACGGTGCCATGCTGCTCAGCGCCCCGCCGATCACCTCTTCCAGTGACAGCCACTCCTCACGCAGGTTCAGCCCGCCCGACTGAATGCGCGCCATATCCAGCATGTTACTTACCAGCCGGATGGTGCTCAGCGTCTGCTCACGGATCTGGCTGGCCTGCGGCACATATTTTGAGTTGTCATTGGCGAGGTCGAGCATCAGCATTTCCGCCTGGCCAAACAGCACGGTCAGCGGGGTGCGCAGGTCATGTGACAGCGCGGACAGCAGCGCATTGCGCAGTTGCTCACGCTCCGCCGACAGCCGCGATGCCGCCTCGCTGTGCGACAGCGCCATCCGCTCCAGCGCGTTGGCGATCAGCACGGTAAAGGTTTCCACCAGCCGTTGCTGCTCGGGGATCATCAGCTGACGCAGATTTTGCGGTTCCACCACCAGCAAGCCGCGACAGTGCGCGCCGCTTTTTAACGGCAGGATTTGATACGGCACCGCCGGTAAGGTGTCGGTTCCGGCACCGGCCGGCTGGCCTTTGCTGTAGCTCCACTTAGCGATGGCGCGGTCAGGCTCACTGGCGGGTAGCGCATCGCCAACCGGTTGCAGTTCGCCCTGCTCATCCGGCAGCAGCAGCAGACAGCGCGCCTGCAGGGTGGCGTCCAGCACCCGCTGACTGGTGGCGGCGATATCCTGCGGCGTTAACGCGCTGCCGAGCGATTTGGCCATCTCATACAGCTGACGCGCACGCTGCTCGCGGTAGCGCGCCACCCGCGCCTGATAACGCACCCCGGCCGTCAGGTTGCCGACGATCACCCCCACCGCCAGCATCACGCCAAAGGTCACCAGATATTGCAGGTCGGAGACCGCCACCGTGCCGGTAGGAGCCACAAAGAACAGGTCAAAGGCGAGGATATTCATCACCGTGGCGATCACCGACGGCCAGCGGCCATAGCGCAGCGCCACGATCACCACCGCCAGCAGATAGATCATCACACAGTTGGCCGGATCGAAACCGATCAACAGCGACTGGCCGGCAACGGTCACCGCGATGCACAGCACCAGCGCCATCATCACGCCGCGTAGCTGAATACGCCACTTGTCGCTGGTGACCCGGCCGTCCGCCAGCGGATGCGGCGCGTCGTGTAGCGGCTCATCCAGCGCCACCACCAGCAGATCGAGATCGGGGCCGAGCTGGCCGAGCCGTTCGGCAAAACTGTCACGCCGCCAGCGCCGCAGCGGACGACGGCCGGTTACGATTTTGCCGAGATTGTGTTCGCGCGCGTAACGCAGCACCGCTTCCGCTTCATCAGGCTCGGAGAGCGTGGCGGTCTCTGCGCCCAGCTCCTGCGCCAGTTGCAGGGTACGCAGGATCGCCCGCCGCCGCGCTTCCGGTAGCCGGTTCAGCCGGGGCGTCTCGACATACACCGCATGCCATTCACTGCCCAGCCGCGCCGCCAGCCGCGCAGCGGTGCGCACCAGTTTTTCACTGCCGGTATCATCGCCAATACACAACAGAATCGCATCGCGGGTGTGCCAGACGCGATCCCGTCCCTGCTGATCGCGCCAGGCGCGCATCTGATCGTCTACCCGGTCCGCAGTGCGGCGCAGCGCCAGCTCACGCAGGGCGAACAGGTTGCCCTTGCGGAAAAAATTCTCAATCGCCCGTTCGGCGCGGTCGCCGATATAGACTTTGCCCTCTTTCAGCCGCTGCCGCAGATCGTCAGGCGGCAGATCGACCAGCACCACCTCATCGGCGCTGTCGAAAAAGGGGTCGGGCACGGTTTCCCGCACCTGAATACCGGTAACGCCGCCCACTACGTCATTGAGGCTCTCCAGATGCTGAACGTTGACGGTGGTCAGCACGTCAATGCCCGCTTCCAGCAGCTCCTCAATGTCCTGCCAGCGTTTGGGATGACGCGAGCCCTGAACGTTGGTGTGCGCCAGCTCGTCCATCAGGATCACCGCCGGATGGCGGGCCAGCGCCGCATCAAGGTCAAACTCGGCATGGCGCGAGCGGCCGGTCGCCCGGCGCGGCAGCAGGGTTAAGCCGCTCAGCTGCTGCGCCGTTTCCGGCCGGTCGTGGGTCTCCACCACGCCGATCAACACATCCAGCCCCTGCGCACGCAGCCGTTGCGCCTCCTGCAGCATGGCGTAGGTTTTCCCGACGCCCGCACAGGCGCCAAAGTAGATTTTCAGCCGGCCGCGATGGCTGTCGCGGCTAGCCTGCAACAGGGCATCGGGATCGGGGCGCGTCGGTTCCTGATTCATAGGGTCCTTGTCGGCATTACAGATCGCTGAGCGCCAGGTTGAGCTGCAGCACATTGACCGTCGGATCGCCGAGGAACGGCATCAGCGGCCGGTGGGTCTGCTGATCAATCAGCGCCTCTACCTGGGCTAACGGTAACTGACGGCTGGCGGCGATGCGAGGGGCCTGCCAGCGCGCCGCGTCAGGTGAAATATCCGGGTCCAGTCCGCTGGCTGAGGCGGTCACCAGCTCAACCGGCACCGCGGCCGGTGCCTGAGGATTGGCGGCCCGCAGCGCGGCAACCCGTTCGGCGACGGCTTTATCCAGCGCCGGGTTACTGGCGGCCAGATTGCTGCCGCCCGACGCCAGCGGGTTATAGGGCCGATCGCCGCTAGCAGAGGGACGACCCCAGAAATAACCGAGCTGGGTAAAGTTCTGCCCAATCAGCGCCGACCCGCGCGCCACACCCTGTTTCTCCAGTAACGAACCGTTGGCCTGCGCCGGAAACAGCCACTGCGCCAGGCCGGTGGTGAGCAAAGGATAAACCACGCCGCTGATAACGGTAAGCAGCAACAACAGTAAAATCGCCGGACGTAACTGACTCATTTTCTTCTCCTCAGGCCATGCCTGACAGGACTAACAGCAAATCGATCGCTTTAATGCCGACAAACGGCACCAGCAGGCCACCCAGCCCGTAGATCAGCAGGTTGCGGCGCAGTAAGGCGGCCGCGCTCAGCGGGCGATAGCTGACGCCCTTCAGCGCCAGCGGAATCAGAAACACAATCACCAGCGCATTAAAGATTACCGCCGACAGAATCGCGCTGGCCGGTGAGTGCAGGTGCATCACGTTGAGCATGTTGAGCTGGGGATAGGTGGCGGCAAACGCGGCCGGAATAATGGCAAAATACTTGGCCACGTCGTTGGCGATACTGAAGGTGGTCAGCGAACCGCGCGTCATCAGCATCTGCTTACCGATGTGCACCACTTCCAGCAGCTTGGTCGGGTTAGAGTCGAGATCGACCATGTTGCCCGCCTCTTTCGCCGCCTGAGTGCCGGAGTTCATCGCCACCGCCACGTCCGCCTGAGCCAGCGCCGGCGCATCGTTGGTGCCGTCACCCGTCATCGCCACCAGCCGTCCTTCCGCCTGGTACTGACGGATCAGCGCCAGTTTGGCCTCGGGCGTCGCCTCGGAAAGAAAGTCATCCACCCCCGCTTCGGCGGCAATCGCCGCGGCCGTCAGCGGGTTATCGCCGGTGATCATCACGGTTTTGATGCCCATCTTGCGCAGCTCGGCAAACCGCTCTTTGATGCCGCCTTTGACGATATCTTTCAGCGCCACCACGCCCAGCACTTTCGCCCCTTCTGCCACCACCAGCGGCGTGCCGCCGGTGCGCGCCACCTCTTCGACCCGGGCGTTCACCTCGGCCGGGAACGCGCCATGGCTGGCTTCAATATGACGACGTACCGCATCGACCGCCCCTTTACGGATCAGCCGATCCTGTACGTTAACCCCACTCATCCGGGTCTGCGCCGAGAACGGAATGAAGCTGGCGCCCATGCTGCTGAGATCGCGTTCACGCAGGTTAAACTGCTGTTTCGCCAGGATGACGATGCTGCGGCCTTCCGGCGTCTCATCCGCCAGCGAGGCGAGCTGCGCGGCATCCGCCAGCTGCTCTTCGCTGACGCCCGGTGCCGGCAGAAACTGTGTCGCCTGCCGGTTACCGAGGGTAATGGTGCCGGTTTTATCCAGCATCAGCACATCAACATCGCCCGCGGCTTCCACCGCGCGGCCGCTGGTGGCGATCACGTTGGCACCGAGCATACGGCTCATCCCCGCCACGCCAATCGCCGACAGCAAGCCGCCGATGGTGGTCGGGATCAGACAGACCAGCAGCGCCACCAGCACCGTGACGCTGACCGGCGTCCCGCCCCACGCCGAGAACGGCCACAGGGTAACGGTCGCCAGCAGAAACACGATAGTGAGTGACACCAGCAGAATGGTCAGGGCGATCTCATTCGGGGTTTTACGGCGTTTGGCCCCCTCCACCATGGCGATCATCCGGTCAAGGAAGGTCTCGCCGGGGTTAGCGCTACAGGTAATCACCAGCCAGTCAGAGAGGATGCGCGTCCCGCCGGTTACCGAGGCAAAATCGCCGCCCGATTCACGGATAACCGGCGCGGATTCGCCGGTAATTGCGCTCTCATCCACCGATGCCCCCCCTTCCAGCACCTCGCCGTCGCACGGAATGATATCGCCCGCTTCCACCAGCACCGCATCGCCTTTGCGCAGCTGATCGGCCGCGACCTGCTGCCAGTCCGCGCCATAGCGCGCCGCCGACAGTTTTTTCGCAAAGCTGGTCTTTTTCACCCCTTTCAGGCTGCTGGCCTGGGCTTTACTGCGCCCTTCTGCCAGCGCCTCTGCCAGATTGGCAAACAGCACGGTGAACCACAGCCAGACCGCAATCGCACCGGTAAAACTGGCGCTGCCGTTCAGCTTGCCAGTCAGCATAGCCAGCGCCAGTAAGGTGGTCAGCACGCTGCCGAGATAGACCACAAACATCACCGGATTACGGAATTGCACCCGAGGATCGAGCTTTTTCAGCGCATCCCAGGCTGAAGTACGCAGCAGCGCCGCGTCAAATAACGCCTGTTGTTGACGACTCATGAGGATTGTCCCTGAACAAGTTGCAGATGCTCAGCCACCGGGCCCAGCGCCAGAGCAGGAATAAAGGTCAGCGCACCGACCAGCAACACGGTGCCGACCAGCAGCGCAATAAACAGCGGGCCGTGCGTTGGCAGCGTGCCGTTGCCCACCGGCTGCACTTTTTTCACCGCCATCGCACCGGCAATCGCCATCACCGGGATGATGATGCCGAAGCGGCCCAGCAGCATGCAGCTGGCCAGCAGCAGGTTCCAGAACGGGGTGTTGGCACTCAGTCCGGCAAACGCGCTGCCGTTGTTATTGGCCGCCGAGGAGACCGCGTAGAGCACTTCACTGAAGCCGTGAATGCCGGGGTTAGCCATCGCGCCCCGTCCGGCGTCGGTCATCATCGCCAGCGCAGTGCCGATTAACACCAGCGCAGGCGTCACCAGAATCGCCAGCGCGGTCATTTTCATCTCCCGGACGTCGATTTTTTTACCGAGGAATTCCGGGGTACGACCGATCATCAGCCCGGCGATAAACACCGCCAGCAGCACAAACAGCAGCATGCCGTACAGGCCAGCTCCGACGCCGCCGAACACCACTTCCCCCAGCTGCATCAGCCACATCGGCACCATTCCGCCCAGCGCGGTAAAGGAGTCGTGCATGGCGTTAACCGCGCCGCATGAGGCGGCAGTGGTGATCACCGCAAACAGGCTGCTGTTAAGAATGCCAAACCGGGTCTCTTTGCCCTCCATGTTGACCGCGCTGTCGGCGCCCAGCGTCAGCAGATGCGGATTGCCGCGCAGTTCTGCCCACATCACCACCGCCACCGCCACCACAAACATCAGCGTCATCGCCCACAGCAGCATGTGGCCCTGACGGCGATCGCGCACGCTTTCACCAAAGGCAAAGCAGAGCGCCGCCGGGATCAGGAAGATGCTCAGCATCTGTATCAGGTTGGTCAGCAGCGTCGGGTTTTCAAACGGATGAGCGGAGTTGGCGTTGAAGAAGCCACCGCCGTTGGTGCCGAGCATTTTGATCGCTTCCTGCGAGGCCACCGGACCCATCGCCAGCGTTTGCTGTGTGCCTTCCAGCGTGGTGAGCGTGTGGTACGGCGACAGCGTCTGGATGCTGCCCTGGCTGACAAAAATCAGCGCCATCAGCAGGCTGATCGGCAGCAGCACATAGAGCGTGATGCGCGTCAGGTCACGCCAGGCGTTGCCGAGCATCCCGCTTCCGCGCTGAGCGAATCCGCGAATCAGCGCAAACGCAACCGCAATACCGGTGGCCGCCGACAGGAAGTTCTGCACCGTCAGCCCCACCATCTGGCTGAAATAGCTCAGGGTGCTTTCGCCGCTGTAGGACTGCCAGTTGGTATTGGTCACAAAGCTGACCGCGGTGTTCAGCGCCAGATGCCAGCTCAGACCCGGCAATCCCTGTGGGTTAAGCGGCAGCGTGCCCTGCAGCAGTAAAATCGCCAGCAGCAGCGCAAAGCCGAGCGCGTTAAACAGCAGAATCGCCAGCAGATAATGCGGCCAGCGCATCCCGCTTTGCTGTGCGCCCAGCAGCCGCCACAGCGGCGCTTCGACCCGGGCGAACAGCGGCTTATCGGCAACCAGCGCCGCCAGGCCACGCCCAAGCGGTTGCGCCAGCACCATTAACAGCAGCAGATAACATCCGATGAGTAAAAAAGCATTGGCCGCCATCAGAAGGCCTCCGCATTTAACAGGGCATAGATCAGATAGCCCAGTAACAACACCACCAGCACAATGCCGGTTATTACGCCCACGCTCACAGGAACCTCCAGAGGTTTGGATTTGCTGATTAGCTTGCGCGGCGGCGTATAAAGAAGGGGTTAAAATGCAGCGGGCGGGCGTAAAAATAGTGTAAAAATGGCGAAATATCAGGCGACTTCCAGCGCCCAGATGCGGTTGAGATCGACATTGCCCCATAGCGTGCTGTCTTCCGCCCCGACGATGCTGTCGGTACAGAAGCTATCGCCCAGGTCGAGCTCTTCCGGTTTGACTTCGCGCTGGGCGTGCAGCGACCAGAAGACGTGGACACAGGGCTTCATCAGCGATTTCTCACCCGCTTTGACCACCAGCGCCACCCGGCCTGATGCCAGCCGTACCAGTGAGCCGACCGGATAAATGCCGATGGTACGGACAAAGGCGTGCAGCAGGCCGTTATCGAAGTGGCCACGCCAGCTCAGCATGTGATGCATCGCCTCGGCGGGCGTCCAGCCGGTGCGGTAGACGCGCGTCGAGGTGATGGCGTCATAGACATCACACACCGCCGCCATGCGGGCATACAGCGAGATCTCCTCACCTTTCAGGCCGTGCGGATAACCGCTGCCGTCATATTTTTCATGATGGTGCAGCGCAATATCCAGCAGATCGGCATCGGCACTGGCCTCCATCAGCATCTGTGCACCGACGATCGGATGCTGACGCATGATGGTAAACTCGTCCTCGGTCAGCTTGCCGGCTTTGTTAAGGATCTCCAGCGGCACGGCCGCTTTGCCGACGTCGTGCAGCAAGCCGCCCATCCCAACGCGCCGCAGCTGGATCTCATTCAGCCCGAGCCTTTTCCCCAGCGAAATCATCAGCCCGCAGACCGCCATCGAATGCAGATAGGTGTAGTCATCGTGATTTTTCAGCCGCGCCACGCTCAGCAGTGCAGAGGGTTCACGCCGAATCGATCCGGAGATTTCATCCACCAGATCGATCATATAATCAAGGTTCAGGCTGTTACCGAGGCGCGCCTCGTTGAACATCGCCAGCACTTTGGATTTGCCCTGCTGAAAGATCTGCTGCGCCTGATCCAGCTCCTGAAAAAACGGCGTCCGGGCTATCGATCTTTTTGCCACAACCGGCGCGATCGGAGCCTGCACCGATCGATCGAGGTCGATCCACAACTGCTGGATCCCTTCGTTGCGTAACATAGCGATTTGTCGTGGATCGGTGATCAGCATCTGGTTGCGAATACGTTTGTCTTTTATCCACCAGACCTCCAGCTTGTGGATAAACATGCCTGGACGTAGTTCGTCAACGGTAATCAGCTTTATCACGATATCACTCCTTAATATCAGCGGGTGGTAAGGTGATATCGGCAGCTGCGCAAAATTTCTTCAGGCCGTTTTGTGCGGAGTGTGTGGTCGGAGGAGGCGGCATTCATCGGGGGGAGCCGGCGGGTCCACCGGTTGATGCGGGTACGATGGCGATGCCCGCCACGGCATCGCCTCTGGAGCGAGTGGCGCTAGATGACCGGAGTCAGCAACGATTTGCCAGCGGCGAACGCCTGCATGTTTTCGAACACCAGATCGGCCATCGCCGCCATAGTTTCTGTGGTGTTGCTGGCGATGTGCGGGGTGATCACGACCTTGTCGCACTGACGCAGCGCCGCAGGCACCTGCGGTTCCTGCTCAAACACATCCAGCCCGGCCCCGGCGATCTGTCCGCTTTCCAGCGCCGCAATCAGCGCCTGCTGATCGACCACGCTGCCGCGCGCAATATTGATCAGATAACCCTGCGGTCCCAGCGCCTGCAGTACCTCCGCGTTGATGATCTGCCGTGTGGCCGCCCCGCCAGGCAGGGTCAGCACCAGAAAATCAGCCTGCTGTGCCAGCGAGACGAGGCTGTCGTGACGGGTATAGGGCACATCCGGACGTGAGCGCGGGTTGTAGTAGTGAATCGCCATATCAAATGCCTGCGCCCGCTTCGCTACCGCCTGACCGATATTGCCCAGCCCGACGATACCGCATACTTTGCCACTCACCTTGCGGCTCAGCGGAAAACGTCCCTGCTGCCAGTGGCCGGCGCGGGTGAAGCGGTCTGCTTCACTGATGCGCCGCGCCACATCCAGCAGCAGCGCCATACCGAGGTCCGCGACACACTCATTCAGCACCTCCGGCGTATTGGTCACCGCAATGTTGCGCGCCCGGGCAGCCTCAATATCGATACTGTCGTAGCCGACGCCGTTACTGCAGATCGCCCTGAGATTGGGCAGCGCCGCAATCAGCGCGGCCGATGCGCCCATCACCGCATTGCCGCTGGTAACCAGCATGTCGATTTTGCCCCCCATTTCCGCCAGAAACGCCGCTTCGTCCTCCGCCTCCCACAGCCGAAAGGCGGTAAAAGTGTTTTCGATTTTCTCTATCAGCTGCGGTGGCAGAAACTTTCCCTTAATCAGCACATTACATTGCTTTAATGCCATCTTCTTTCCCCTGTTTTTCATACGATGCCGGACGTTCACTCTGCTCGCCGACCCGTTCAATCGGGCCCATCACCAGCAGGAACAGCAGTGCCGCGACCACACAGTGAGCGGCAACGAATGCCAGCCCGATGCCGTAGCTTCCGGTCAGGCCGACGATGATGCCGAACAGCAGTGGCGTGGTGAAACCGGCGATATTGCCGATGCCGTTAAAGATTGAGCCCGCCAGGCCAACCGCTTCTTTCGGTGCGGTGTCGCTGATAACCGTCCAGGTACCGGCACCCGCCGCCACCCCTTTGCCAAAAAAGGCAAACGACATCACGGCGATAATGCCGACGTTGCTGGGGATTATCGCCGCCAGAACCAGGCTGGCCGCCATCAGCATGCCGACGATATAAGGCGTTTTGCGCGCCCAGGAGACGCTCCAGCCGCGGGCGATCAGTTTGTCCGAGATATAGCCGCCGCTGATGCCGCCGAGGAAACCGAACACCGCCGGCGCAATAGTGGCGAAACCCGCCTCCATGATGTCCATGCCCCGCGCCTGCACCAGATAGATCGGAAACCAGGTAATAAAGAAGTAGCTCAGCGCGATAATGCAGTACTGACCGAGGTAGGCGCACCACAGCATGCGGTTGGTCAGCAGCTTTTTGAACATCGCTTTACTGACCGGTGGACGCGCCCGAAGGGTCTGTTCGGCGTCGATATCCACCAGCCCGCCGCCGTTAATAATGTGCTGCAGTTCGGTTTCCGATACGCCGGGATGGTTACGCGGCTCCCGCATATAAGCGGCCCAGACAAACACCGCCAGCACGCCGATACCGCCCAGCACAAAGAACGGCCACTCCCAGCCGAAGCGCGATACCAGCCAGCCCGACAGCGGCGAGAAGATGGCAACGGCGAAATATTGCGACGAACTGAACAGCGACGAGGCGCGACCCCGCTCTGCGCCGGGGAACCACATAATGACCACCCGCGCATTGGCCGGAAAGCTCGGGGCCTCAATCAGTCCCAGCAGAAAACGCAGGCCGAACATCAGCATCAGTGCGCCGGTCAGGCCGCTGGAGAACTCGCCGACAAAGCCCATCGCCAGCGTCGAGATCGACCACAGCGCCAGCGTCACGCCATAGACCTTTTTGGCACCAAAGCGATCGAGAAACAGCCCGCCGGGGATCTGCCCGATCACGTAGGCCCAGCTGAAAGCGGAGAGGATCAGGCCGAGCTGGATCGCCGACAGCCCAAACTCCTCTTTAATGGCCGATCCGGAGATCGACAGGATCGAACGATCGGCGTACGCCACCACCGAAAGCAACAGGATCAGACACAGGATCCAGATGCGGACATGGGTAGTGCGGGTGGTCATTTTGTCTTTAACCATGAGGTGAATTCCTTAAAAATCGGCCAGTTATGCCGCGAGGTTTTTTTCAGGAATACCGCTGAGATTCCCCTGTTGAGGAAATATAGGTAGGAGGCTAACCATTGGTCATTGTGCGAATGTTGAGATCGCTGACGCTGATTTAGCTTAATTCTGGCAACCGCCACAAACAGCAGTGCGGCGCTGCACAAAAGCAGAAAAAGCCGCCGCGCTGTGCAGAAGAATGTGCGCAGGATCGAGGAATTAGCGCCAGGCGACAGCTATGGCTGCGCTATTTTTCCGCAAAATGTGGCCTCGCCTGCAAGTGTGAAAACGCCCGATTGTCAAACTCTGCCGCCCTTCGTAGGCTGCAAATGATCGCATTTATCCACTTTCTAAATAAATGAAAAATAAATTCCATCCTTTCACCTCTGGGAGTCTGCAATGAAAAAAAGTGCATGGGCAATGCTGTGTCTGCTGTCGCTCTCCACCCCGGCGCTGGCAGAGAAAATTGGCGTCTCAATGGCCTATTTCGATCAGAACTTCCTGACCATCATCCGTCAGGCGATCGATAAGGAAGCCAAAGCGCGCAAGCTGGATGCGCAGTTCGAAGATGCGCGCGGCGATGTCGGCCGTCAGACCGATCAGGTGCAGAGTTTTATCAGCGCCGGGGTGGACGCCATCATCGTCGATCCAGTGGACTCGGCCAGTACGCCCGCCCTGACCCGCCTGGCGCAGCAGGCCCACATCCCGCTGGTCTATGTTAACCGCACGCCGGGCGATAAAACTCTGCCGCCTGGCGTGGTGTTCGTCGGTTCAGATGAGCGTGAATCCGGCACGCTGCAGATGGAAGCGCTGGCAAAGCAGGCCAACTATCGCGGCAACGTCGCCATCATGATCGGTAACCTGACCGACGCCGGCGCGCTGCAACGGACGCGGGATGTGGAGCAGGTGGTGGCGAAATACCCCAATATGAAAGTGGTGCTGAAGCAGACTGCCAACTACGCCCGTAATGAAGGCATGGATCTGATGCTCAACTGGCTGTCGAACGGGGAAGATATCGATATTGTTGCCGCCAACAACGATGAAATGGCGATTGGCGCCACCATGGCGATCGCCCAGGCGAAGCCGAAAAAAACCATTCTGGTCGGCGGCATTGATGCCACGCCGGATGGCCTGAAAGCGCTGGCGAGTGGCAAATTAGCGGTGACGGTGTTCCAGGACGCCGTGGGTCAGGGTAAAAAATCGGTAGAGGTGGCGCAGCAGATGATCAAAGGTGAAAAGGTCGATTCCCACCAGTGGATCCCGTTTGAACTGGTGACGCCACAAAACAGGCAGCATTATCAGGATAAAAATCCGTAAGGCAGGCTGGCGCGGCCGTGATGCCGCGCCATCGGTCACGGCTGATGCAGTAATTTCGCCATCACGACGACATCATGCAGCTTACCGTCACGCAGCGCCGCCTGGCGCAGCAATCCTTCGCGCTCAAACCCCAGACGATGATAGAGCCGGAGCGCCCGTTCGTTGTCGTGGAACACCTCCAGTTGCATGCGGGTGATGCCGAGCCAGTTACGGGAATAGTCGAGCGCGGTGCGGATCAGCTTTTCGCCTACGCCGCGGCCGCTGAATGCCGGATCCACGCCCAGCCCGAAACTGATGCTGTGGCGGGTGCGCGGTTTATTGTCGACAAACAGCGTCAGCTCACCGGCCATCTCCCCGTCGATTTCCGCCACAAACGCGATATAACCTTCGGCATCCATTTTCAGGAACTTTTTCTCCCAGGTCGCGACGCTGGGAAACGGTAGCTGTAGCGTCCAGGGGTAGACATCAGGATGGCTGTAGAGCCGCTGATAGGCGGCGGCATCGTGAGGCTCTCGTCCCCGGATGGTAATTTCCATATTTTCTCCTGTTAGCCGAACGGGTTTGATGCACTAAGCTGTACCTCTTCATCGGACGGAAAGAGTACTGCTATGTTGTATCGCCGTTTTGAACGTTTTATCAATATTTTTCATGATGCTCCCAGCGATTCGCCCCCTGCTACGGTCTGGTCCTTTTACGCCTACTATCTGCGTCAGGTCTGGCCGAGTTTTGCTGCCCTGCTGCTGGTCGGACTGGCGTCAGCGCTGATCGAAGTGGCGCTGTTCAGCTACCTGAGCCGCATTATCGACCTGGTGAATCATTCGACGCCCGCCACCCTGTTCAGCGATAACTGGCCGCTGCTGCTGTGGATGGGCGCGGTGGCGCTGATCCTGCGACCGATTTTCATCGCCCTGCACGACATGCTGGTGCACCAGAGCATCAGCCCGAGCATGACCAGCATGATCCGCTGGCAGCATCACAACTACGTGCTGCGTCAGAGCCTGAACTTCTTTCAGAACGATTTTGCCGGCCGTATCGCACAGCGCATTATGCAGACCGGCAGTTCGCTGCGGGATTCATCCGTACAGCTGGTCGACGCCATCTGGCACGTGCTGATCTACTCCGTCACCTCGCTGGTGCTGTTTGCCGAAGCGGACTGGCGACTGATGATCCCGCTGGTGCTGTGGATTCTGGCCTACAGCGCCTCGCTGCGTTTCTTTGTGCCGCGCGTCAAGGCGCGCTCGGTGGTTTCATCAGAAGCGCGCTCTAAGCTGATGGGAACCATCGTCGACGGCTACACCAATATCACCACCATCAAACTGTTTGCCCATAGCGATCTGGAGCGACAATACGCACGCGAAGCGATTCAGGAGCAGACCGACAAAACCCAGCACGCCAGTCGCATGGTCACCAGCATGGATCTGACGCTGTCGGCGCTGAACGGCATGCTGATTGTCTCGACGTCCGGACTGGCGCTGTGGCTGTGGAGCCAGTCGCTGATTAGCGTCGGGGCGATTGCGCTGGCGACCGGTCTGGTGATCCGTCTGGTGAACATGTCTGGCTGGATCATGTGGGTGGTGAACGGCATTTTCGAAAACATCGGCATGGTACAGGATGGCCTGAACACCATTTCTCAGCCGCTCAGCGTGCAGGATGCACCCGGCGCGAAGCAGCTGAAGGTGACACGCGGCCAGATCCGCTATGAAGATGTGCGCTTTGACTACGGCGGCGGACGTCAGGTGATTAACCAGCTCAACCTCGATATCAAACCCGGCGAGAAGATTGGCCTGATCGGCCCGTCCGGCGCCGGTAAATCGACGCTGGTTAATCTGCTGCTGCGGCTGTATGACCTGAACGGTGGCCGGATTGTGATTGACGATCAGGATATCGCCACGGTGACTCAGGAGAGTCTGCGCAGTCAGATCGGCATGATCACTCAGGACACCTCGCTGCTGCACCGTTCGATACGTGAAAATCTGCTCTACGGGCGTCCCGATGCCAGTGAAGCGGAGTTGCAGATGGCGATTCGCCGCGCCCGTGCTGACGAGTTCATTCCGCTACTCTCCGATCCGCAGGGCCGTACCGGGCTTGATGCGCACGTCGGGGAACGCGGCGTGAAGCTGTCAGGCGGTCAGCGTCAGCGGGTGGCGATTGCCCGCGTGCTGCTGAAGGATGCGCCGATCCTGATCATGGATGAGGCGACGTCAGCGCTGGATTCGGAAGTGGAAGCGGCGATTCAGGAGAGCTGGAGTCACTGATGCAGGGCAAAACCGTCATCGCCATTGCGCACCGTCTGTCGACCATCGCGAAGATGGACCGGCTGGTGGTGCTGGATAAAGGCGGGATTGTCGAGACCGGCAGCCACGCTGAGCTGCTGGCGCGCAACGGCTTGTATGCGCGCCTGTGGCAGCATCAGACCGGCGGTTTTGTCGGCGTCGATTAATCGCCGCGTCGGTAAGGCAAGGCGTCGCGTGCTTCTTCGGCCCAGCCGCGCACGCCTTCCCGCTCCTGCTGCAGAAAATCCGCCACCGCATCGCGTAAGCCAGGATGCAGCAGATAGTGCCAGGAGTGGGTAATCTGCGGCTCAAAGCCGCGTACCAGCTTGTGTTCGCCCTGCGCACCGGCATCAAACCGCGTCAGGCCGTGCTCAATCGCAAAATCCATTCCCTGATAAAAACAGGTTTCGAAGTGCAGCCGATCGAACTCCGCCAGGCAGCCCCAGTAGCGACCGTATAACGCCTTCTCATCCCGCAGGTAGAACGCCATCGCCGCCGGTTGCTGCTGCAGGCGTGCAATCACCACCATGATGTTGTCCGGCATCCGTTCCGCCAGCAGGCTGAAGAAATCCCGCGTCAGATAGGGCTGCTGACCGCGCACCGCGTAAGTGTTGGCGTAGCAGGTGTAGACAAAATCCCACTGATCTTCGCGCAGCCGATCGCCACGGTAGCGCTCGAACACAAAACCGCTTTGCATCACCTGTTCACGCTCTTTGCGCAGCTGTTTACGCTTACGCGACATCAGCGTGTCGAGGAAATCCTGAAAGTCCCGGTAGCCGCGGTTGTGCCAGTGGTACTGACAACCGAGCCGCGCCAGCCAGTCCGGCTGTTCGGCCAGCAGCTGGTTGGCCTGCGCATCGGTAAAGTTAATGTGCGCCCCGCTTAACCCCTGCTGCTGCAACCTTTCCGGTAACGCCGCCAGCAACTGCGCCGCAGCCACGCTGTCGCCCAGCAGGCGCGCCCCGCTGACCGGGCTGAAGGGAATAGCTCCCAGCCATTTAGGGTAATAGCGGATGCCGGCCCGCTGGCTGGCATCTGCCCAGGCGTGATCGAACACATACTCGCCCCACGAATTGCGTTTACGGTAGCCCGGCAGCGCGGCACGGGTGATGCCGCCGTCACGCCACAGCAGATGATCCGGCTGCCAGCCCGATTCGGGCCGCACGCTGCCGCTCTGTTCCAGGGTAAGCAAAAAAGCGTGGCGCAAAAAAGGCTGATCGTCAGGCAACAGCGCATCCCACTCGGCGGCGGCGATCTCCGCCAGCGAAGTCAGGTGAAACAGCGACATGAAAAACTCCAGACAGCAACGGGCGAACGATCAGTCAAGCAGGTTTTCTGCGCCAGCGAAAGGGTGAAGGCACGCAATGTGAAGGCTGCACAGCCTGCCCGCACGCCCTATACTGCGATTTTGCCTCCTGACTGGAATCGCCATGGATCGACTCGAGTGTGACCGGATGTTTGTCACGGTGCTGGAAACCGGCAGTTTTTCGGCGGCGGCGTTACGGCTGGGCACCAGCAGCAGCCAGGCCTCCAAGCGGGTATCGAAGCTGGAACAACAGCTTGGGGTTCAGCTGTTTAAACGCAGCACCCGCGCCCTGTCGCCAACCGACGTCGGGCGCAGCTATTACGAGCGGGTAAAAAACCTGCTGGATGCCTTTGATGCACTGGATGCCAGCGTGCGCGAAAGCGCCAATACGCCCACCGGCCGGCTGAAGATCAGCGCACCCGGCTCTTTCGGCACCGCCGTGTTGTCGCCGGTGCTGGTGGCGTTCGCCCGGCGCTATCCGCTGATTGAACTCGACGTCAGCTTTTCCGATCGTGCGGTGAACATCGTCGATGAGGGATTTGATCTGGCGATTCGCATCGGCAACTTAAGCGACAGCAGCCTGGTGGCACGTAAGATGGGCGAGGTCCATGTGCGCATCGCCGCGTCACCGGTTTATCTTGAGCAGTTCGGTAAACCGCAGCACTGGCAGGATATCCGCCAGCATCAGTGCATTATCGACACCAACTTTCGCGATCCGCTGCACTGGCCGTTTGCCGATGGCAGCGGCGAGATGGTCAGCATCCCGATTCAGGGCCGCCTGCGCTTCGCCAATACCGAAGCCTGTTTGCAGGCGGCGATTGCCGGGCTGGGCATTGCGCGACTGCCGGGGTTCATCGCCGCGCCCGCGCTGCGGCGCGGTGAGATCGTCCGATTGCTGGAGAACTTTGATATTCCGCCCCTCGGCCTGTTTGCTGTCTATCCGCCAGCCCGCCATCTGGCGCACCGGGCGCGCCTGCTGATTGACTTTCTCGCCACCCATTTCAGCGAGGTTCCGCCAGATTGATTCCGTCCATAATGGAATAAATGATTGTCTTTTTGGCTGGATTATCACTCATTCTGTCATCAGTTAAGCTACTGCTCAGATCAACAGAGGAGTGGCATCATGTTAGTAGCGGGGAAATGGAGTGGTGACTGGCATCCGGTGCAGGCTACCGATAAACAAGGCGGCTTTGTCCGTCAGGATGCCGGTTTCCGGCACTGGATCAGCCACGATGGTTCAACGGAATTTGCTGCGGAACCGGACCGCTATCATCTCTATGTGGCGCTGATCTGTCCGTGGGCCTCGCGCGCGCTGATCGCCCGTAAACTCAAAGGACTGGAATCGCTGATTAGCGTGACGGTGGTCGAGCCGCAGCTCGGCGCGCAGGGCTGGCGTTTCGGTGAGGCGACCGCTGCTGACCGCGATCTGCTGGACGGGGCGCACTATCTGCATCAGATTTACACCCGCGCCGCGCCCGATTTTACCGGCCGGGCCACCGTTCCGGTGCTGTGGGACAAGAAAACCGCCACCATCGTTAATAACGAGTCGGCTGACATCGTGCGGATGTTTAACAGCGGCTTCGGCGATCTGGCGGACAACCGTCTCGATCTCTATCCCGCCGCGCTGCGTGCAGAGATTGATGCGCTCAATGCCAGTCTCTATCCCCGGCTTAACAATGGCGTGTACCGCGCCGGCTTCGCCACCACCGCGAACAGCTACCAGCAGGCGTTCAGCGAGGTGTTCAGCCAGCTTGACGAACTGGAGTTGATGCTCAGTGATGGCCGCACCTTCCTGCTCGGTGAACGTTTGACTGAAAGCGATATCCGGCTGTTCGTCACCCTGATTCGCTTTGACGTGGCCTACCATGGCCTGTTCAAATGCAACCTGCGCCGGGTGCGCGATTACCCGTTGCTCAATCGCTATCTGAAAAGCATGCTGTCAGTCTCCGGCATCCGTGAGACCGTCAACATTGAACACATCAAACAGGGTTATTACTCGATTTCGGCGCTGAACCCGAACGGAATTGTTCCGGCAGGCCCGGATCTAAGCGAGTACGGTTTATAAAGCCCCTTTTTAAGGAACAGCAATGGCAAAAGCACTGGTGATATTTCTGCATGGCGTCGGCAGTAACGGCGACGATCTGGCACCGATTGGGCGTCACTGGGCGGCCTTATTACCGGATGTGGTGTTTGCATCGCCGGATGCGCCTGCAGCGTTTGATGGCGGTTTTGGCTATCAGTGGTTCAGCCTGGCCGGCGTTACGCCAGAGAACCGTCCGGCGCGGGTACGGGCGGCGCGGGCAGCGTTTGACGCCACTCTCAGCAACATTATCAGCCAGCACGGCTTCGCCGAACGCTGGCACGAGGTGGTGCTGGTGGGCTTTTCGCAGGGGTCGATTATGGCGCTGGATGCGCTGGCATCCGGCCGTTATCCGCTGGCGGGCGTGGTGGCATTTTCAGGGCGTCTGGCGTTTGACGGCGAGCTGACGCCGCAGCCTCATCTGCCGGCCATGCTGATCCACGGCCATGCCGATGAGGTGATCCCGTGGCAGGAGAGCGAATCCGCGGCTGCGCGGCTGAAACAGGCGGCAGTGCCGGTTGAAACCCTGTTTGAGCCAGCGACCGGCCACACCATTTCAGCACAGGGCGCTCTGCATGCCGCCGCGTTTATCGGGCAATGCCTGCAGGATTAAACACTACGACCAGTAGCGGCTTAATGCCTGCCACGCCTGCCGGGCAGCCACCTCAGGCGGCAGGCGTTTCAGCGTATCATTAAACACTTCAATGCCAACCGGACCCTGATAACCGGCACTTTTCAGCTTATCCACAAAGCGTCCGATGTCGATAATGCCGTCACCGGGTAGCAGGCGCTGATGACGCGCGATGTCGATCAGACTCTGCTTATCCTGCGGCGGAACGGCAGCCATATCACACAGTTGCACCTCGTAAATCCGCTCGGCAGGAATGCCATCCAGCTGTGAAGCGTCGCCGCCCAGCGCACAGATATGGAACAGATCGACCACCAGCCCGATGTTGGGCTGATCGAGACGCTGTAATCGCTGCCACGCCAGCGGCAGGGTGTTATCCACGCTGCACCACGCCATCGGCTCATACATGATGCGCATGTTGTAGCGCGCGGCTTCCGACGCCATCCAGCGCAGGTCATCATCAATCTGATCGGCGCAGCAATCCTCACGGGTACTGGCCGGAGCCTGAATGGTGTCACACCCCAGCGCCTGGGCAATGTGGATAAACTGACGCAGCTCTTCGCGCTTCTGCCCGCGCAACGCGCTGGGCGCGCCGGTGAAATCACGCAGCACCTGCAGATTGGTAAAGCCGGGTCCCTGCTGAGCGGCAATCCGGGCCAGCGCCGCGGCACCGCCGTCGCAGGCCTCCACGTCCTCACGCCAGATTTCGACCTGGTCAAAACCGGCATTATGCGCCGCCTGTAGCTTCTCTTCGGGCTCACCGTTTAACAACACCAGGTTAAGGAATGTTGGATTACGACTCATCTCTCTGCTCCTTAATCGTCCGGAATAATCGGTGAAGAATAATCAGCTGCAACGCCGCACACCTTGCGGCCTGGGAAACATCGCAGCTAAAACAGTATCTACCTCTTAAGTGTTATGGCATGCCGCAATTCACGGTCCGTCAGGCCAGCAGCGTCATCAGTGCGAAACCGGCAAACGCCATCAGCAGCGAGCCGATGACATGCACCAGCGCACTGGCCATCGCCCAGAGGTACTTACCTGATTGTAGCAATACCATTAATTCTGCCGTAAACGAGGAGAAGGTGGTCAGCCCGCCGCACAGGCCGGTGATGATCAATAGCTTCCACGCCGGGTCAATTTCCGGATGGCGGACAAACCAGGCCATCGCCGCGCCAATGATCAACCCGCCGATCAGATTAACCAGCAGCGTGCCGGGCGGCAGGTTGGGAAATAAAGCATTGAAACGTACCGCGAACAGCCACCGCAGCACACAGCCAGCAGAGCCGCCAATCATGACGGCGAACAACGGTTTCAACATGTCTTGCTCCTGATTGCAGATTTCACGCCGGGCTGAGGGGAGAGGCAGAGATAAACCGCGCCTGACACCTCAGCTCCCGCGAAAGGATACACCGAGTGTCAGGCGTCATCAGCCGGGGTAAAGCCCGCCGGCGGTTGGGGAAGGTGGCACGCCATCACCTTAAGCGAAGGATAATACGATGCGACTCTCCGGCTGGCAACTGAGTGGCCACCGCAGCGGTTGCCGCTGAAAACCTTGACGACGGCGCGGCGGTCAGGGTAATGCTGAGCGTTGAAGGCAGCGACCCGGAGAGTCTATGCGTACCCTGATTATTGATACTGACATTGGCGTCGACGATGCGTTTGCGCTGGCCTACGCGGCACGAACTCAGCGGCTGCTGGGCATCACTACCGTTTTTGGCAACGTGGCGGTGGGCCAGGCGGTGAAAAATGCCCGGCTGTTCTGCCAGAAAATGGCGATTGAGGCGGACGTTTATCGCGGCTGTTCCCGGCCGCTGGCGCAGCGTACGAGTGCGCCCGCCACGCTGCACGGCGAAGATGGGCTGGGCGATGCGTTTGATAACCCGTTCAGCGACGCAGCGCCCAGTGCGGTGCAGTTCATTATCGACAGCGTGCGGGCCCATCCGCAGCAGATCACCCTGGTGGCGATTGGCCCGCTGACCAACATCGCCAGCGCCATTAATCAGGCACCGGACATTATTCCGCTGGTTAAAGAGCTGGTGATCATGGGCGGCGCATTCGGTACCGGCGGTCATAGCGGCAACGTGACGCCGTTCAGTGAATTCAACATCTGGAAAGATCCGTACGCCGCCGATCAGGTGCTGACGTCGGCGCTGAAGGTGGTGGTGATACCGCTGGATGTCACCCACCAGGTGCTAATCACCGGCGATGACGTTCAGCGGCTTAACCAGCCGGTTCTGAGCGCCATCTGCCGGCCCTATCTTGCTTATAGCCTGGCGAAAGAGGGCTTTGCCGGCATGGCGCTGCACGACACGCTGGCGCTGGCGTGGCTCAGTCTGCCGGCGGCCTTCACCTTAACGGAAAGCCCGCTGCGGGTGATCACCGAGGGGATCGCCTGCGGCCAGACGGTGCGTAAGCTGAGCGCGCTGGCTTCGCGCCACGATCCGTTTGATGGTCTGCCGTCTCAGCGCATCGCACTGGCGGTAGATGCCGGTGCGGTAAGGTCACACTTCTTTCAGACCCTGACGCTGCTGCACAGCAATCAGCGATCGAAATGAATCACGCCTTTGATCAGTTCGCGGTTGTTGATCACCTGCGACTCAAAGGTATCCGCCAGCGTTGAAAAGTCGAGATGGCGATTAAGCATCATTTCAGCCCGCAGTGCGCCGCTGGCCATTAACTCACGTACCCGATCAAAATCTTCACGGGTGGCGTTGCGGCTGCCCATCAGGGTGGTCTCTTTTTTGTGGAATTCGCTGTCCGGGATCACCAGATCGCCTTTATGCAGTCCGACATAAACGATGGTGCCGCCATGACGCATCAGGTTCACCGCGTTGTTCATCGCCGCCGGGCTGCCGGTGGCGTCGATCACTTTGAGCGCCAGACGCCCGCCAAACTGCTCGCGTAGCGCAGTGTAAAAATCCTCTTCCGCCGGATTGAGCGCTGCCAGGCCGAGCTGGTCAGCCACGTGCTGGCGACGGAACGCGCTGGTATCGGCTACCACCACCTCAGCGCCACTGGCAGCCGCAATTGCCGCCACGCCCAGGCCGATCGGACCCGCGCCGACCACTAATACCTGCTCACCGGCCACGATAGCGGCACGTCTGACCGCATGGGCACTGATGGCGAACGGTTCAATCAGCGCGGCCGCCTCCGGCGCGACATCATCAACCACCAGCAGCGTGCTGACCGGTACGCTCAGGTAGTCGCAGAAACCGCCATCCTGATGGACGCCAATCACTGAAATCTGCTCGCAGCAGTTGGTCTTGCCGCTCTGACAGGCGTCGCAGCGCAGGCAGGAGATGTAGGGCATCAACGCGACCCGCTGACCCGGTTCAACGCCGCTCGCGCCGCTGCCCAGCGCCACCACTTCAGCACAGAGTTCATGGCCCAGCACCCGCGGATAGCTGAAGAACGGCTGGTTGCCGGACCAGGCGTGAATATCGGTGCCACAGATTCCGGCGGTGAGGATTTTAATCAGCGCTTCACCGGCGCCGGGTGTTGGTTGTTCGCGCGTGGCCCAGACCATCTTACGTGGCTCGGCGATGACCAGTGCTTTCATTGTTGTCATGGTGATTCTCCGGGTTGTCCTGCAGGCAGTTATGGCGAATCCTGCCTGCGGCGCGGGATTCGATGGCGGGAAGTGTGAAGCACGACGATTTTTTTGGGCTTTGAATGGTTTTTAATGCGTAAAAAACCGGAGGACGGGATGAGCCGCAGTCAGAATTTACGTCACAACGTGATTAACCAGATGCTGGAAAGCATCGCCCAGCGCCATATTCTGTCGCCTCTGCCTCCGCAGGCGGCGCTGGCTGAGATGTTCAATATCAGCCGCACCACGGTACGTCACACCCTGCACTATCTGCATCAGCGGGGCGTGCTGGAAAAGGTCGATCAAACCTGGGTGATCGTGCGCGATCCGTGCGAAGACGACGGGTTCAGTGCGCTAACGCCGCCGATTGAGCAGCAGGCCAGCCACTTCGAACAGGTGTTTTTTAACATGATTAACCAGCGCCAGCTGGTGCCTGGCGACACCTTCAGCGAGCTGCAACTGGCTCAGCAGGTCAAAGTCAGTCCGGTAGTGGTGCGGGAGTTTCTGCTGCGTTTTATGCGATACGATCTGCTGGAGCCGGTCAAACGGGGCCAGTGGCGGATGAAGAAATTCAGCCAGGATTACGCGGAGAAGCTGTTTGAGCTGCGGGAAATGCTGGAAACCCACGCGCTGAGCCGTTTTTTAAATCTGCCAGCCAGCGATGAACGCTGGGTACAGGCGCGGGATCTGCTGGATCGTCACCGATCGATGCGTGACACCATCGCCAGCAACTACCGCCACTTTGCCGCCCTGGATCGGCAGATGCATTCACTGATTTTATCCGCCGCCAATAATCCGTTTTTCAACCAGTCGCTGGAGATCATCTCTGTGATATTTCACTCACATTATCAGTGGGATGAGAGCGATCTGAAGCAACGAAATATTGTGGCGCTGGAGGAGCATATGGCGATTCTGACCGCGCTGATTGGCCGACAGGATGTCGATGCGCTTTGTGCATTACATAACCATCTGGCGACGGCTAAAACCTCGATGGTGCGCTCGATTGGTCAGTACAATTAAAAACCGATTAAAAACCACAAAGCATTAGCTCCCGCACGATTCAGAAACATCTTTGCAACATCTCTTCTCCTTTGCTCTTAGTCTCGACTGCAACGTCATGGCGGCCACTTGCCGCTGCGCGAACCCCCCTCTTCACCATAACGATAACTACCCACCTCGGGAGAGTGCAATGGAAAAGACATCAGTGACCGGCCACGACAACGTGTCCGGCGGAGCGGCGCCAGGCCAGGATTACGTTCCAATGCGCGGCGATATCGTCCGCTCACCGCGCATCCGCAAAATTCAGGTGACAGCCATGCTGTTGCTGCTGTTCGCCGCCATTATTAACTACCTCGACCGCAGTTCGCTGTCGGTGGCTAACATGACCATCCGCGAGGAGATGGGTCTGAGCGCCACCGAAATCGGCTTCCTGCTCTCCGCGTTTTCTCTGGCCTACGGCCTGGCGCAGCTGCCGTGTGGCGCGCTGCTGGATCGTAAAGGGCCGCGTATTATGCTCGGCATCGGCATGTTTATCTGGTCGCTGTTTCAGGCGGCATCGGGTCTGGTACATAACTTCACCCAGTTCATCCTGGTGCGTATCGGCCTCGGCATTGGTGAAGCGCCGATGAACCCGTGCGGCGTTAAAGTGATCAACGACTGGTTCAATATCAAAGATCGCGGCATGCCGATGGGGATGTTTAATGCCGCCTCAATGATTGGCCTGTCAGTAGCGCCACCGATTCTGGCTGCCATGATGCTGGTGATGGGCTGGCGCGGCATGTTTGTCACTATTGGTATCCTCGGGATGTTTCTCGCCATTGGCTGGTACATGGTTTACCGCGATCGCGATAACAACACCCTGAGCGCTGAAGAGATCCACTATCTGCAGGCGGGCAGCGTCGCCTCGCGTAAAGAGCCGATCAGCTTCAAAGAGTGGCGCGGCCTGTTTAAGCAGCGCACCATGTGGGGCATGATGATTGGCTTCAGCGGCATTAACTATACCGCGTGGCTCTATATCGCCTGGCTGCCGGGTTATCTGCAGTCGACCTATCATCTGGATCTGAAGAGCACCGGCCTGCTGGCGGCGATTCCGTTCCTGTTTGGTGCGGCGGGGATGTTGCTGAATGGCTATGTGGTCGATTCGCTGGTGCGTCGTGGCTTTAACGCGGTAAAAACCCGCAAGGTCTGCATCGTCAGCGGTATGCTGCTGTCCGCCGGCTTTACCGCCGTGGTGACCCGCGCCACCGATACCACCAGTGCCGTTACCCTGATTGGCATGGCGCTGTTCTGCATTCACTTCGCCGGCACCTCATGCTGGGGCCTGATTCACGCCAATGTGACGGCCCGCATGACCGCATCGGTCGGCAGTATCCAGAACTTCGCCAGCTTTATCTTCGCCTCCTTCGCGCCAGTGATCACCGGTTGGGTGCTCGACACCACCAAATCGTTCAGCATGGCGCTGATGATTTGTGCCTGCGTGACGCTGGTTGGCGCACTGGCTTACCTGCTGCTGGTGCGCAAACCGATCACCGACGGCGAGTAATCCCGCCTGACGGCGCAGGCGTTACGTCAGCGCCGTCAGGGTGACTCCATGTTTCGCGCCATAACGCTGGATGCCGGTGATTACCTTCTCCACACTCAGCGGCGGCGGCGGCGGTAACAGCGGCGCCCGTTCCCGTAATGCCGAGTCAAAGCGGGCGAAAGTGGCGAAATCGCGCGGGAAGCGCTCCTCATCCACGCCAATCAATGCACCCTCCTCCCGGGCATACGCCAGTAGCGCCTGCCAGCGCGCAATCTCCGCCAGCCCGATGCTGTCGGTGCCGTGCGAAAACAGCATCATGTCGATGTTGCGGAACGGTGGCTGTTTCTCAAGGAAACGCTGCAGTGCCGCAGCAGAGGGCTCGGTGCAGAACACCAGCCAGAACGGGATAGCGTGCTGCTGCATGCTGCACCAGGGGTCCATCAGCAGAAAACTGTCCACCGTCAGGCGGGTCGGTAAAATGCCGGCGGCCAGATACCAGTCGCGGTAGATCTCCGCCACCACATAACTCATCGCTTCCGGATCTTCATAACGAATCTCCATCAGCTTCAGGCCCTGAGCCTCCGCCAGTTTTTTCAGCGGCGAGATCAGATAACCATCCAGTCCCCATTCCGCTTCCGGCACATGATCGGTAATGGCAGGCGGGGTCCAGCGTTCGCGATCAATGCCGTAGCGCGCCAGGTATTCCGCCACCCGCGGACCGCCCTGTAAGTACTCTTTTTCGGTTGCGCCGCCGAGCGCGCCAAACTGAAAGAACGAGCGATCGCTGGTGCGGGTCACCGGCCACTGTCGGGTACAGTGATTGATAAACAGCGTTGATCCGGCCGGCAGGCTGCCCATCAGGAATTCGTTGAACGCCAGCGGCAGCGCGCGCAGTTTCAGCCGGAAGTAGCGCATCTGATCGAGCATCAGCCGATCCTGATTCGGGTCCTGCATGTGATGCACCGCCAGCCGTGGCCAGGCAGCCAGCAGCGCGGCGGCAATCTCCTTGCCCTGCTCAAAGCTCGCCTGCGCATCATCCGGATCGTTATTGGCGGCCCGCACCGGGCAGAGGAAAGTCTGGGGCAGCCAGGGCACGCCCATCGCCGCCGCCAGATGTATCAGCGCACCGTTCGAGGAGCCGATAAAGGCCGCCGGATAGTCCTGCTGCGGGTATTCACTCACCATCCATTCGGCGATCCCTTCTACATCCAGCTCACCGGCCTGACGCAGCGTGATGCCTTCTGCCATGCCGCCCAGCGCGTAGCCCCACTCGCGGAGTCCGGTCGGCAAGCGGTTAAGCGACGGCAGCAGACGATCCAGCGTCGGTGACTGACTGGGGCTGGCGAAGGGCCGATCGTGCAGCGCATTGGCCAGCGCCAGCAGCATCGCCGCGGCAGAGTCGAAACGGGCAATCCCTTTCGGTGGTTTACTCATGCTGATCCTCCTGCTGGATACGCGCCAGGAACGGGCGGATGGCGCTACAGAAACTCCACGGATAGACATAATGCAGGGTGTGCGTCCCGTCGCGCAGCGTGAGGGTTTCGCTGTGCGGCATCAGGGCGGCGAGTTCATCCAGCCAGCGCGCCGGACACACCGGGTCGCGCGAGCCGCGCAAAAGCAGGGTTGGCGCGCTAATGTACGTCAGGCGATGTTCGATATGGTCACGCATCATGGCACGCATGGTGCCGAAGGCGCGCCGCAGACCGGCTTTGGCGTAATCAATGCGCGCCAGCGGTCCCGGCGGACGACGTGCTTCCAGACGACCGTTACGCCAGTCGCGCCAGAGCTGACGCGGCAGGCTGCGGGCGTGACGATCGACCGTCGGCCCCTGCAGCACCAGTCCCGCCACCGCCTGCGGATATTTTACCGCCAGCGCCGCCAGAATCTGGCAGCCAAACGAGTTGCCCACCCAGATGGCGCGCTGGAATCCGTTGTGCTGCAGCCACAGCCACAGCGCGTCGGCCAGCTGATCCACCGACATCACCGGCGCCGAGGCCGGCAGCGCACTGGCCCCGAAACCCGGCAGGTCAGGCACCAGCACGTGATAATCGCGGCTTAATGCCAGCGCCAGCGGTTCCATCGCCCGGCCGGACATCACCAGACCGTGAACCAGCACCACCGGCAACCCCTGGCTCTCATTCGGTGTGACGCGGGTAAACATCCGCCAGTCGCCAATCTGCTGATAATAACCGGCCAGCCCGGCGTGGTGACTGCGCGGCGACACCGGCGGCGTCTGCTTCAGCTGCTGCCAGCGTTTCATGCCCCACAGTGTGGCCGCCACACCTAACCCAACGCCTGCCACGATGGCCGCCTGTTTTCGTCGATGCTTCTGGATCATCCGCTGCTCCTGTTTCGGGGGGATAACTCAGTGTAGGACGGGATTTCGCAGCAGGCGGGTTATCAGATTAACGGTGTGACAAATTGCGCTTCGCGGCGAGAGGGGTTACGCAATCACATTGCGCAGACGCCCAATCTGCTCAATTTCTACTTCAACCACATCGCCGGAGAACATAAACAGCGGCGGTGTGCGTTTTTTACCGACGCCACCCGGCGAACCGGTGATGATCACATCGCCGGGCGACAGCGGGCTGAAGGCCGAGATGTATTCAATAATTTTTGCTACCGGATGCACCATGCTGCCGGTGGTATCGTTCTGCACTTCCCGCCCGTTTAACCAGGTTTTGATCGCCAGCTGCTGCGGATCGGGGATGACATCCGCAGTGGTCATCCAGGGTCCGAATCCGCCGGTCTGCGGCCAGTTTTTGCCGGCGGTAAACCAGGTAAACTGCATGTCGCGCACGGTCGCATCCATAAAGCAGCTGTAACCCGCCACCGCCTCCAGCGCGTTGGCAGCGCTGACCTGATGGGCCGCTTTGCCGATGATCACCGCCAGTTCGCCTTCAAAGTCGAACTCCTGAGTGATAGCGGGCTTTTGCAGCGGCTGGTCATGGCCGGTGAGCGAGTCGGCGAAACGCACAAACAGGGTCGGCGCATCGAGCGTCTCGGCAAACTCTTTTCGTTTATCGGCGTAGTTCATCCCGACGCAAAACACCTTGCCAGGATTCTCAATCACCGGCAGAAAGCGGATGGCGCTAAACGGATAGTCGATTGGCATGGTGTGAAAAGCATGGAGATCGGCCAGCGATGAGCGGCTCAGAAAGGTTTTTAAATCGGCGCAGGCTGCACCGAAGCGTAAACCGAGATCCACCACGCCGTGCTCGCGCACGATACCGAAACTTTTTTTGTCCTGGTCAGGAAGAGAGAAACTGCAAAGCTGCATTGCTGCCCCGTTGTAATCGCGAATTTTCAGATTTTTACTGAGAAAAGAGGCGCGCAGGGTAACAAAAGTCATCGGCAAAAGCGTACACAGTTATGCTCATCGGATCTGCTGCTGATCATTCAGCAGCGTAATAAGCGCTGGAATGATCAGCAAAAAGGATTTTCTGTGGCGTCAGCGATCGCTGTTGACGGCAAATTGCGGGCGGAAACGAGGCGGTGAATGGGGTAAAGCGCGGGCGGTGGAACAGAAGAAAAAGTGATAATCATCGGTCGATCCCTGACCGCGATTATCGAGGGTTTTCTGCGGCGTGCTTAGTACATCGCACCCGGCGGTACGTGTTTGAAGGTTTCGACGTAAGCGCGGAACACGTAGTTAAAAATGCGTTTCATGTGACACCTGATGCAAAATTAGTTGAAGAAATACGCGAAAAGTATAACTTCAGCGCGTTTTTTCGGCAATAAATTTTGAACCAGATCACAAAATTGAGTTTATTTTGCGCAAAAACCGTTAAGCGGCCTGACCGAGATGTTGCAGCAGAATGGTCGCGCCGACGGCAATCAACACCAGACCGCCCAGCACTTCCGCCCATTTGCCGAGTACCGGACCAATAAAGCGGCCCACCAGCACGCCGGTGGTGGCCATGACGGTGGTGGCGGCCCCAATGGTCAGCGCGGTGGTAATAATGTTGACCTGCAAGAAGGCCAGACCCACACCGACCGCCAGCGCATCAAGGCTGGTCGCCACAGCGGTAGTGGCCAGTACCATAAAGCCATGGCTCTGCGGCGCTTCACAGGGTTCTGCGACGGCGGTTTGCCGGAAACCTTCCATCATCATGCGGCCGCCTAAAAACGCCAGCAGGATAAAGGCGATCCAGTGGTCCCACGCCATGATGTAACGACTGGCGGCCAGGCCAAGCGCCCAGCCAATCAGCGGCGTTAAGGCTTCGATTGAGCCAAAAATCAGACCGGTGCGCAGCGCTTCTTTAAAACCCGGACGATGCAAGGTGGCACCTTTGCCCAGTGCAGCAGCAAACGCGTCCATCGACATACCCAGTGCAAGAATTAAGGTGGCAATAAAGGTCATGATTTATTCACCTGGGGCGAAAAAGCGGCAATTCACGCTGTATTCACCACACAAAGTGTTCAGTAATGAAAAAGTGCGCGCAGTCTACCACGCAACCGCAGAGATAAAAAGACAGTAAAATCATGGATTTAAGTATAGCAAAGGCTATAACTTTTATCATTCGCTATGTTTCGCGCTAAGTCGATGGTGGTAAAGCATTTTCTGACAGTTTTCCGCAACGATAATCGGCTTGTCTGGCCACTGCGTCTGCATTCCCTGATTGAACCCCAGCGCTGATTGCCGGAAAATGCCTGGCTTATTATTACGGGATGCCAGTTATGAATAACCCTTTTGAATCTTTAATCGTGCCTGGCGGCATTTTGCTGTTGGGGTTTCTCTCTGCCCTGCTGCTGCCTGCGCCAGCTTTTAGCCTGTCGGTGGCACAGCATCTGCAGCAGATGCTGCATTTGCAGGATCTTAACCAGCTCTACACCGTGGTGTTCTGCATCTGGTTTTTACTGCTGGGCACGGTGGAGTTTTTTGTGATTCGCTTCGTCTGGCGCCGCTGGTTCAGGAGCTGAGTCAGGCAGTCTGCGCATCGACCAGCGCTTTCAGACGTGCTGCACTGCGCGCATAGCCATCACGCGGTAACTGAGCCGCACCGAGCAGCAGTCCGGCACAGCGTTGTTCGTCGCGCTGATACCAGATCGACAGCGGTGACGGGGCCATGCCATAGGCCAATGCTTGCTGCGCAATCAGCTGATCCGGCGTACCGGCCGGCAACCTGACAATCACCGCCAGCCCGGCACGTTGCACCTCGGGGAAATGGGGTTGCAGAGCGGCCATCATCTGCTCCAGTCGTTCGTGGTAGACCCGCTTCATGCGCCGCAGATGCCGCATGAAGTGCCCTTCCCGCAGGAAAACGGCCACCGCATCATGAAGCAATCCCGACGAGGCCGGTGCTAACAGCGCACAAACTTCCGCAAAACGCGAGACCAGGGCGGGCGGGACCACAATAAAGCCAAGCCGCAATCGCGGCGTCAGCGATTTGCTGAACGTACCGATATGCAGCACCCGTCCCTCGCTGTCGAGCGCCGCCAGCGCCGGTGCAGCCCGGTGACCAGGCTGCAGTTCGCCCAGATAATCATCCTCAATGATCCAGCGCTGTTGATGGCTGGCCCAGTTAAGCAACGCATGGCGGCGTGCCGGCGACAGAGTGACGCCGAGCGGGGCTTGCTGGCCCGGCGTGACCAGCGCAAACGCCGCA
>MIEI01000058.1 GCA_002095305.1 Pantoea brenneri
AGTTGAAACTGTAATTAACGTGCAATAACACCGCAAAGGTAAAAGAACTTAAACCTGGTGGTAAGGTCGCTCAAAATGACAAAAACACCGCCTGTTTTATCCATGAGTTAAATCGGCCTGTGGCGGCATTATTCCTGCTGAGGCCGCGCTTTTTTAGCAATCTATCCACTTAGGCTGTGCCGGATATCACCCGGCTGGCAGTTAAAAACCCGCAACATATTATATCAGGTGAAACAGTAAACGCGGCGTTGTTAAGTGTGATAATGACGCACTGGAGTATCGCAGCGGGTAACGGTTGAATTTATCTTAACGATAGTTTTCATTCGGTAAAAATAACTTATCTTTATGATTCGCCTATTTTTTTAAGGAGAGGATTCTGCTAAAAACCGGCGGCACTTTGGTCATACTCTGCTGCAGATGCTGTGCAGTCGCGGGCGGTGACGGTGCAACGGAGGAGCGACGAAATGGGTTATTGCTGCTTAAGGGAAACGCAGGCGGGTCGCGATGCAATTGAAACTGGTTAATCAGGGTAATAATAACCCTTAGTTCGGTTTTAGGCATGCTTATATATGCGCGATAAAGCAGCTAAAGGGGGATTATTGACAGTATACGATAACATTATTGCGTTATACGCATTAAACCGGTTTCCCCGGCCCGCCGTTGAACCGATAAGCTGCCAGCAATGGGGCTAATTCGCCGGACTTTATCCGACGTTAACCCGACTCAGCAGGCGATAAACAGGCAGAGAGGGATAAAAAACAGGGCGGATAATGCTTTTTGTGATGCAAATGCGGTTTTACCATTATGGTGCAACAGGATGTTGTCATCGGTTATTAAAATCTCATGGCGAAAAGATTAATCGCTGCAGTGCTGGCGTCCTGAAAGATCGGTTTCGCGCTGAGCAGGTATAACGCGCATGGACGGCATGCGGATTATTCTGTCAAAAATGCCGCGCTGGCCCGGCAACTGAGCGCAATGGAACAGCAGTGAGGCGGCGGCTGAGTCTGAACTCTGTGCCTTCATCCACTCAGACTGATGTCCTGATACCGTTTCAGTCCCCTTTGATGAGGTAACCCTGATGACTTTTAAAGGAAATAAAAAATCACTGCCGGTCCGCTATTGCCAGACCTGCAATAAACCGATGACCTGGCGTAAGAAATGGGAAAACTGCTGGGATGAAGTGAAGTACTGCTCCGAACGCTGCCGGCGTGAGCGGCGTCAGCTGACCGTCGGGCGGGCGGACAGTGATAATCGCGAGTAAAGCGAGGGTGGGCGAGGCACATTATCAGGCGCGGTTTGAGTGACTGACGCAAACCGCGCGATTTTTACTGCTGGACTTTAATCTGCTGCCAGCCTTTTTTGAACATGCAGTCCTTCACCAGAATCGCCCGCTGCGTTTCATTTGCATCACGGGTGGAGTAATCCGTGTCGGTCGTTTTGTACTTGCTGTCTTTAGAGATGTATTTACCGCTGACCACGTTGTCAGGGGGTAAATCGCGTAATGCCTGAGCCTGACAGGCGATCTCAGCTCTGTTTTCCTGCTGGTCTGAAGCATCAGGTTTGACCCATTTATATTCTACGCAGCCGCTCAGGCTGAGCGTAAAGATCAGCAGTAATAACGCTTTCATCATTGGTTTCTCAGCGAGTTTACTCTGAAATCAGGCCGGCAGACCTTGCAGCGTACCGGCCAGTTGACAGAAAAAAGAGGGAGCAGGGTAAGCCGATCAGAAGGTAACACCGCCACCAATGAAGGGACCGTCAATCAGCGTATGACCGGGACGTCCATCTTTGCCATCCACGCCCGCATAGCGATAACCCGCTTTCAGCGTCAGTGGCAACATCGGTGTCCAGCTGATTCCGCCATCGGCCTCAACGAAATTTTTAACGCTGTTAGCGAAGGATTCGGGAGCCGAATATCCCTCTCCGTAGAGGGCAAAGTTAGCGGGCAGATTCAGCCTTACACCGCCACCGACCGGGAAGGCGACGCCGTTATCGCCTTTCTTACCGCCGATATAGGTGGCTTTGATGCCAGCGGACAGCATTACCGGGCCTAATTCCAGGCTATAACCGGTGCCTGCCTGTCCAATCTGCACGCCGTCATCGGTGTTTTTAACCCACTGGCTATCCAGATAAAGTCCGCCTGTAGATCGCCCGATTTCTGCGTCGAGGGCAGTAAAGTTTTTACCCTGCTCTGCGCTCAGGCCGATGGCCATAGCCGATGACGAAGCACACAGCAGCAGGCTGATGCCAATCACAGTTGTTTTCATTTTTAGTAATCCCTGGTGTAACAATGGCTGCTTTGCAGTCTCGTTTTAAGTCAATAAATCGCTATTTTTCAACAATCTCTTTTACATCCTGCTGCTGCAGTTGATGCGTATTACCGTCGGTATCTTGATAGGAGATCAGACCGGTTTCTTTATCTTTGGCGGGTTTGCCGTGGGTGGAAATCATATGTCCGTCGCGGGTCGAGATGACTTAATTGCTTGAGCATCCTGCGACCAGTATCACCGCAGTGAGCAAACCAAGGGGAAATAACGTTTTTTTAACGGTTGCTGAGAATTTCATTTTTACTTCCTGATACAGTCTGTTAATGACGCCCGGTATTGTCGGGACGCTGCATTTTCACCCTCGTTTATTAAACCGGTCGTTAACGTTGAGGCCTGAGTTTGTTTTAATAAGCCTGTAATGATCCAGATCATTGTTGATCAATGAAGCCCTTTACTTACCGGCAGAGATGCACTTCCGCTACCGTATTAATGCTGGCGCACCCGCCGAGAAACAAGGCGGCTGAATTACAGTAGTGACAGCTGATGCTGTCAGAACATCACTGAATCGCGCCCATTATTTGCTTCGGTCCAGCAGCCCCTAATCCGGCGATAAAGAGCCGCGGAATAATCCCGGCTCGGGCAAATTTTCCTGCCTGAGCAGGCCAGTTTCTGAACAACGGCACGGTGAAATAGCGCAGCGTGAACGATTCGGCCAGCCGGTAATCGGTTTGAAAAGGGTATCTGCACGGGTTCGGTTAAATCTGTTGGAAAGAGAAATATATTACGGCCATTCTTTTCCGGAAAAATTCGACCAGACAAACGCTTTTGCCGGCGGGCTCAGCCTATTACATCGCCACCTTCTCCGCTTTCTGCGGGTCGGCAAGCGAGGCAGTGACGTTAATTAGCCGAACCGGCTGCCGTAATGGTTACATTAAAAACCGGGTTTTAAGATTTCTGCCAGCATCAATCCGCTGTCCGGCTGCCTAAAATAGCGCTCGTTTAACGCTTCGGTTAATCCCCGAAGACGATTGGCGATAAATTTAACCGGCGGTGTAGCCGACTATGTTGGCTGGCAGATGTGACCCGTGAGCTGCGATACAGCGGCAGAAAACCGGCTGCGATCGTTCGCCTGGCGGGTCAGCATCAGAGAATCGCCCTTTAGCATCCGGGACAGCTTTCTTCTGCTGCTAACGGTTAAGGACAGGTATGAACAGTTCGGATCAGACAGTTATCAGCGCCACTTCATTCACGCAAGCCGCAACGCTACTGGAACAGGGCAGCCGGGCGCGCATCCGGCTTAGCTGGAATATTTCAGGCGATGAGTTTTTTCGTCTGGTTAATCTGGTTAAACAGGGCAGCGAGATGTCGATTGAAAAAGAAGAAGATGGTTTCTGGCTGACGCAGAAATAAGCCGCCGATTTCGTTTAGATTAAATGGCATAGCCGAAGCAGGCCGGGCGGGGCCTGCGCTACAGATGGCGTATCGCGTTTGCGAACAACCGCCAGTGACAGGCAAGGCGGTTACCGCTAATAGTTACATCATCCTGTAATAAGATTTTTATTTTGGTAGTCCGGCGTTACCGCTGAGCCCCTCCATACAGAGTCCGCTGCGATGTGAAAGTACGGCGATCGACCTGATCGTTGTCGGGTGCAAACCTCAGACATGCGCCCGGAATGACCTCCTGACGAGGCGCGCCGCCGGGCCGCAGGCCCGATATGTTTATATCGTTGCATTGAATGATGTAACTAAGCCGCTAGTAGTTAACTACCTGATCGGCAGCCAACCGCAAGCCCCCGGAAATCCCTGATTTCATGTCACCTGCGCCATAAAATCAGCTCACCGGGACGTTGGGCTTAGTGATTGTCTGGTGTGGCGGTAAATCCGTCATGTCTGGCAGGGCACGGTTTTAAGCGGCGGCCGGCACGGGTCGCGGGTATCTGACTACCCGCGAGCCTGTCAGATGCTGACGTTACGGACTCAATCTGCTGTTAGTTGAAACAGAGTTGACGTTTCCTGACATTAATCCGCTTCGCCTGATCTTAGATCAAATTCCGGAATGCTTATCATTTATATAATCACTGCCTCTTACCACCAACCAGATGGTTATATGTCGATGAACATGCACAGTACCTATCGAATCCTCGGCTATCAGCCGCGGTGAATCCGGCCTGGCGTCAGAAATTACTCACCATAGGCATGCTCCCGGGGGCGGTGATTGAGATTATCCGTGTCGCACCAATGGGCGACCCGGTGCAAATCCGTACCCGCCGGGTGAGTCTGGCGGTGCGTCAGCGTGACCTCGATGCCATCGTTCTTGAGGAAATGGTCTCATGAAAAACATAACCATTGGGCTGATCGGTAATCCTAATACCGGTAAAACAACTTTATTCAATCAGCTCACTGGTGCCCGCCAGCGGGTCGGTAACTGGGCCGGTGTGACGGTCGAGCGTAAAGAAGGACAATTTTTTACTGCTCAGTCTGATGTACGGCTTATCGATCTGCCCGGTACCCGGTCTCTCACCACGCTCTCGGCTGAAAGCTCAATCGACGAAAGTATCGCCTGCCAGTATCTGTACAACGATCACGCCGATTTGGTGATTAACGTGGTGGATGCGTCGAACCTTGAAAGCAATCTGTTCCTGACGTTTCAGCTACTCGAACTCGGTGTCCCCTGCATTGTGGCCCTCAATATGCAGGATATCGCCGCCAGCCAGAATATCGTTATTGATGTTGATGCCTTGTCAGCGCGGCTGGGCTGCCCGGTGGTCTCGCTGACTTCGACCCGCGGCGAAGGCATCGCACAGCTCAAGGCGCTGATTGATCATCCGCACCGCTACACCGCACCAGAGCGGGTGCGCTATCCGGAAAATGTTGAAGCCGCGATTACTCAACTTTGCACGCTGATGCCTGCTTCGATATCGCCGCAAAAACGTTACTGGCTGGCATTACAGTTACTGGAAGGCGATATCAACAGTCAGCAGCTCTGCCCGACGCTGGTGCCGCAGTTGCCGGCGATCGTTCAGCAGGCCGGTGGTGATACCGGGGTGCTGATTGCCGATTACCGTTACCGTGCGATCCACGCACTGTGCGCCGCCGTCAGTAACATTCATCACGCCGCGCCCGGCAGCCTGACCAGCCGGATTGATAACATCGTGCTGAACCGCTGGCTGGGTATTCCGATCTTTCTGGCGGTGATGTACGTGATGTTTGTATTGTCGATTAATATCGGTGCCGCTTTACAGCCGCTGTTTGACAGCAGCTCGGTGGCGATATTTATCCACGGTGCGCAGTGGCTGGGCTACGTCTGTCATTTTCCGGCCTGGCTGACCGTTTTTCTGGCGCAGGGGATAGGGGCGGGCATCAACACCGTGCTGCCGATCATCCCACAGATTGGGCTGATGTTCCTTTTCCTCTCGTTTCTGGAAGATTCCGGTTATATGGCACGCGCCGCCTTTGTCATGGATCGCCTGATGCAATCACTGGGGCTGCCCGGTAAATCCTTTGTGCCGCTGATTGTTGGATTTGGCTGCAATGTGCCTTCGGTTATGGGAGCCCGTACTCTGGATACGCCGCGTGAACGGCTGCTCACGGTACTGATGCGCCCTTTATGTCCTGCGGAGCGCGACTGGCCATCTTTGCAGTTTTCGCTGCCACTTTCTTCAGCGCCCATGGCTCCAGCCTGGTCTTTTCACTCTATCTGCTGGGTATTGTGGTGGCGATCGTTACCGGCTTAGTTCTTAAGCACACTTTGCTGGGTGGCGAAGCCTCACCCTTTATCATGGAACTGCCGGTTTACCACCGACCGCATCTGAAGAGTCTGCTGATCCAGACCTGGCAGCGACTGAAGATGTTTGTGGTACGGGCCGGCCGGGTGATTATCCTGGTCAGTATGTTAATCGGCGTGCTGACCAGCTTCTCGTTTAACGGACAGCCGGTCGACGATATCAACCACTCTGCGCTGGCCACCACCAGTAAGCAGATCACCCCCGTTCTGCTGCCTATCGGCGTAATGCCGGATAACTGGCAGGCTACGGTCGGTTTAGTTAGCGGCATCATGGCCAAAGAAGTGGTGGTCGGTACGCTTAACAGCCTTTATACCAGTGAAGCCGTGCAGAGTGGCACCTTTGACCCACAGCAATTCAATCTGATTGACGAGCTGAAGGATTCGCTGACCGAGACCTGGGCTGGTCTGACAGCCGCATTCAGTATCGATGCGCTGGCCCATCCTATCGATGCCAGCAAAGGTGATGGCGAAATGGCGGCGGGCCAGATGAGCGTGATGTCGGCCAAATTTGGCGACGGCATTGCGGCCTACAGCTATCTGATTTTTGTCCTGCTGTATGTTCCCTGTGTATCGGTGATGGGCGCCATTGCCCGTGAAGCGGGCCGTAACTGGATGCTGTTCTCATTCTTCTGGGGACTCAACATCGCCTATACCACCGCCACTCTGTTTTATCAGAGCGTCACGTTTGCCGAGCATCCTGCGTTCAGCGCCACCTGCCTGATCAGCGTGCTCGCAGTGAATGCGCTGATCCTGCTGGCCATGCACAAATCGGGCAACCGGATAAAACAACATCCGCTTACGCTGCCCGTGGTCACCAGCGGTTCGGGCTGCGGTGGCTGCAAAAGCAGTTGTGGTAAACAGGATAGCTTCGCGCAGTAATCCTGACCCCTCCCGCCGGCGGTGCTGCAAAGGCCGCTGGCGGAGATGGAATCAGCCCCCAGCCGGCTTATTAAGTATGTGCGCACGGCATACCTGAAGTATTTCCTCTGCCAGCGGATCGTCATCCGGACAGGCCCGAGATAACACCATGGCACCGACCATCTGGGCAATGGTGGTGATTAATTCCGCCCGGTCGCTGGCGGCCTGCCCGCTTTCGGTGGTTAACGCGGCCAGTTGATTCTCCAGCCCGGCGGCAAAGGCCTGTTTAACCTCGTCCGGCTGGCGGGCGGTATCCGCGCCCAGCGCCGCCATCATACAACCTGTGGCCATTGAATCACGGTGGCGATGTGACAGGTAATCCGCAATAAACGCCTCCTTGTCTGCCCCTTTCAGCTGCGCGGCTGCCTGAGAAAATCCACCGGCCACCGCCTCCGTCATCAGATCGGCTTTTGACTGAAAGTGTTTGTAAAACCCACCGTGGGTGAATCCCGCCGCTGACATCAGTTCTGCCACGCCAATGCCGTCAAACCCTCGGGCACGAAACAGTTCTGACGCTGTTTTCACGATATGCGCCCGATTTGCCTGTACCTGCTGTTTAGACACTTTCATTGCTGACTACCTCCTGCTTATCGTGACGCCATCATACATTTATGATGATCGTAATCAAAGCGATTGACATTATAGATTATGAACATCATCATTAGTCCAGTTTCTGACCGCTGAATCTCATCATTGACATTATTTAATCAAAGGATCCCGATATGAATGTTAGACCTGTGGCGCTGGTTACCGGGGCATCATCCGGTATCGGCAAAGTCACCGCTGACAAACTGATCGCTGCAGGTTACCGGGTATATGGGACCAGCCGGCGCGGCAGGACAGCAGGCGACCACGCTTTTCCATTGCTGATGCTGGATGTGACCAACGATGATTCGGTTACTGCGGCGATAGAAGAACTCCTGCAACGGGAAGGACGCATCGACCTGCTGGTGAATAACGCCGGATATGGCATTGCGCCGGCAGCCGCTGAAGAGAGTTCAATCGGCCAGGCAAAACATCTGTTCGATACCAATTTCTTCGGGATGGTACGGATGACCTGTGCCGTGATCCCTCAGATGCGCCGCCAGGGCGGGGGACGCATCATCAATATTGGCTCGATTATTGGCCTCATCCCGCTGCCTTATGTCGCGCTGTACGCCGCCAGTAAACATGCGGTTGAAGGCTATTCCGAAGCGCTGGATCACGAATTGCGCACTCAGGGAATACGAGTCTCTGTCATCGAGCCGGCGTATACCCGCACCGATTTTGAGAGCAACAGCCAGCAGGCGGACCTTCCGCTTGAGGAATATGCGGCGATACGCAACAAATTAACCGCCGTTGTCAGTCAGGCGATGGCGAAAGCAGAGCAGCCAGAGAGTGTGGCTGATGTGATTGTAAAAGTGGCGCAAAGCACTCAGCCAAAGCGGCGCTACACGGTCGGCAAATTAGCCGGCAGGCTGGCGTTTCTGCGCCGATTTGCACCCGCCGGCCTGCTTGATAAAGCGGTACGCAATAGCCTTCAGCTCGACGACCGACGGGCCACTGAACCGAAAGGGCAGAGAGCCAATGGAGAATAAAACCCACCGCGCGTTTACCTTTAAACGTTACGGCAAGCAACCTCAGAGCGGTTTTCAGTCGATAACCTTACCGGCGCCGGCGGCAGATCAGTTGCTGGTTGAAGTCTATGCCGCAGGCCTCAATCCCATCGATAATATGATACCTGCCGGTATATTTAAGCTGGTGCTGCCGTTAACCTTACCCGCGGTTATCGGAAGCGATCTGGCCGGGATTGTGGTTGCCACCGGCAGCCAGGTCACGCGCTTTAAGCCTGGCGATGCGATCATTGCCAGCACCTTTGACAGTGATTACGGCTCGCTGAGCGAATTTACCCTGGTGAATGAAACTGCGGCCGCGCTGAAGCCGGTCAATCTCGATTTTATTCAGGCCGCTTCGCTGCCGATGGTGAGCCTGACGGCCTGGCAGGCGTTGATCGAACGCGGCGGACTGCAGCCAGGCCAGAAAGTCTTCATCCCCGCCGGTGCAGGCGGCATCGGTTCGTTGGCTATTCAGCTGGCTAAACTGTCAGGTGCTACGGTTGCCACCACGACCAGCAGCGGCAATGTTGAATGGGTATCTCGCCTCGGCGCAGATCGGGTGCTGGACTACACCAGACAGCCGTTTGAGGCGGAACTGCGGGATTATGATCTGGTGCTGGCTACGTTGAGAGGAGACGAGATTGAAAAGTATCCGGATATTCTCAGGCCCGGCGGCAGGATAATCTCTCTGGTTGGTCCGTTAGACGTCGGGTTTGCCCGGGCACGCCGACTCAACGTCATCATTACCGCGATCGTCGGATTACTAAGCCGCCGGATAAAACGATTGGCGAAAAAACGCGGCGTGGCATATTCATTCCTTTTCGTCCGGCCTGATGGCCAGCAACTTCGTCAGATCGTCCAGTCTGTTGAGGCGGGAGATATCAGACCGGTTATCGATAGCGTATTCCCGTTTGATGAGGCGGCCGCGGCGCTGCTCCATTTGCAGCAGGGACATGCAAAAGGAAAAGTAGTGGTGGCCGTAAAGCCCGACCTGCTAAGCCGCGCCTGACAGAGGATGCGCGGGCGTTATTTCTGCTCATCGGCGGGAAACAGCGCCAGTTAGCCGTTATCGGGCTATGTCGCTGATCTGACAAGAACATCAGGATAGTGAGTACCGGCTTACACACAGGCTGTCCACTTTTTCTGTGGATAACTTCTGGCAGCAAAGCGAAAGACTGCGATCCGTTACCTGCGGTCAGTCTGTGTGCTGTTCCATGAAATCCACCATAGCGCCTTTATGAGCATCGACATGGCGAATATAACGCATCAGGGTTTCCGGTTTTTTCCAGGTACCCTCCTGCATAATCTGGGCGATAGAGTAGCCTTTGGCGGCCATATCCTGCGCTGCGCCGACGCGGGCGCTGTGCCCACTCCAGCCGGTGTAGCGGTTTTTATTGGCGTTAACAGGACCGTTATTTCCAGCGGCAGACCAGGCGCGGGAGAAAATCTGTTCCAGTGCCCGGGTACTCATCGGCGCCCCGGCAGTGATCACCCGACCAGAGCGGTGCACTGCACTAAACAGGTAAGCATCAGGCTGGCTGGCAAGACCCGCCGCATCAATCCATGCTTCAAGCCGTTGCGTTGAACGGGAACTCAACGCTTTAACCAGTCCGCCGGTCTGAACAACGGTTTTGGTCCAGCCGACGTCGAGGATCACTCTTCCATCCGTGGCGTGAGAGACATCCCGCACCCGCAGTCGTGCCAGCTCACTGATACGCAGCAGAGTCGCGTACGCCACGTGTAAAAATGCTAAATCACGCAGCTCCTGCAAGCGGAGTGAACGGCTCCACCGCTCATCCAGCGCCAGCAGATCGGTCAGTCTGAACGGTACGGCTTGTCCGGCTCGTTCTCCTTTCATCACCGCTACCCGATTTATCTTCTTCATGGCACGAAAAACCAGCGGCGAGTGATTAGGGGCCGGCAGTCCGGCGTTACGGTGTAACATTGAGATCAGCGCGGCATGTGACGACACGGTTGAGGATGCCCGCCCGCTCTCTGCCAGAAACGACAGATAATCTCGCAGATCATCGGCTGCCATAGGCAGAAAATTGCGCTGATTATCCTCTGCCCACTGGCTACAGATCCGCATTACGCTCAGCAGCTGCCGCCAGGTATTGGGTGAAAAAGCCTCTTTGTCCTGAACAAATTGTTTTAGCTGTTCCGTGATGTCAGCATGCGGCGGGTTACTCAGATTGGCCAGCGGGATTAACTTCGTCATTTCTGCTCGTTTATTGACCTTTTTGCCGGTGATCGCGCTACGTCAATTCTGTGATACCGGCAGGGGGATAACCGGCCAGAATTCACGTAGCGTTGCCATTTTTTACCCTGAGACTGGCGGGTATCCAGCCTGAGCGCACAGCATTTCATTAATCTGACTTCGTATAAGTACAATTATACGAACTCAGTTGCGTAATGAACAGCGATCATTGATCCGTACTGCGACAACCGAAGGAGAGGGTTGCCGAAGCCAGCGGGTAGCCAGCTTCAGGCCATTTTGCGCTACGTCTTACCTGAGTCTATTCTGGCATTGGCATTGGCATTAGCATTGCACTCGTCTCACACCTGCATACCAGGGGGTTGTGCGGCCAAAGTTCTGACATGTTATTTTTTTATACTTAACAAACTCGCTAATTAAAAACCCAGAGGCTTTGCTGTACCAGTCAGATTAAAAATAGATTAACAGTGCTGCAAATTTTAATATTAATTTTTTTATTAAAGGAACATGCATTTTTCAGAACAGCATTAATCTGATTGATAAGGTGATTCTGCCAGGCAGATTCATCATCGATATTAAACCCGTTAAAATTTATATGATGCACGTTGCCCTAAGCAGGCAAGATGATATTTCAATCGATCATCCTGCTATTTTTAAGATTAAACGTTCTGATAAAAAGGGAAGGCACCCAGTAACAGGCAGGTTAAAAAGAACACGATACTGGTAATAAATGACCAGCGTAACGTGAATCGCTGCGTCTGGGCGTAATCCAGTTTCAGCATGCCCACCAGCAGATAAGTCGATGCGACCAGCGGACTTAATATATGAACCGGCTGGCCCACCAGCGCAGCACGCGCCATCTCTACTGGCGCAATACCATAATGGCTGGCTGCCTGAACCAGAACGGGCAACATACCAAAGTAAAAAACATCATTTGAAACCAGCCAGGTTACCGGAATACTGATCAAGGCGGTAATCACGGCTAAATAAGGTCCTAACGCCGCAGGAATAACGTTCACAATCGCCTGCGCGAGTGCATTTGCCATCCCTGTTTCTGAAAAAATCCCGGTAAATACCGCCGCCGCAAAAATTAAGCTGGCGACAGAAAGAATCGCCGGCGCATGCCGGCCAAGCTGCTCCTGCTGCTGGTCGAGACGAGGAAAATTAACCAGAAACATTATTGCCGTCGCCAGCATAAACAGATAGGCCATTGGCACCAGGTCCAGCACCAGCAGCGTAATGAGTGCAATGGTTAATACCCAGTTTGTCCAGAAGCGCCAGCTTGCACAGGCTTTAGCTTCGAAGACCAGCGGGGGCTTCTCTGCCGAATCGCCGTTCCAGCCAATTCGTTTGCGTTCATGCCGTCCCAGTATAAACGCCATGACAAAAGTCCAGATCACACAAGCCAGTAAGGGCAGCATTAAGGGAACAAACAGCGTGCTGATCTCTGCATGTACGGCTGTTGCAGCACGTGCCGTCGGGCCACCCCAGGGAAACATATTCCCCAGGCCGGTGCACTGTAATAGCAAACACGCTGATTTTAATTTCGACAACCCGATGCGCTCATAGATCGGCAGAAACGCGGAAAGCACAATCATATAAACGGTTGCACCATCGCCGTCCAGTGCGACGATAAAACCCAGCAGCACCGTGCCGAAAAATATTTTCACCGGATCACCATCTACGGCTGAAACAATTTTCTTAATGATCGGATCGAACATACCGGCATCCGTTACGCTCATAAAATAGAGCATGGCGAAAATCAGCATGACGCCGGTTGGCGCAACGGTGCGCAATCCTTTAATTACCATATCGCCCGTCTCTAAACCATTCCCTGCTAATAATGCAAACAGGGTTGGCACCACAATCAATGCCGTCAGGGCAGAGAGCTTTTTGGTCATTAACAGACCAATAAACACGGCTATCATGAGCAGACTGATAATAAGTAACATATTTTATCCTGTTGCAGGGAGATCGCCCGTCCGTCAGCGACAAACAGAAAACGTAGCGGATTTTAATTCAATGCGATGTGCACTAACGTTATTATTAATGATTCAGCCATTATCAGAAAAAAAGGATGCTGTTAACAATCAATAAAAAGATTATTCCTGTGCGCTGACTCATGTTTTTAACAAATTTCAAATCACGCAAGGTGATGATGATTAAAGGCGATACTTACGTCTGAGAACGATTAATTACTTTCTGGCTAAAGCCTGATAATTCGGCCCGAATTAACGGGCCTGTCAATTATTGATGATCGCGCGGTGAAGGCGCGACCGGCAAACTCAGCCGATAGAGCTTAACCGGGTACTCCACCACAGAAGGCTTACCGCCGGTTGTCGCCGGAGTCCGGTTAATCTGCGCCGATGGCATCCAGAGTTGCCCCTCAGAGATCCACATCGCATCAATCCAGACCAGTCGGGGATCCTGAATCACCGTGCTCACATCACCCTGCGGGGTAATACGTTTCACCGAACGCGTGTTGATATCCGATGCATAGAGATTGCCGTCAGCATCAATAGCGGTACCACCGGTGCTCCAGGTTTCAACAAACTTCTGTGTGTGACGGGCAACCTCTTCAGCCGTTAGCGTTGCATCATTAAGATAACGGGTCTCTATTCGCGCCATCGGCCCCGGAATAGCCTGGTAATAGAGCCATTTGCCATCAGGAGAGACTTCGAGCTGATCCAGTCCTACCCGCTTTTCACGCCCGTCGCGTAAGAAAAGCTTTTTCCCATCAGCATAGATTGGTTGATGATCGATGGAGAGCGGGTGATTATCCAGCACGCGCCAGCTTTGGCCATTTTTCAGGTTCAGCACCACCAGCCCGACTGCGCCTGGGTCAGTGATATAGGCAAAATCACCATTAAAACGGACATCATCCAGATAGCTGGCGGGCTTCAGCGTGGGAGCCTGAAGAGATAGCTCGCCACAACTTTGCGCGTCTGAATATTGATGCGTACCAGTTTGGCGCCGCCTTCTACCGCTTTGTCGCCGGTACCGATCCCTTTATTGCCAGCATCCATGACCCACAGATCGCCATCAGGGCCAAATCGCAGCGCATTAACATGTAAAAAATGATGGGACGGGTCCTTGCTGTCCCACTGATTCCACGCCTTGTCTGGCCAGGCTTCGAGTTGCCCGTTCTTCACTTCAGCCAGCTGCAAACCGGTGCCTTCAGACTGTGTCAGCGAAGCAAAAATGCGCCCATCCGCGCTGACCGTAACGCCATTCCAGACGCGCGGTGAAGTTTCAACCTGCTGCAAACGACTGTCCTGCTGCGTCGGTAACTGAACCGGCAGCTGATCCTCGGCAGCGACACAGGTTGTTGTCATCATTGCCGACAGCAGTGTCAGCAGGCTGAGCGAGCGGGTATGTTTTTTATTGATCACAGCGGGCACCCCTTAGCACGTAAAATCGCGTTAAAACGTTCCGGATCGGCGGTGCCCTGCCGGTTATTTTCGCGAATGCGCGCTTCGCGCTGCTCATGTTCACGTACCCGGGGCAGTAACGACGCGAGCTGCTGCTGTGGAATCGCAATCACACCATCCGCATCGGCAACGATTAAATCGCCTGGTGCCACCACCAGCCCCGCGCACTGTATGGTGACGTTGATCTCGCCAGGGCCTTCCTTCGAAGGCCCGCGCAGCGTATTTCCCCGGGCCCAGAGAGCGACGCCGCCTTCTGCCCATTCGTTGATGTCCCGAATCGCGCCATCAATGACAAAACCCGCGATACCTTTCGCCAGCGCGGAGGTACGCATCAGCCCACCGATCAGCGCCTGGGTAAGATCGCCCGATCCATCAATGACCAGAACATCGCCCGGCTGGGCCATCTCTATCGCTTTGTGGATCATCAGGTTATCGCCGGGACGGACCTTGACCGTCAGCGCCGGGCCGCAGAGTACATGCTGCGGGTCATTATGATAAGCCTGTAATCCGGATGCGCCGCAGCTGCGTCCCATGCAGTCTCCGATATTCGGCACCGGTAAACGGCGGAAGGCGTCGATGGTGTCAGCATCGGGCAGGGATCCACGTTGCCCAATAAAATAGCCAGCAGGCCAGCGGTTATCGGTTGTCATGAGCGCTCCTTAAGTACAGTTCGGTTAACACAGGTCACTGGATTTACCGCATGACCTGCCAGAAAATCGAGACACTGACGCGCCGCAAAACGCGCCACCGCATCCAGCGCTTCAGGCGTCGAGCCGCCAATGTGCGGCGTCAGCAGCAGATTGTTCAGCGTGCGAAAAGGGTGATCGGCGGGGAGAGGCTCCGAGGCGACGGTATCCAGTCCGGCTGCGAAAAGCTGACCGTTACGCAGCGCCGCATCCAGCGCGGCTTCATCGATCAACTCACCGCGCGCGGTATTGATGATCACTGCGCCGGGCGGTAACAGCGCCAGCGTGCGGCTGTTCAGCATCTGACGTGTTGCCGCATTGACCGGGCAGTGCAGGCTGATTACGTGGCTTTGGGTCAGCAGGCTGTCCAGTGAACTGACCTGTTCGCCAGGCAGATTTGTCTGCTGATCGCCAACCGCCGGATCGTAAAAGCAGACGCGCATCCCGATTGCGTGTGCAATACGGGCAACCCGCTGGCCAATTTCACCAAAGCCCACCACACCCAGCGTCTTGCCGCTGAGTTCAATACCGCCGCCGTTGCGGGTCCAGCGACCCGCCTCGATTTCCTGTTGATACCAGCTTATGCGGCGTGCCGCGTTCAGCATCAAGCCGATGGTCAGTTCAGCCACCGACTGCGCATTGGTGCCGGGCGTGGTAAATACCGGAATATGCTGTTCGGTAGCCGCCTCGACGTCAATATTGGTGACGCCAACGCCGTGTTTACAAATCACCTTCAGGCTCGGGCAGGCGGTGATGGCGCGACGGGAAAGGGCAACCGTGCGGGAAATAACCGCATCAAAAGGGATGCGCGCCATCACTCTCTCAACCTCGGCCTCATCCTGGCTGTCATGCAGGTAATGTACTTCGCATCCTGCCTCGGCCAGTGCGTGTTGTCCTCCGGCCCCTAACGTCGGGGCGGTCATCAGGATTCTCCAGCTCATGTGTTACTCCAGTGTTAATTTTCATTTAGCCTGGCAGGTTGAATTGATAAATAATATTCTCTGTTCTTTATGATTTGATTCCTGCGAGGAATGAATGGAGCTTAAAGACCTGCGTTACCTGGTGGTGGTACGTGAAACCGCTCACCTTGGCAAAGCGGCGCAAGCCCTTGGTATTACTCAGCCGGCGCTGACAAAGTGCATTCAGCGCATGGAAAAATCATGCTCAACGCGGCTGATTCTGAAGGTGGGACGCGGGATACAATTGACGGAAGCAGGGTTACTACTTTGTGAACGCGCTCAAAAAGTTCTGCACCTGATGCAGGTGACGCAGCAGGATTTAAATGCCCTCGGCGCGGGAACCGCCGGGGTGATCCGCCTCGGTGTTGCAGCTACCGCAGCCGAATTTATGCTGCCGCATTTAACCCGTGAATTACTGCAGCATGCGCCTACCGTGGTGCTTGAAGTGCAGGTAGGGCTGAACGATCTGCTGCAGTCACGGCTGCGGGAAAACAAACTGGATTTGATCCTGGGATTTTTACCGGATAAGAGCGATGAATTTATTACCCGCCCGTTGATGGAAGATCCAGTGGTGGTGGCTGCCAGCTGCTTTCATCCACTGGCGGGTTTGCATCCCACGCCTGAACAACTGAACCGCTTTCAGTGGTTATTACCCTCGCCGCAGGTTGCGACCCGGCAGTGGCTTGAACAACGCCTGCTGAGCGGCGGCTATGCCGCGCCAAAAGTGCAGATGGAGAGTAATACTATATCGCCGCTTCGCCAGGTATTGGCGCAGACTCAGCTGTTGAGTTTTCTTTCGCGCCGCCTGTTGCAGGAGGAGATGACTCCACCGTCGCTGGTAGAAATCACACTGCCGCTGGTGATCATGCCGCGGACTTTTGGCTGGCAATACCGATCGCTGAGCGAACTGACACCAGCCGCACGATTGCTGGTTGAGCTGGCTGAAAAACGCTGGCAGTGGTGAAACCTTTTTGAGCGCGATGGCGATGCGGTGAAATGACTCACCGCACAAAAAGTCAAAAAAAATTTATTGATTGAGGCCTATTTTAAAAATAACAACGCTTACCTCAAGCTAATAAAAAATGAAAAATTATAAAATGTTTATCTGGGCTTTATCGCGCCTGCTCGCTGTCGCACTTTTTTTCACATCCGGCATCGATAAAATAATTCATTACGATGAGAACTTAATTTTGATGCGTCAAAACGGCGTGTCAGATTATTTTCTACCGTGGGTTATTTTGCTGGAAGTTGCAGGCAGTCTCGCCATAACGTTCGGATTTTTAACCCGTTTTGTTTGCATTTTCATGGTGATTTTTTCTCTGCTTTCCGCATTTCTTTTTTATCCCGGTTATTCGCACGCCCATCTGATGGTGTGGCTGAAAAATATATCCTGCTGTGCCGGATTCCTGATGCTAATAATTCACGGTGCCGGCCCCTGGAGCATCGATAAATGGCTGAATCAGCGGATTCAAAATAAAAAATACGCCGTTTAATCCGCATTATTTCTTACCCTACCTACACCTGGAGGAAAAATGAACAGGCGTACATTCCTGCGCATGATGATTTCATCAAGCGTCATTATCAGCGTGCCCGCTATCATGCCTGCTGCGCTGGCCGGGTCCGGCAGTGAAGAGACATTACTTTTTGTCAGCCAGACCTTAACGGGTCGACAGGGACTGGATCCGGCCATCAGTCAGCGTCTCTATCTGTTGCTATCCCGCCAGACGCACGATTTTGACCAGCAACTTACGCGGCTGGCTGAACGCTTACGTCGCCATATCCACCTGTCGCCGGAAGAGCGTCTCGCGCAGCTCTCTGAAGAGGAGGTTACAACCGCGCTGTCCATTATCACGCCGTGGTATCTGGGCTATACCGGTAATCCTGCCACTACCCGCGCCACTGACGACGCGCAGTTTGTCACGTTCCTCTCGGCATTGATGTATGAGCCAACGGTCAGTATTACGCCACGCCCCTCCTATTCGCAGCGCGGACATGATTACTGGCAGGCGGTGCCAGAGGGTGTAACTGCGCCCCCGATGCCGGAAAACATCACCGCCTGGGGCACCGACTCGCCGCGTGCAGCCCGCGTTATCACCGAGCCGCAGCCCGAATGGCTGGCGATGGTGGAAGGGCGAGCCAGAACCCATGCCGATGCGGTGCGTCTGCTGAGCCATGCAGAGGACGTAAATCATGACGCAGTATGATGCCGACGTGGTGATTATTGGCTCTGGCGCACTGGGCGCCAACGCAGCCTGTCAAATGGCCAGAGCCGGCAAGTCGGTGATTATGCTGGAGGCGGGACCCTACATTCCGCGCTGGAAAGTGGTAGAAAATTACCGCAACAGCGCCAGCAAGCGTAACTGGTGCGCGCCTTATCCGAACCTGCCTGGCACCCAATAGTTATACCGATGGCTACATTGAGGCGCACGGCGATGCGGATTTTCAGTATGTCACCAGCTTTCTGAAAGTGGCTGGCGGCAGTACCCGCCACTGGGCATCCGCCTGCTGGCGGCTGTTGCCGAATGATTTCAAACTAAAAAGCGTTTACGGCGTTGGCCGCGACTGGCCGATAGATTATGACGATCTCGAACCCTGGTATCTTCTCGCCGAGCGTGAAATTGGCGTAGTGGGCAGCGCTGATGAGGATCAAAGCGGTCAGGGCCGGGCGGCATGGCCACCGCGTTCCGCGCCTTATCCTTTGCCACCGGAAGCCAAACCCTACATGGTGCAACGGATGCAGGCCAGACTTGGGCCGCTCGGTTACCAGGTGATACATGAACCGCATGCCCGGATTTCGCAGCCTTACGATGGTCGTCCAGCCTGTGCCGGCAACAACAACTGCGAACCGGTTTGTCCCATCGGTGCCATGTATTCCGGTGATATGCATGTGGATAAAGCGGTGGCGCTGGGCGTTGATCTGCGCACTGAATCGGTCGCCTGGCAGCTGGAGAAGGGCGCTGGCAATCAGATCGTCGCGGTGCACTACCGCAAACCTGACGGCCGTAATGTGCGACTCCGCGCGAAAAAATTCATCGTGGCTGCCATGGGCTGGAAACTGCAAAATTGCTGTTGATGTCGGAGGTGGCGAACAGTTCCGATCAGGTTGGCCGCAATCTGATGGATCACACCGGTTTAAGCATGACGTTTCTGGCGGATGAACCCCTCTGGACAGGCCGTGGTTCCGTTCAGCACGGCAGTATTGCCACCCGACGCGATGAGCCGAGCCGTGCCCAACACTCTGCCATTCGCTATTCGTTGCGCAATCTGGTGCCGAATATTGACGTGACACCGTCACTGCTAAAGCAAGGCTGATGGGACGTGAACTTGATGCGGCGATTCGCGATCGCGCTTCGCGCATCATGAACATCAGCACCATGAGTGAAACTCTGCCCAGCCCCACCAATCGCGTGATTCCGCACCCGAGCCGGCGTGATGCTATCGGACTACCCATGCTGCAGGTGAACTATCAGCTGGACGGTTATGTCCGCGGCATGCGTGCACAGGCTTACCGGGATTTCGCTAATTTTCTGATGGCCTTTAATGGCGAAATAGTTGAGGCACCCACAGGATGGCGTAATCAGTATCACATCATGGGCACCACGATTATGGGCGACAACCCACGCGACTCGGTGGTCGATGCGCACTGTCGCAGCTGGGATCATTCAAATCTGTTTCTCGCCACCACCGGGGTCATGCCAACCTCAGCCACGGTGAATCCGACGCTGACCGGCATCGCGCTGGCGCTCCGTCTGGCTGACACCCTGATTCGGGAGTTGTAATGATGCGAATGACGCTGGTCTTTCTGTTGCTGCTTCCGGTGCTGGTGCGGGCAAACCCTGATGAGGCGACGCTTAAGCGCGGTGAATATCTGGCGATTGCAGGTGATTGCTCGGCCTGCCACCGCAATCCCGATAACGGCAACCCCTTTTCTGGCGGTTACCGGATCTCATCTCCTCTGGGCGATATCATCGCCACCAATATTTCTCCCTCACGGCTGAATGGCATTGGCCGTTATTCACTGAGCGACTTTCGGCGCGTAATGCGGGAAGGCCGACGGCCGGATGGCGGTTATCTCTATCCGGCAATGCCTTACACCGCCTTCGCATCGATGACCGATGCGGACATTGACGCACTCTATAACTACTTGATTTACGGCGTACCGGCGGAAGATCACCGCGTGCCTGAGACGCAGCTTCCATTTCCGTTCTCTGTCAGATCGATGATGTCCGTCTGGAATGCCCTGTTTCTGTCTCAGGAAGCCCTGCCCGCCGGAAGTCCTGATCAAATCAGCACAACGCGCGGTGAATATCTGGTGAAAACGCTGGGGCACTGCGGCAGTTGCCATTCACCACGCAACCTGATGATGGCAGAGAAAAGCGGGAGCTTTTTGCGTGGAGGCGAAGTCGGCAGCTGGAATGCCCCCGATCTGACCCAGGCCCATTTGTATGACTGGTCAGAACAGGCGCTGACCACCTATCTCAAAACCGGCTCGCTGCCGGGCAAAGCCATTGCGGCGGGTGAAATGGGCACTGCCGTAGAGAATTCCTTCTCACGTCTTACTGATAATGACCGTCACTCTATTGCCCGCTATCTGTTAACGCTGGGAGAAGCGCCGGCAAAACCTCAGGCTCTTTCCGCGCCGGACAAGTTTAACGTGGTGTCGGTTGAATCCGGGCCGGCGGCAACGCTTGAGGATGCGATATCCGGCAATCATCTGAATGGGGCGCAGCTCTACAATGCCGCCTGCGCCAGCTGTCATGGGGCAGAGGGCGAAGGCACTCACGATAATCCGCAATCCTTTCCGCGATTAACCGGCAGCTCTGCAGTGATTGCGGCCGATCCCGCCAATATGATTATGACCGTTGCTGAAGGGGTCAATCGTACCACCGAGGCCGGGCACGCTTTTATGCCTGCCTTCGCCCATCAGATGAGCCGTGGCGAGCTGACACGCCTGCTGGATTACGTTTCAACCCGATTTGGTAAGCCCGATCAATCTGTCACCGAAGCGCAGGTAGAAAAGGTATTGCTACAGCCTAAAAACAACCCCTGGCTGCAGCGCGCGCCGTGGATCGTTTTGTGTCTGCTGGTGCTGCTGCTTATCTGCCTGCTGCTGAAGCAGTATCGCGCCAAAAAAATGAACCGGTAAAAGGAGAAACAATGAAGAAAACACTTTGTACCTCGCTCTGCATGCTCGCCACGCTCTGGACAGCGACGGCTGATGCCACCCTGACCCAGACGATCCTCAGCGCTGAAGATGCACAGCACATGATTGCCCGGGCTGAAAAGCAGGCGCAAACCCTGAATGCGCAGGTTTGCATCGCGGTGCTGGATCAATCGGGCCAACTGCTGGCATTTAAGCGAATGGATAATGCGCCAATCGGCTGTATCGACTCTTCGATCCAGAAAGGACGTGCCGCCGCGCTTTATCGCACCTCAACCGATCGCTACATGGCGCGTGCCAATGGCGCTGAACCTGCCATCGCCACGCTGCCGGGAATGGTGCCGCTGGGCGGCGGGTCGGTGGTCACCCTGAATAGTCAGGTCACCGGTGCGGTTGGCGTCAGCGGCTCAGCCAACCCAAATGAAATTGCCATTGCCAAAGCGGCCAGTGAGGCGCTGAATTGAGGTAGCCGAAGCCGGTCAGCTCACCTGGTGCAGTAACGCCACATCCGGGTGAGCGACATCCATTCCGTCACGCTGGCGGTAATTGTGTCGCAGCTCTGGAATAGCGGGATCATCCAGACGCGATCGCGTGCGGCTGGTATCCAGACGCGATGTAGCTTCAGGGTTGGGTTCAGCATCATCCCAGCCGATACGGCGATTTTCAGTGACGATGGTTATCAATTGTCAGGCTTACACGGTTTGCCCGACAGAACAGCTCTGAATAGTGCACCGGTTTGTCGTGCTGGTCGTAAGCGATCTTACTGATGCGAAACAGCGGTTCGCCCAGTTCGCACTGCAGTCTGAGCGCTTCGGCTTTGGTGGCGGTGAAAATATCGATGGTTTTTTTGTCGCTGACCACGCGGCTGTCATATTTTTCATGGAAAAGTTTATAGGTTGACGCACCGACGCGATAAACCTGATCAAAGCCGGGATACCGCGAGAGGGGGATCCACGAACAGTCGATAAACAGCGGCTCGTTATCAAGATACATCACCCGCAGCAGGCGAAACATTTCGCCATTGCCAGCAATATTAAGCCTTTCGCAGAAGGGATCACTGCTGACACGTTCCTGTTCAATCACCTCTTCACGCGTCGGTTTTCCCTGCGAGACGCCGAAATCAGTGAAACCGCTCACCGTAAGCAGCGCGTTCTCAACTTTTTTGCTCTGCACAAAGGTGCCTTTCCCCTGCCAGCGGATCAATACGCCATCGTTAACCAGCTCGGTTATCGCCTTACGAATGGTAATGCGGCTGACGTTATACAAGCTGCATAAGTCGCTTTCGGTCGGGATTTGCTGGCCCGGCAGGTAAGTGCCCTGCGCAATATCATCCAGCAGGCGCTGACGTACCGTGGCATAGAGCAATTGATGTGAATATCGCGCCGTCGCTGGCATGAGTCGACCCTGACAGTTGGAAACAGTGGAGGTGATTATAGGAGGCTTTAAGGCGGAGTCATAGGGGTTGGCGCGCCCAGCGTCACGCCAACGCAGGGATTACCAGGCGCCATGATAGCGCAGTGTGCGGGCGGCACAGCACGATCCCTGCTGCATGGCCTTTACGATCGGCAGGCCGGCAGCAACCGCGCAGAGAAAGCCAGCAATGTAAGAATCACCGGCCCCCATCGTATCCACCACGCTCACCGGTTCAGGTGGCATACGCCAGAACTGCTTACCATCCCAGGCGAGACTGCCATTTTCGCCCAGCGTGGCAATCGCGACGCCCGCGCCGCACTCTACTACGGTTTGCAGTCGGTCACGTAGCCAGGCCGATTCGACATGCGCCGACGCAAACAGGTAGTCAAGATGCGGCGGTAAACTCTGCCACAGCGGGTTTTCCCATTTATCGGCAAAGTCGAAGGAGACGATCCTGCCCGCCGCTTTTAACGCCGGCAGCGCCGATTCCGCATGCCCCCAGACAGCCGAATGGATCATATCAAAGCCGTTAAGCCATGCCAGATCTTCATTAGTCAGCGTAAAATCCGCCATAACGCCTTCGGTGTAATCGCCCAAAATGCGGTCGTTGTCGCGCAGCTCAACCTGGGTCTGCGCGGTCACGCCAGCTTTAGTGTGAAGATGCGAAATATCGACACCCTGTTGCAGCAGGTCGCGCTTCAGCAGCGCGCCATATGCATCGTCACCGACCCAGCTCACGCAGGCAGACTGCATGGCGTAACGTCTGCTGTAGACCGCGACATTCACCGCGTTACCGCCGGAAAAGGCTTTGTTGAGTTGAGAATAGATATCCACGCAGTTATCGCCGACCGTCGCCAACCGCATCATCCCGTCAGGCTGCGCTGTTGCACCTTCAGCTGCATTATCCTTTTTCATTTCGCTTCTCCTGGTCGCTACGCCCGGCCCTCATCAGGCCGGGCAAAAGGATTAATACTCAACCAATCCGCCGTAATAACGGCGATCGTCCGGGTTATGATCTTTATAAATAGAGAGGTAGTAGCAGAGCCACTCCATCGGGACGAACATCAGGAAAGGTGCCAGCCACGGATGCAGTCCCTGAGAAATCTCCGCATAATCAATCACGATCACCTTATCGGTGCGCTCGCGCACGAAGCGGATTGCCCGCTCGGTGGTATGACGACTCTCATCGCTGCCCAGCAAAAACAGGAAAGGCACGCCAGGCTCGACAACCTCCAGTGGCCCGTGACGAAACTCACCGCTCTCAATCACCGAGCCGTGCGTCCAGGTAAACTCCATTAAGGTGACAATGCCCTCTTTATAGCCGAGTGGACGCAGCGGACCGGCCGATACGGTATAGATCATCGGCCACTGACTCGCCTGTTCGCCAAGCTGACGGCCTTTATCTTCCCATGTGCGCACCAGATGCCCCAGCGCCTGCGGCAACTTACGCAGGTCATTTTTGATTTTGCCGATCTCGGTATGCGGTGAGAGACAGGTAATCATTTCGATCACCACGCTGTAGCAGAGCAGCAGGTGTATCTCCCAGATACAATCCGCTTCATAGGCCAGAACATGGTCAGCCGCCTGGGTAATCGGGCTGTCGTGATGTTTAGTGAAGGCAGCCGTGAACGCACCGCAGGCCGCACCTAACTCCAGCGCCTTAATCACCTCCTCGGTTTTACCGTAATCCGAGACGCCAATAACCGCGCAGCGCGCATCGAGACGATGCGGCGTGTTATCGCAAAATTCCCAGCCGGACAGCGCATAAACCTGCAGGCTGGAGAAGCGATCGGCGAGGTGCTTTGCCGTCTGGGCGGCATTGAGCGGTGACCCGCAGGCAACGAAGTAGATGCGATCGATTCCGCGCTGTACCATCTCATCAACCATGGCGTCAACGCGCGGCACATCCCGTTCCAGAATCTTTTCAACTTCCGGTACCATATTTTCAGTTACCAGAAAATCCACACTGCGTTTATCAATATTCAACATGAAACAACTCTCCAGACAGGGTTAAGAAACGTGAGCCAGACGGCGATTGCGCTTTTCCCAGAAGGCGTAAGCGGGCAGACCGGTAGCGATGACAATCAGGGCGCAGATAAGCCCCGGAACAGGCGCCCATACGAAGGTAGACGCCACAAGAATCAGGCTGGAGGCGATAGCGGCGAAGGTCATCAGACCGAAGGCGGGCGTGCGCCACAGCGGTTTGTAATCGTCGCGTTTGCGACACCAGATGATGGAGCTGAAGGTGAGGGTGTTTTTAAAACACATTACCAGCGTAAAGTAGCCGAGCAGGCTGGTGAGATCGGAAACGAAGATAAAGAAAATACCGAGTGCGCATTGCAAAATGATCGAGACATCCGGCGTGTTGAATCGGGGATGAACGTGAGCAAAGCTTTTGAAAAACAGCTTGTCTTTGGCCATCGCATATTCCAGCCGGGGCTGATACATCACACAGCTGGAGAGCGAGCCGAGGATGACAATAATGGCCGTCACCGCGACAAAAATACCCGCTACGCTACCGAGCGCCGGTATATAGGTGAGGGCATCGGAGAGCGGCGTTTCGGATGCAGCCAGTTTGTCGAACGGCATTAGCCCTGAAATCACCAGCGCTAACAGCGAGTAGAGCACCAGAACCAGCAGGCAGGATCCAATCAAGGCGCGTGGCATCGTTTTGCCCGGATTTTTGATTTCGCCGGTCATGTAACAGATCGACGCCATGCCGGTATAGGACCAGCTGGTGGCTGAAATCCCCGCCAGCAGTGCCATAAAGCCTGCTGTCGCGCTGGTCGTTACCGTACTCTGCGCGACGACAAAGTTGTCACCTTTTAGCCAGAAGATACCGATGCCGATCACGATGACAAAAGGAATGATTTTGGCGATGGTGATCAGCGTCTGAAAGGTGGCTCCGCCTTCTACCGAACGCAGATGCAGCAACATAAAAGCCAGTATCAGCCCGGTCGCTACCAGCTTGCCGCTCAGCGGATCGAGTGGGATCAGAAAGCCGAGGTTACTGACAATCGCCAGCGCCATGATCGAGAGTGACGGCGCATCATTTGCCCAGAAGCTGGCCCAGCCAGACAGAAATGCCAGCGGACGACTGCCGGCGTTTTTCAGGTAAATATAATCGGCGCCGTTCTCAGGATAGGCAGTAGAGAGTTCCGCATAGACACACATCTGGGGAATGACGATAAGCCCGCCAATAACAAATGCCAGCACGGTAAGCCACGGTGTGCCCGCCGCTTTTGCAACTTCACCCACCGAAACGAAGATACCGGAACCGACGGTGGTTCCGACGGAAATTGCCAGCACGGCCCAGAAGCCGAGCTTGCGTTGCAGATCCTGGCTTTCCATATCGTTACCTTTTTTAATTTTCAGGGTTGTAGGGTTACGAGCAGCTCGTCGAAATAACGCCAGCAGAAAGCCGCATGTCCCTGAACGGCGCGGGTCATGGATAATCAGCCAAATGATTTAGTAACGAGATGACTCATAACCAATATAACAACACAAGATGAATGTGATTGGCGAGGCAGATCACAATTTCATCACAATTGGCGACGATGAAAGCTTATTGGCAATCAATACATTGATTTATATGAATATAATATTTCTGACGGGTAAAGCCGGGAGCATGCGACTCGTCATTACGCAGCAATGTCGGAATCAGTCGGTAAACCCTGAATTTCGCTGTGGTAGCGATTAAACGTCAAAACCCACCAGCGCCAGGCTGGTACTGTTTTTTTGCGCTTTTTAAGGCGGATATTCGCGTTATCTCTACCACTAATCTGTCGGGAGAAAGAAATTCTGGTAAATGATTGGTTAATAATTACAGTAAATTCTGACATCCGATGAAATACCCTCAGCGTAACAATTAATAGTTCACCCAGCGATTCAACAAGTAAGAATATTCAAAACACCTGCCTATTTAACTTAAGTAACGACATCCCACTCATTATTTTAGCTGTAAAAAACTATTCTCGTTATTTGTTCATTATCACTTTTATCCGATTGTTGAGATGTTATTCTGCGTTTCCTTACAAATGGATTATTTACAATCACAATTACTTAAGCATTTAACTATGATAGCCAAAACAGGGAAGTGGCGGATATTGCTTGCCGCACTAATAACTTTTCAGGTTTCAGCTGCGCCGCTGAGCCCGGCAGACCGCGATCAGATTCAGGAACAACAGCAACAACGCCTGCAGGATAATCAGCAGCAGCGCGATACGCTGCTAAATGCGCATCAGATTACACTGCCTGCACTGTCTAAGGATGATCCACAGGGCCCCTGTTTTCCAATCCAGCAAATTATTATTGCGCACGCAAGCCTGTTATCTGAAGCGACCACTACACGTCTCACGCAACCTTATCTGAATCAGTGTCTGCATTTAAGTGAAATTAAACAGCTCATACGTAATATTTCCGAATGGTATATTCAGCGCGGTTATATCACCAGCCGCGCTTTTTTAACCGAACAGGACCTGACACAAGGTAAGCTCAGTATCACGGTGCTGGAAGGTAAACTGGAAAGTATTCGTCTTGAGGGCAGTGCCTCTCGCCAGCTAAAAATGGCATTCCCGGATCTGGAAGGCAGGATCCTTAATCTGCGGGATATAGAGCAGGGCATGGAGCAGATTAATCGGGTGCGAAACACGCCGGTACAAATCGAAATCCAGCCTGCGCCACAGCCGGGCTATTCCATTGTGAATCTCACCGCTAAACCGCAGTTTCCGCTATCCCTGATGCTTAACGCTGACAATAGCGGACAGAAGAGCACCGGCACCGGGCAACTTTCCGCGTCACTGACAGGAAATAATCTGCTGGGCATTGCCGATCGCTGGTTTGTCAGTGGAGGGCGGAGTAGCGCCTTTAGTGAGTGGCGTGACGCGCAAAATCTCCAGGCAGGCGTCAGCGTGCCGTATGGCTACGGTCTGCTGGATTACAGTTACAGCTGGAGCAACTACCACAGCAGCTTCGTTAACAACAACTTCAGCTGGCTAAGCAACGGAGACAACGTTTCTCATCGTCTGAATGGATCATGGGTACTGTTCCGTAATGGAGATGTCAAAACCGGGGTGCAACTCGGTCTGAATCACTATGTCAGCCACAACTACCTCAACAGCACACTGCTTCAGAGCAGCAGTCGCAAGCTGACCAGCCTGCAGGCTGGCGTTAATCATACCCAAAAAATCTTTGGTGGCGTCGCCACGTTTAATCCGACGTTTAGCCGCGGAATGCCGTGGTTTGATGCGGAGAGCGATGCGGGTAAATCGGACGCGTTACCAAAAGCAGAGTTTCGTAAATGGAGCCTCAGCGGCAGTTTCCAGCGCCCGGTAACACAGGATGTGTGGTGGCTCAGCAGCTTTTACAGCCAGTGGACGCCCGATCGTCTGTATGGCAGTGAACGCCTGACTATTGGTGGTGAAAGTTCGGTGCGCGGCTTTAAAGAGCAGTATCTCTCTGGCGACGTCGGTGGTTATCTGCGCAATGAACTGAACTATACCCTGCTGACATTACCGGTTATCGGCCAGGTTAACAGCACGCTGGCGCTGGATGGCGGCTGGCTGAAGCGTGACCAGCAGGATCCTTACGGTTCAGGTTCTTTATGGGGCAGTGCAATCGGCATCGGCACCCGCAATCAAACCGTCTCAACCCAGTTCACGCTGGGCATTCCGGTCAGCTATCCCAGCTATCTCGCCCCGGATCATCTCAACGTTTACGCCCGCGTCACCCTGGTTTTTTAAGAGGCAAAGATTATGGATAATCGTCAACCCGTTTCACTATCACGCCGTCTGCTCAGTTATCTGGTATGTGGTCTGGTCGCCTTTCAGCCGCTTTTGCCTGCTTTTTCAGCGGCCATTACCCCGGTCACCCCAGGGACAAAACTGGATGCGGCGGCTAACGGCGTGCCGGTGCTCAACATCGCGACGCCGAACGGCGCGGGGATTTCCCATAATCAGTACCAGCAGTACAACGTCGGGCAGGAAGGACTGATCCTGAATAATGCCACCGGCCAGCTTAATTCAACGCAACTCGGCGGTCTGATCCAGAACAACCCCAATCTGAAAGCGGGCCATGAAGCGCAGGCGATCATCAATGAAGTCACCGGCGCGAACCGATCACAGCTGCAGGGCTATACCGAAGTGGCGGGCAAAGCGGCCAATGTGATGGTCGCCAACCCTTACGGCATTATCTGTAACGGCTGCGGCTTCATCAACACGCCGAACGTCACGCTCACCACCGGTAAACCGCAGCTGGATGCAAACGGCAATCTCTCTTCTCTGGATGTCACTAAAGGCTCGATCACCGTTGAAGGCAAAGGGCTGGACGGCAGTCAGAGTGATGCGCTGTCAATTATTGCGCGCGCCACCGAAATCAACGCCGGTATTCACGCCAAAGATTTAACGGTCACAACCGGGGCCAACCGCGTCGGTGCGGATGGTTCCGTAACGCCGATTGCCGGTGAAGATGCAGCACCGTCGGTGGCGGTGGATACCGGCGCGCTGGGCGGCATGTATGCCAACCGTATTCACCTGGTGTCGAGCGAGAAGGGCGTCGGGGTAAATCTCGGCAATCTGGTGGCTAAACAGGGTGATATTCAGCTGGATGCCAGCGGCAAACTGGTGATCAATAACAGCCTGAGCAGCGGGGCCCTGACGGCGAAAGCAACTTCGGTAACGCTGACCGGCGAAAACAAAGCGTCCGGTCAAATCACCGTAGCTGCGCAACAGGATGCCACGTTAAGCGGCACTAAGCTGGTCAGTGATGCCGGCATTACCGTCTCGGCAACGGGTAGTCTGACATCCGGCAACAGCAGTATCACTGCCGGACGCGGCATTAAGCTGAATGGCGCATCCATCACCGCAGATAAGCTCGCTATCGCTAATGCAGGCGACGATATCCAGCTTCAGGCGCAAAGTCAGCTCAGCAATAGCGGTCAGTTTACCGCCGGCAAAACCCTGTCGGCGACGGCACAGCAGGTCAATAATGGCGGCATGCTTATCGGCAGCGCAACCAGCGTAAACGCGGCTACATTGCAAAACAGCAGCGGTGCAACGATCGCTGGCTCCGGCAGCCTGACGTTCAGTGGACATGATCTGCTGAACCAGGGGGTAATTTCAGCCCCTGTGCTGACAATAGACAGCGTCACAACCAGCAACCACGGCCTGCTACAGGGCACGAATGCGCTCAGCTTTACCGGAAACAGCTTCCATAATCAGGCAGGCGGTACGCTTAGCTCAAACAACAGCTTTGCACTCAACCTGCCGGATCTCTATAACAGCGGGCTTATCTCCAGTGGGGCAACGCTGTCACTGGGCGGCCAGAATCTGACCAACAATGGCGAAATAAACGCAGCGGATCTTACAGCGTCTACTGCCCATCTGATCAACCAGCAGGGCGGATCGCTGTTGGCGGAGCATACGCTGCAACTGACCAACGATTCACTCAGCAATAACGGAAAAGTGACGGCTACGCAGTTGGGCCTTAGCAGTGCAGAGGTGGACAATAACGGGACGCTACAGGCAAAGCAGGCGATCCAGACTGCAGGCGAGCGGTTAACCAACAGCGGCAGGATACTCAGCGACGGTCAGCTGGCGATCACCTCAGGCAATCTGCTGAACAGCGGCATGCTGCAGGGGCAGCAGCTAACGTTCCGGACAAACGACTGGCAGAATAGTGGCAATGTGCTGAGCCTGGGTGACGCTGATCTTATCGCCGCGACGCTGAACAACACGGGCAGCATCCTGAGCCAGCAAGCACTGCAACTTGCTGGCGCATCCACAGACAACGACGGGCTGATTCAGGGCACGCACGCGCTGCGTTTCAGCGCTGGCCGCCTGATTAACCGCGGCAATGGCACCGTCAGTTCAGACAACAGCTTTGCGCTTAATCTGCCGGAATTCACTAACTACGGATTGATAACCAGTGGCGCCTCGCTGACGCTGGATGGCAATAGCCTGACCAATGCTGGTGAAATCAACGCCACCGATATCACCGCAAATAACGTTAATCTCATCAACCGGCCGTCTGGTCTGCTGCTGGCCGATCACGATCTGAATCTAAAGAATGCCTCACTGGATAATGCCGGCCAGATGGCAGCAGATCGGCTCAGTATTAACAGTGGCGTAGTAGACAACAGTGGGATGTTGCAGGGTAAGCAGTCTCTGCAAACTCACGGTCAGCAGCTGACCAACAGCGGAACGTTACTCAGTGGCGGCCAGCTAACGACCGCGGCCGATCGGCTCGATAACAGTGGGTTGTTGCAAGGTCAGCAGCTAAAACTGACGGCCCGCGACTGGCTGAATCGGGGTAATGCCTTAAGTGCGGCCGACGCTGAACTGACAGCAGAGACGTTAAGCAACAGCGGCAAAATACTTGTTCAGCAGCAGGTTCAGTTGCAGTCTGGCAAGACGGATAACAGTGGCTGGCTGATGGCCCAGGTTCTCACGTTACAGAGTGATTTAATTAACAGCGGCCTGATTCAGGGAAATAACGCGTTTACGTTGAAAGGCGATCGGCTCGTCAACCAGACCAGCGGACAATTGCTTACCGCCGGTAACCTGCAAGCCCAGGCCACCACGCTGGATAACCAGGGTTCACTGCAGGCCAGTCAACTCGGCCTGACGCTGCAAAATTTAAACAATGCGGGCAGCGCGCGGGCGGACGCGCAGTTTACTGCCGACGTTAGCGGATCGCTGGTAAACAGCGGCACGCTGTTAAGCGAACGCAACCTCGACCTGCTCAGCAGCGAAATCAGCAACAGCGGCTCCCTGGCTGCAGATCGCCTCAGCGTTACCGCAGCACAGCTGACCAATGCAGGCTTGCTGCAAGGCAATAGTGCGCTGACGCTGGATAGTAAAAATATTATTAATGCCAGCGGCGGCCAGCTGATTAGCGGCAGCGATCTTGATCTTGCTCCGGCTGAGCTGACTAATAACGGACTGCTTCAGGTCGCTGGCAACTTTAGCCTCACTGGACGCGACTTTAGCAACAGTGGTCAGCTCACGGCCGCCAGCATCAACGCCCAGCTGAACGGCACGCTGAACAACAACGCCGCAGGATTGTTGTTAGCGCAGCAGCGGGCTGAGTGGCACGCTGACAGGCTGGACAATGCCGGTACGTTTGCTGCTCAGCAGCTTAGCGCAACCGGTGATACGTTGAATAATCAGGGGTTATTGCAGGGTGATGCCGGTGTTTCTGGCGACTTCCGTCAGCTCAACAATCTCAGCGCGGGTCAGATACTGAGCGGTGGCGAACTCATGCTGAAGGGCGTCGCCGCCAGCAATCAGGGTGTCTGGCAAGGCAATAATCTCACTTATCATTTCGACTCGTTGACTAACAGCGGCACGGTGAACGGGTTTGCGTCACTGAGTGGATCGTCTGACGGGCTGCTGGATAACCGCGGCGATCTGCGCTCAGGCGGCAGCGCCACGCTTGCGGCATCCACTCTGCTCAACAGCGGTAAAATGATGGCGGATAACCTGGACCTTCGCGGGGATACGCTGGAGAACCGCGGGTTGTGGCAGGGAAGCGCGGCACTGGATATCCAGGCTAACGGTACGTTGGCTCAATATGCCGGCGGTAAAGCACTGACGGCTGGCGATCTGTGGTTGCAGGCTACCCGTCTGGATACGGCAGGGACGTTGCAGGGCGATAACCTGCACGTCAGCGCCGGTAGCTGGCAACATCAGGGTTCTCTGCTGAGCAGCAGCGGCCTGATGGCGTCGGTTAGCGGTGAGTTAAGTAATAGCGGTGAACTGCTGTCACAGGGAACAGCACAGGTTAATGCTCAAAGCCTGGTAAACCAAGGATCGTTACTGGCAGAAAAAGCCGTAAATCTTAACGGTGGTGCGCTTAATAACAGTGGTACCGTGCAG
>MIEI01000059.1 GCA_002095305.1 Pantoea brenneri
AACGTCACGGATTTAAGTCCCTGGTTAATAGCAAAGCGTTTTAACCGGCCTATAGCCCAGAAACCATTGTAATCGTTGTTTCGACTGACAAAACTACTATTCAGAGAATGGCTAATTCCTTTGAGCTCTCTTCTTCGTGCCATCGACCCTTCCTGGCTGTTTTCACGCGTTCTAATCAGTTATTGAAACAGTATCGGTACGGTTGGTCCATCCTTTAACGTTTGTCATCCAGCCTCATCTGCCGTTGCTGACTCATGACACGGAAGATGTAAAGAGCCGCGCCACAAACCCGACCCGCATTCGACCCGGCTCCCGTGCGAGGCAGCCGTCCGCGAGGCACATTCGTTGTCCGTGAGCCTGAATCCATCTCGCTGGCGCAACCGCCTGTTTTTCTCGCTATTGCGCTTTAGTGCATTTACCAGGACGACCCGTTGCCACCGATAACAGAATACAAGCAGGCGACGGCCAGCGCGGATAAGCCGGCGTCTGATCAATGTCGCTTTGCCTGGCTGCCCTGGCCTGAGTTTCCGCTGGGCGCAGCGTCCGATTGCGGTTATGTTGAAGCTTCAAATCGTGACTGCAAAGGAACTCAGCATGCCCGAATTTTTCTTTTTCAGGAAAGGCCGTCAGCTGGTGGCTGCCGACCGGAAGGACAGCGCGGCAGCCGAACGGCTTAAGGCTGACGGCTATCAGAAACAGTTTGAGGAAATTATTGCGCCAGATGCGGAAAGGGCGCTGATCAGGCTGCAGGATATCCGTAAGGATGCCGCCGATCTCGAATACGGTTTTCTGACCGGCGGGATATTCGGTGTCGTCACCTTACTGTTCCGTGAAAACCGGGTCAAAAAGACAAAATGATCGGCGCATCTCTGGCTGCAGCAGCGCCGCTTGCCGACCGGATCGAGCAGTAAAAAACCGCCCCGGGAGGCGGTTTTTACTGCAGATCTGACGCGCAATAGCACGTCGCGATCGTCAGGCCGGTACTGACAGCGCTTTCTGGCTGCGTGACCAGACGCGGTGTGCTTTCATCGCCTGGATGAAGTCCGCCATCAGGGCGTTTTCTGCTTTGTCACCCTCAACAATGCCTTCTTCCTGTTCGGTTTCGCCCAGACTGAACTGCGCCTTGAAGCGACGTGCATCGCCTGACAGACCAATAACTTTCAGATGCTTGTAGGCTTCCAGCAGGAAGTAACGCGCATCACCGCTCAGCAGCAGGGCGTCGATGTTGCCATCCGGCACGATAACGGCGTCAAAGGTCAGTGACGGCAGACCGGCGAAGGTGGCATCAATCGGCAGCACCGAACCATCATCGGCGCGTACCTGGCCCATGTGTGCAGCCAGCAGTTTGGTGTGAACACCGACCGCTTTCAGTTCCTGCAGAATTGACAGCACATCTGCCGCCTTCACGCCATCGCTGACCAGTAACGCTACCTGACGGCCCTTGATCTCGCCATCCGGGATGGCGTAGAGACTCAGGCTGTCATCTTTGGTCAGGCCGTTAACCGCTTTTGGCGGCTGGATATTCAGCTGATCGGCGGTCAGGGCGATACCGAGATTATCCGCCACGCCTTTCGCCAGACCGAGGTCAATCCGCGCCAGATGATCGACCACCCGCTCACGAATATAGGCCCGCGCCACTTTACTCAGCTCGAACGAGTAAGCGCCGATAATATGCTGCTGTTCGACCGGCGTCTGGCTCATCCAGAACAGGCGCGGCTGAGCATAATACTCACCGAATGATGGGCTGCGCTCGCGCACTTTGTGGCCCTCAACGCGCTCCTGGTAGCTTTCAAAACCGCCACCTTCAGCGGCTGGCGGGGTTTCACGTGGCCAGTTATCGTTGATCGAGTTCGGCTCGTAGTTGGCCGGGTTAGTGTCGATATCCTGACGGTGCATCCCCTGACGCTGGAAGTTATGGTACGGACAGGTTGGACGGTTGATCGGGATCTCATGGAAGTTCGGACCACCGAGGCGGCTGATCTGGGTATCGGTATAGGAGAACAGACGGCCCTGCAGCAGCGGATCGTTGGAAAAATCGAGGCCCGGCACGATGTGGCCTGGGTGGAATGCTACCTGCTCGGTTTCTGCGAAGAAGTTATCCGGGTTGCGGTTAAGCACCATCTTACCCACGATCTCGACCGGTACCAGCTCTTCCGGGATCAGTTTGGTGGCGTCCAGAATATCGAAATCGAATTTGAATTCATCCTCTTCCGGGATCAGCTGCAGGCCCAGTTCATATTCCGGGAAGTCACCCGCTTCAATCGCTTCCCACAGGTCGCGACGATGGAAATCGGGATCGCGGCCGGTCAGTTTCTGCGACTCATCCCACAGCAGCGAGGCTTTGCCTGCCACCGGCTTCCAGTGGAAGCGGACAAAGGTCGCTTTGCCTGCAGCATTAATCAGGCGGAAGGTGTGAATACCAAACCCTTCCATGGTGCGATAGCTGCGCGGAATGCCGCGATCGGACATCGCCCAGATGACGTTGTGCATGGTTTCCGGCTGGAGAGAGACGTAATCCCAGAAGGTATCGTGGGCGCTCTGGCCCTGCGGGATTTCGTTGTGGGGTTCAGGCTTCACCGCGTGCACGAAGTCAGGGAATTTATGCGCATCCTGAATAAAGAACACCGGGGTGTTGTTGCCGACCAGGTCGAAGACGCCCTCTTCGGTATAAAACTTGGTGGCGAAACCGCGAATATCACGCACCGTATCAGCGGAACCGGCGCCGCCCTGTACCGTGGAGAAACGCACGAAAACCGGCGTCACCTGATTCGGATCGCTGAGGAACTGCGCTTTAGTCAGATCTTTTAACGAGCGGTAGGGCTGAAAATAGCCGTGCGCCGCTGAGCCGCGCGCATGCACGATGCGCTCCGGGATACGTTCATGGTCAAAATGCGTGATCTTCTCACGCATAATAAAGTCTTCCAGCAGGGTTGGCCCACGCGAACCGGCACGCAGCGAATTCTGATCGTTCGCAATACGGGTTCCCTGGTTGGTGGTAAGCGGGCTGTTGGTGCCGTTTTTACGGCTGGCATTGAGCTGGTCGAGTTTAGCGTTATGGGTCTGCGGGGCTTTCAGGCTACCTGGCGCGGTCGGTTGTTTGCCGGGAGGCGTCGGTTCGGCTGGCGGCTGATGTGATCCATCCTGAGGTGCCAGCGAACCGAGTCCGGGTTCTGACGACTCCGGCCCGGTGGTGGGGGCGCGGTGGCTCAGTTCTTTCTTCTCTGTTTCTTTCGACATTAATCCATGCTCCAGCGGTTATTTTACTTTCGACGACACTAAATATAGAACAACCTGACCAATGCTGGGGGTAAACCGCGACTTTAACTCACCTCGCCGGGTTTCTTTTTGGCGGGCTAAAATAACACCTTCACCCGGTGCGGCAGCCTGTCGTTTCGCTTATTGCCGGCCAACTGCAACTATTCGGAGGTCTGTATGCTCAGCTATCTGTTTATTGGTGCGAATGATGTGGCGCTGTCCGGTCACTTTTATCGGGCAGTTCTGCTGCCGCTCGGGTATCTGGTTGAGCCCGATGGCGAACAGCTGATTTTTTCGCTGCCGGAGGTGCCCGATCGGCAAAACGGACCCGGTGCCGTCTACATTGCGAAGCCGTGGGATGGCGCAGACGCGCAGCCGGGTAACGGCAACATGGCCGGATTCCGCGCGCCGACGCGGCAAAGGGTTGACGAGCTTTACGCGGCGGGCCTGCGGGCAGGGGGCACAGATGAGGGCACGCCAGGCATTCGTGAACGCTATAACCCGAATTTTTACGTGGCTTACCTGCGCGATCCGGCAGGCAATAAGCTGGCGCTGTTCTGTAACGACGATCCGGCCTACGCGTCGGTTTAATTGCAGCCGGCGTGCATTTCCCGATTGAAGTTAGAAATGTTATATCATAACATTTCATTTTGTAACTTCTATTGAGGATCGCGACGTTGGCAAATCATACAGGTAAGTGGGCGATGGCGCTGGGCGCGCTGTTGATCAGCAATCAGGTGGCGGCGCATGGCGATCATGCGCACGGCAAACCGTTGTCAGCCATGGAACAGAAAGCGGCGGAAGGGGACTTTGCCGATGCGGATGTTAAAGATCGCCCGCTGTCGGACTGGGATGGCCTGTGGCAGTCGGTCTATCCACTATTGGAAAGTGGCGAGCTGGACCCGGTATGGCAGAAAAAAGCGCAGCAGGATGGCAGCAAAACGGCGCAGCAGGTTAAAGCTTATTACCGTAAAGGCTACGCGACCAATGTCGACACTATCGGCATCGAAAACGGCGTGATGGAATTTCATATTGGCGATCGGGTCAGCGCCTGCCGCTACCATTATGCCGGCCACCGGATCCTGACCTATACCTCGGGCAAGAAAGGGGTGCGCTACCTGTTCGAATGCCAGGAGGCGAACAGCGATGCGCCGAAATATGTGCAGTTCAGCGATCACACCATCGCACCGCGCAAATCAGCCCACTTCCATATTTTTATGGGTAATCGTTCGCAGCAAGCTTTACTGGCGGAGATGGATAACTGGCCGACCTACTATCCCTGGCAGATGATGAATGCGCAGGTGGTGGATGAGATGCTGCATCATTAAGGATTTGCTTCGGCTTTTGACACACCCGCCCGTAACGGCGGGTTTTCAGGCGACAAACGCGGCCAGCTTATGCAGGTAAATCGCCAATCCGTGGCGTACAAAATCCTAAAGCGCTTCACTCAGATCTACTTAGAGGTGCGCCGACTGACTTTACCGCCCTTGCGGCCAGCTTCCCTGGCTCTTTCAGGATCGTTCTTGAAATTGCCTCCGCTGGCTTTGCCACCGGCACTTCCAGCTTCACTGGCACGGTCCGGGTCATTGGCAAAGTTGCCTGCGCCACCCCGGTATTTCTGTTGTGTCATAGATAGGCCTCGTATCAGGTTCCTTAGATAAGTAGGACTAGCTAGTCACAGTATTAAGTTTAGTTTGCCGGCTGGATTATGCCAGCAAAACGGCAAAATCGAGGCGGCTGTCGCCTCGCTAATCTGTTGATTATCTGCATAAATTGGCGGGACTTCAGCCAACCCATACCGGCCGGCGCGAGGCCGGTATTCCCTTCACCACCTGTTGATACGAATCGTCGACCAGCTGCTGGATCAACCCTTCTGACAGTGCGTCGCCCGGGTAGACGGTGATCCAGTGCTGCTTATTCATATGGTAACCGGCGGTAATAGAGGGATAGATGGCGCGATGCAGTTCCGCCTGCTGCGGCTGGCATTTCAGGGTGATGATCGGCACCCCCCGCAGCACGGTCAGCAGTAGAAACACCTTACCGCACACTTTATAGACCTGATGTGCCGGTCCAAACGGATAGCTGGACTCGGCGGCAGGCAGCCGCTCGGCCGCCTCAATAGCGATGCGCTGGATATCAGCACCCTGCATAGCGAATCTCCTTGTTACCGGGTTGGTCAATCACTGCCCACTGGCTGAGTGACTGAGGCCTGTTACACTTCTGATAAGCATAAATCAGGAGCAGACATGAAATTAGGCTTTGCATGTAAGTATCTCAACCACGATGGCAAACAGTTTTTCCCGTTCCGCGCCACCACGCGTAAACGGTTTCTGAGTTTACCGCACGATCAACGTAATCAACTGATTTATGAGATATCCGTTACCAACCTTAACCAGCTCTACCTGACGCTGGAGCAGCTGGCGACCTTACCGGAGCCGTTAAGAATGATGCGTATTGGCAGCGATCTGCTGCCGCTTTATACCGTTCCGGAGGCCACGTCGCTGTTTGCCGCGTTTTTACCCGAGCTTCATCCGCTGTTCGCCCGCTGCGGTGAACTGGCACGCGCGCACCAGATCCGACTCTCCTTTCATCCGGGGCAATATACGGTGCTGGCGTCAGATAATCCGGATGTGGTGAGCCGCGCGCTGGAGGATGTCGAATATCACACCCTATGCGCCTGCCTGATGGGCTACGGCCAACGCTTCCAGGATTTTAAAATCAATATTCATATGAACGGTAAGGCGGGATTCGACGGTTTTAAACGTTCGTTTGGTCAGCTGAGCGAGGAAGCGCGCCGGATGCTGACGGTAGAGAATGATGAAATATCCTGTTCGCTGGATGACGTACTGCAGGCCGCCGCGCTCTGTCCGGTGGTGCTGGATATTCACCATCACTGGGTGAAAGAGAATCAGTTTATCCAGCCTGACGATGCGCGGATTGCCGCGATAATCGCTTCGTGGCGCGGCGTCCGGCCGGTACTGCATTATTCGATTTCACAGGAGGGGATTATTCCGCCGCAGGGCTGGCCGGATCAGCAACAGCTGGGCGTGTCGAAAAGCAAACTGCGGGCGCACTCCGATTACTACTTCAACGACACGCTCAATGACTGGGCATTGTCGTTTCAGGATTTCGACATCATGTGCGAAGTGAAAATGAAGAATCTGGCGCGGGAACAGCTCTACCAGTGGGCGAAACAGCAACAGCGGATAGCGTAACAGCCGACAGCTTTCCCCTTGCTGGTCGGGCAGCAAGGGGAAGCGACCTCAAATAATCGCCACGCCGCCGGTGACGGCGACCGTAGCGCCCGAAATATAGCTGGCCTCATCGCTGGCCAGCATCACATAGGTCGGGGCCAGTTCAGCCGGCTGACCGGCGCGCTGCAACGGCACTTCGCTGCCAAAGTTTTTCACCTGCTCAACCGGCATGGTCGACGGGATCAGCGGTGTCCAGATTGGGCCCGGTGCTACCGCGTTGGCGCGGATGCCTTTTTCCGCCAGCATGGCGGCGAGGCTGCCGGAAAAGTTGACGATAGCCGCTTTAGTCGCCGAGTAGGGCAGCAGCTTCGGCTTTGGCTGGTCGGCGTTGATCGACGCGGTATTAATGATCGATCCACCCGCTGGCATATGCGGCACTGCCGCTTTGGTGATGCGGAACAGGGCGTAAAGATTGGTTTTCATCGTCCGGTCAAACTCGTCATCGCTGATTTCATCCAGCGATTCACGCGTCATCTGATAAGCCGCGTTGTTCACCAGAATGTTGATCTCACCAAACGCTTCTACCGCTTTCTCAACGATGGCGGAACAGTGTGCTGCCTCGGTAATGTCGCCTGGCACCAGAATCGCTTTCTGGCCTGCGGCTTCGACCAGCCGGGCGGTATCCTGCGCATCTTCATGTTCATCAAGATAAGAGATCAGGACATCAGCCCCTTCGCGGGCAAACGCGATAGCGACCGCCCGACCGATGCCGGAATCGCCGCCGGTAATAATGGCTTTTTTGCCCGCCAGCCGGCCTGAGCCTGATAACTTTGTTCACCATGATCGGGCTGCGGCTGCATGGCCGAGGTCGTACCGGGCCAGTTCTGTTGCTGTTCGGCAAAAGGGGGTTGGGGGCGTTGAGTCGATGACATGAATATTCCTCCATAAAAATCCGTTAGCGTAAAACAGTCAGTCAGGACCGCCGGAACGGCTGTGGTCCTGACTGACACGCTGGCGTCAATTAAGGTTTCGGTGACGCGACACCGTCAATCTGCTCCTGCTGTGCGCCTGAGCCTGGACGGGCGTTACCGAGCAGCGGCTCATCACCGAGGATCTCCGGCTGCTGTTTTGCACTGAACTGGCCGTGACCGTCGTAGGCCGGGCCATTGCTCCAGCGGCCTTCCGGCAGCGGTTTATCCAGCGAGGTGTTCAGGCAGTAGTAAGAGTGCTCCTGCGCTTCATTTTCCTGCGGGAAGCTGTTTGGAATAGGCAGCGAAGCATTCAGGCCGCCCATCTCTTCAATCACCGCCAGCCACTGCTGCTGGTGCATGGTGTCACGAGCGATCAGGAACGACAGGAAGTCCTTCATCCCTTTATCTTCCGTCATATTGTACAGGCGGGTCGCCAGCACGCGGCCGGTGGCTTCAGCCGTGACGTTAGCCAGCATATCGGCCGCCACGTTGCCGGAAGCATAGATATGGCTCATGTCGAACGGCATACCGTTGGCGTTAACCGGCATCGCTGACAGACCCGATGAAAGGATATGACGCGGGTTCATGCCGCCCAGAATGGCGTTAACCACCGGATCTTTGGCTGAGGCTTCCTGGTAGGAGAGCGGTGCGCCCTCAAGGTTGAGTGCCACTGCATAGCCCAGCATTTCGATATGGCTGAGTTCTTCGGTTGCGGTGGAGATCAGCAGATCCCGAATCCGGGCATCGCCACGCGCGCCCATCGCCTGGAAAAAGTATTGCATCGCCACACGAATTTCACCCTCTACGCCACCGATGGCTTGCTGTAACAGCATGGCGAATTCTGGATCTGGTTTCTCGACGCGAACCGGGAACTGGAGTTTTGATGAATGATGAAACATGATTTTTTTCCTCGTCAGTGTTTGCACTCGATGCAGAAAAAAGCCTGGACAGGGATAGCGAAAAAAGAAAGCGTAACGAGAGCAATTAGTGGATGAGTAAGAGGGGATAAGCGGCAAAAAACCGCGAAAAATGGATAAACGGTTGGTCCGCCGATGAGGGCTGATTACAGTAGAATGATGACGCTGACCCCCGGAAGAAAAGGCATAAAAAAGCCCCGCAGGCGGGGCAAATTCTGGGAAGCAAAAGCATCCGTGCTAATCAGTGATCCCTCACAACAGACACAGGATGTCAGCTGTTACTGGTCGACGACGCATTCTGCAGAACGTGTTCCAGTGCCTGACGATAAATATCCTGTTTAGCCACGTCACGCTCACTCTCCAGGCGATGAATCAGGCCCAGCACAATGTCTTTATCGGAAACGTGGGTTTTGTAATGCGCGAGTTCAGCATGGACGGCTGCAATAACTTCTTTCTCGCTGGTAACCGGAGTGCCAGAGTTCATGAAGTATTCAGAAATCTGAGACTCTGTATTGATTGTCGTTTGCATATCAGGCCTCATCAAAAAGGGGGACAAATGCGCCATTTCAGGTCCGGTCAGCGGACGACGCAAAAAAAGAGCATCTGAAGGTGGAAATCCACGACACCTTCAGATGCGGTGCAATGCACCTTTCGTTACAAGTGACTTAACATCACGGCGCAAAGTTATACAATAACGACAAACTTGTACAACGAAATTCGATAAAATTTTACTGGTCGGTGGTGTATTTCACATGCATGTTTAAAATAATTAACGGTTAATTTTTATTAAATATATTTAAATACAAGTAGTTATTTTCTTGTCGCTGCGCTTTTCGCTTTTTCTTTATCAAATTCGCTGAAAAAAATATTTCCGCTCAAGGCTGTACGTCTGGGTGATTTTCCGCAAAAACCTGTACAGGTTCAGACAGTAAAACCGCGCTGACGGGACAGGGGCGGGCGGTACAACGGTGGTAATCTTATTCACCTGACCGTGAAGCCAGCACAATTCACTTCACACCTGCGCCTCAGAAGGCTAAGGTTTAGCGCTTACTTATCAGAAGGAGATGATCATGATTAACGGCTATTTCGCGCTTCCGCCTGCCGGCATCACGCAGGAACAGCACAAGCGCACGGTGGCGGTGGCAGCGGCGCTGGCGGTAGCTAAAGAGTCAGTCAGCGCGTCAACCTCGGCGACCGGTTCAAAAACGGCGTGGGATCTGCAGGCGGTGGCCAATGAAATTGCTAATCTGGCGGATGCGATTCAGGATGCGCTGGAAAGCGATAGCGAAGTGTAAACCAGCGGCCTGAGGCGGCGAGGTGTGGATGGCAGATCGGGCCTCAGCACCGGGTCGCCGCTGAAGCCCGGCAACGCTCTGGCTGCCGGGTAACGCTTATTCTACTGACGGCGGCTCATATTTAATGTACTGCCGTAATGTGTCATGGATCGCCCGGTTATCGCCCTCATCCAGACCGCGTCCGGCATATTCTTTCGCCAGCGCCGCCAGCACATCATCAAACTTACCTTTGTAGTTGAGATTATTCAGCGCAATTTGCTGGCCGAGGATCTCTTTTAATACCGTGGTCTCTACTTTTAGCTGACGGACTTCATCTTCAAGATGTTTGATTCGCGCATCGTCTGACATAACACCTCCATGATTAAACACCGCAGAATAACCATGCCACGCCGGATATTCAAACAACGCAGGCAGCAGACAAACTTTGTCAGATTTTCCTTAAGTCAGAATAATGCATTAGCCGGGCGATTATACCGCCATTCCCGATCAACAAGTCGCGCCGCTCAGCTTGTGCGGTGATAGTGATCGCTTTCTGCTGAATATTACGCCAGCGCAAAAAAACGCCACAAAAAAAAGTGCATTGTCATCAACCCCTTCGCTTAAACCTTTTCCGTTGCGCTTGATTAAAAGGGTAATTCGATATTACTGTGTTTATATACAGTTATCTGGAAAAGGAGTGTTATTATGGAGTTCATCAAACCTGCGGACCTGCACGCCGTTATGCCGTTGCCGTTGTACATCGAACGGGTACCCTGCGGATTTCCCTCACCGGCGCAGGATTATGTCGAACAAAGAATTGATTTAAACACGCTGATGGTTCAGCGACCCAGCGCCACCTATTTTGTCCGGGTGAGCGGTGAATCGATGACAGACGCGGGTATTAACGACGGTGACATGCTGGTGGTCGACAGTTCGCTGACCGCTGCCCATGGCGATATTGTGGTCGCCGCCGTTGACGGTGAATTCACGGTTAAACGCCTCCAGCTCCATCCCTGCCTGCAACTGATGCCGATGAATACCCAGTTCAAGCCGATCGCCATTAAAACGGAAGATGCGCTTGAAGTGTTCGGTGTGGTGACCTTCGTTATTAAATCGACCCATTAATCATGTTCGCGCTGGTCGACGTGAACAGTTTTTATGCCTCATGTGAAACGGTGTTCCGGCCCGATCTGCGCGGCAAGCCGGTGGTGGTGCTGTCGAATAACGACGGCTGTGTCATTGCGCGCAGCGCTGAGGCGAAAAGGGTGGGCATCAAAATGGGCGCACCCTATTTTAAAATGCGTGAAGAGCTGACGCGTCATGGGGTGCAAGTCTTCAGCTCGAACTATGCGCTCTACGCCGATATGAGCCAACGGGTGATGACCATCCTGGAAGAGATGGCACCTTCGGTTGAGATCTACTCGATCGACGAAGCGTTTCTGAATCTGACCGGCGTGCAGAACTGTACGGCGCTGGAAACCTTTGCCCGCCAGGTCCGCCAACGGGTGCTGAAAGAGACGCATCTGACCGTCGGCGTCGGCATTGCCCAGACCAAAACCCTGGCGAAGCTGGCTAATTTTGCCGCCAAGAAGTGGAGCAAAACCGGCGGCATCGTCGATCTGTCCGATCCTGAGCGGCAGAAAAAGCTGCTGGCGTTGATTGATGTCGCCGAGGTGTGGGGCGTAGGTCGCCGCATCGCGAAACGGCTGAATGCGATGGGGATCGAGACCGCGCAGGATCTGGCTGCCCAGAGTACTCCGACCATTCGCAAGCATTTTAATGTGGTGCTGGAGCGTACGGTCAGGGAGCTGCGCGGCGAGCCTTGTCTGGAAATGGAAGAGTTCACTCCGGTGAAGCAGCAGATCATCTGTTCGCGATCGTTTGGCAGCCGTATCTCCGATTACAATCAGATGCGGCAGGCCATCTGCGCCTATGCCGAACGGGCGGCAGAAAAACTGCGGCGGGAGAAACAATATTGCCGTCAGGTCGGGGTGTTTGTGCGTACCAGTCCACATGCGGTCAACGAAACTTTCTATGGCAATCAGTCTACCGGTCAGCTGCTGACCCCAACCCCTGACACGCGTGACATTATCCGCGTCGCCATGGCGTGCCTGGATAATATCTGGATAGAGGGCCACCGCTATATGAAAGCCGGTGTCCTGCTGGGCGATTTTTTCAGTCAGGGCGTAGCCCAGCTTAATCTGTTCGATGAGATGCCACCGCGCGCTGACAGCGAGGTGCTGATGCAGCTGGTTGACCGCATCAACCAGAAAGGCCGGGGAAAGCTGTGGTTTGCCGGGCAGGGCATCCATAAAGAGTGGGCGATGAAACGCGAGATGCTGTCGCCCGCTTACACTACCCGTCTGACCGATTTACCGGTCGCGAGAGTGAAATAAGCGCCCGCTGTTTTTACTGCCGCCGTAGCATAATGATTTCCGGATAAAAGCTTTTTTTATCACGCAGTGAAATTATCGGGCCGTTATCCTTTACCTGGCCCGACCAGTTGTTAGCTGGTCGGGTGTATTGATAAAATATTTAGGTAAATGTGATGAATTTTAGACAATTTGAAAACAGAATTAATCAGTGGCCGGCCATACATTTCACCGCGATAGTAAAAAACCGTCGCGAAGAGGAATATGAAATTTATGCAGTCGATGAGAGCAATAATATAAAATCTCAGCTATTTATCTGCTTTGCGGATAATGAAAGCCATGCCAGCTTGCTTATTAAACAATTTACGCTGTGGCTGATCAAAATAAATAGCGAGAAACGCCGCCAGCAAAAGGCCGAACGTCACGCCGAGGCAGCATTATTGCCGGATAAATAAGCGGCGGGATTGTTCTGATGCCGGGAAAATAGGTTCTCACTAAAAAGCATAAATTGAGTAGCATCGTTAACCATTAAGGCGATTAAATTGTCACGCAGCCGAACTCGTGCCTGAAGATAAAGTATCAGCGCGGTATACTTATTATCAGCGGCTGGGATACAATCCCCTGTTGATTTTTACGGGAGCACCTTTCCCCCTGGCCGGTAATGATGATCACGATAGCCACAGCGCATAAAAACAAAGAACGGGGCCGCCCCAGAGAGTTTGATATTGAACAGGCTCTGGACCACGCCATGATTGTTTTTCGGCAAAAAGGGTATCACGCGGCATCACTGAGCGAGCTGGGCGAGGCGATGAACCTCTCTGCTGGCAGCATCTACAAGGCGTTTAAAGATAAACGCTCCCTGTTTCTGCAGGTGTTTGAACGTTATCTGCTGCTGCGTAATGCCGAGCTGCGCCGCCGGCTGCTGCCCTGTACCAGCGGACGGGCAAAAATAGCGGAACTGCTGCAGTTTTATCTCGATTCCGCGCGTGCCGTTGAAGGGCGACGCGGCTGTCTGGTGGTCGCCAGCGCGATTGAATTGCAGACGCTGGATGAGGCGCTGGCGCTCCGCATCAATCAGGTGGTGGTGCGTAATCAGTGCTTTCTGGTTTCGCTGCTGGAGCAGGGACAGCAGGATGGCTCTGTCTCCGACACGCTGGATGTTGAGTCGGCTGCCGGACTGATCCTCTGCATTGCCTATGGGATGCGGGTGGCGGGCAAGGTCAGCGATGTGGCAGACGAACAACAGACCCTTGCCCTGGCATTAAAAGTGCTGGGTTAAAATTTAGCTAATTAGGAGGCGAGCGCTTCCTAAATTTATCGGTAAACGGACAGAGGTAACCCAAAGCGAACAAGAGAAACGCGATGGCAACGATCATAACCCGCGGCGGGACAATCGCCGCCCGCCAGATGCCCGGGAGCGAGCAGTGACAGACGACGACCTGACGATTAATGATGAAATTCGCGCCCTGATAGGAAAAGTGGTCTCACGCCTGATCAGGCCCGATGAAGTGCTGAGTGTTCATGAGATCATCACTGCGCTGCACAGTTTGCGCGTCCGTTCACCTGACCGTAATACGCGCTTATCCTGTCGGAAAGCGATTCGCATTCTGGCGCGTAAACTCCATTAGCCCCGCGCTTTTTAGTCAGAGAAATTCTGCGGTGCGCTTTCCGAACCGCTTATTGTGTGCCAGGCTTTTCTGCTCCATTATCCTGCGTAGAAAATTAAGGCCTGTTTCGTGAAAACCTCAATCTTACTGACCCTGGTGGCCGCTATCGGCTGTTCCGTTTTTGCCGCCCGTGGCGGGTTCGAAACCCATGCGACACAACATCCGTCGCATCAGAGCGTAACCGAAAACGGCGAGCCACTGACTGAATAGGCGAACTGGCTAGCGCCACAGTCGGCCCCGGACAGGTCAGCCTGCCGTTGCCCGGCACGCCGCAGAGCACAGGATTCGCTTTTCAGCTGGCTCGTCTGAAGCAGCATGACGCGGTAATAACATGACGCGGTAATAAAAGGCGGGCAGCGGGGCGATACGGGCACCGGAGAAGGTGCCCTCGGCAGAAATGTCAGCCTGAGAGGAAGGATTAACGATAGTTTTTAAGTTCAACCGGTTCCTGTCCGGTCACCACCAGCCAGTTCAGCTCGGCCCGATCGCGGGTTGAAGCATTGATAAAACTTTTCAGCCAGTTGCGCGCATCAGCAATTTGCGCCACGCGATCGTCGTTACGCTCATTTTCAGCCATCTCACCCAACTGTCGAATCAGTGATACCAGCGTAATATCCTGTTGTTCAAACGCCAGGTTAATGGCGGCTTCACCAAGAATCATATGTCCGGTTGATTTATCGTGAAATACCATGGGTAACCTCCTGAGTGAAAATGTAAATAACACAATAATTATTCTAGTTAAAGGCAGCTTAAACGAAAGTGGAATCCCCTAAGGCAGACGCTATTAAAGTCATCAGCAAATAAAATGAACTTTTGCCTATCCGGTTAACTTACTGATATCTGGCTAAAACGTTACGCCTTACTATTTTTGACGCCACTCGGGGTACGCATAATACCGGTAACAAAAGCTGGATGAGCCTGAAATTCAGATAAGCGAAGGGGCGGAATAAAGCGCGGCTGTAGCACCGGACAGCCCGACACAGCTGAAGGGCAGCGGTGTTAAGGGCGCACTGCAGCACAGGCCGCGATTAACGTTTCAGCTAAAAAAAGCAAAAATAAAGCCGCCAGGCGGCGGCTTTATAACGGAATATCCGTAATTATTTATTTGGCACTTCAGAAACTGCTTTAACGTCAGCTTTATTAATTTGCTGCTTAACGCCGTTGGCATCTTTATATGCCAGCAGACCGGCATCTGACTCAGAAGGTTTGCCATCACTAATAATGGTGCGTCCATCATTGGTGTGGATTGCGTAGCTGGTACGGGTGCAACCGGTTAATACGGTCATACCAATCAATGCAGCAAGAGGTAAAATCAGCGCTTTTTTCATCGTATTCACCTTATAATTAGTTGTCGAGTTCACTCATGTTACTAATTTCATTGCGATTGATTTGCTCGGTTTTACCGGTCTGAGCATCGCGATATGAGACCAGTCCGGTATCATCATCAATTTGTGGCTTGCCATCGGTAACAATAGTGCGGCCATCGGTAGTCTTAATCGATTGATTAGATGCGCAGCCCGCCAGGGTGCCTAAACAAAGGGCCACCAAAGCGACAGCCGAGAGGGATTTCATTTTCATTTTTTCATCTCCTTGAAGTAAATCCAGACGTATACAGCATAGACGCCTTTATAAATTTTGCTGGCCCTGTAGCGCTTCGTTGGCTAATTTTTGGCCAGAAAGGCGCGTGCAGGGGAATAATCATCCACCTGTGCGCCGGATATAGCATTTATTGCCAATGAAAGCAGTCGGGCAGGTTATTTGTCCGCCTGGTTAAAGGGTACGCAAATAATCCGCAGTAAAAAGGTCAGACCAGTAAAATTAATCTCACTGCCGCCGTCCAGGTGGTGCCGTCGGCGTCAGCTATGCTTAACCATGGAGGTGCTTATGTGTGGACGATTTGCGCAGTACAGCAGCCGGAATGACTATTTCGATGCGCTGGGGATTCCGGAAGATGAAATTATTTACGACCCGCAACCGATCGGCCGCTACAACGTGGCGCCCGGTACCCGGGTGCTGTTGCTTAACCAGCACGATAACCAGCTGCATCTTGATCCGGTGCTGTGGGGTTACGGTCCCGACTGGTGGCACAAGGCCCCGTTGATCAATGCGCGCAGCGAAACCGCGGCGCAGGGACGGATGTTTAAACCGTTGTGGGCACAGGGTCGCGCTATCGTGCCAGCCGATGGCTGGTACGAATGGAAAAAGCAGGGCAAGCAGAAGCAGCCGTGGTTTATCTACCATCGTCACCAGCAACCGCTGTTCTTCGCCGCTATCGGCAAAGCGCCTTATGACCGCGAGCACGGCAAAGAGGGATTTGTGATTGTGACTGCCGCCAGCGATAAGGGGATGGTTGATATTCACGATCGGCGGCCGCTGGTGCTGGAAGCCAGCGCAGTAACTGAGTGGCTAAGTGCGGAGACGACGCCAGAACGGGCGGTTGAGATTGCGCAGCAGGCGGCGTTACCGGAGCAGGCGTTTGCCTGGCACCCGGTGAGCCAGGCGGTGGGGAATATTCATCATCAGGATGCCAGCCTGATCGCGGAGATTGATGACCCGGCAGAGTGAGCCGCTACCGGGCCGGACAGGCTGATAACCGTGCCGATCAACTGGGTGCGCCGATCGGCAGGGCCGATCAGAGGAGCGAGTCTTCCCCGGCTTTGGCGGCCGCTTTCTCGGCTTTCATCGCATTGATCGGATCGGAGGCGCTCAGCCAGCGATCGAATTTCTGGTAGGTGTCGATAAAGGTTTTAAAGTAGCTACTGGCTATGGTGGCGTTCTCTTTGTGGTTCATAAACGCGACTGCCAGTTTGAACGCATCTTCGTTATCAAATTTCATTTTTGTCTCCCTCGCTTCAGATCTATAGAGCGTAGCCTGATTAAGCCGCGCGTGCATTCAGACAACCGGCTGATAAACCGCAATAAAGCACCTCAATCTCGGCTGTCGGCCAGATTGGCGTTGATTCCCACTTACTTCACGTCAAATCCTTCTTATAATGCCAGCTTCACTCGTGAAGGAGACCCGCTTATGTTGAAAGGATTAACCGTTGCCGCTGCGCTGCTGCTGTCGGGCTGTAGCCTGATGCATAAACAGCCACCGGCGCCCCAGACCCTGCACTACCGCTGCGGTACCTTGCCGCTGACCGTCACCCTTGATGAAGCACAGCAGCAGGTCAGCTTTATTATGGATGGTCAGCCGCTGACGCTAAAACAGACGGTATCCGCCTCGGGTGCCCGCTACAGCGACGGCAACTATGTCTTCTGGTCCAAAGGAAACGGCGCGTTTATCGAACGTAACGATAAAATTGTCGTTAATGATTGTGAGCTGCAACCCGCCAGCTGACTGTTTATCTGAATGAGCGAACATTATGAGCGACAGCGATACGCTACACACCATTGCCCACCTGCGGCGTGAATATACCCGCGGCGGGCTGCGCCGTAAGGATCTGCCGGTCGATCCTATCGTGCTGTTTGAACAGTGGCTGAGCCAGGCCTGCGAAGCGAAGCTGCCCGATCCGACGGCGATGACCGTGGCGACGGTGGATGAAGAGGGGCAGCCGTGGCAACGCATCGTTCTGCTGAAGCATTTTGATGCGCAGGGCATGGTGTTCTATACCAATCTGGGCAGCCGTAAGGCCTTGCAGCTGGCGCACAACCCGCGTATTTCGCTGCATTTCCCGTGGCACTTTCTGGAGCGTCAGGTGCTGGTGCTGGGTGAGGTCGAGAAGCTGTCGCCGCTGGAGGTGCTGAAGTACTTCCACAGCCGTCCGCGTGACAGCCAGATTGGTGCCTGGGTGTCGAAGCAGTCGAGTCGCATCTCCGCGCGCGGCATACTGGAAGGCAAGTTCCTTGAGCTTAAGCAGAAGTTCCAGCAGGGCGAGATCCCGCTGCCCAGTTTCTGGGGCGGCTACCGGGTGAAATTTCATACGGTGGAGTTCTGGCAGGGGGGCGAACATCGCCTGCACGATCGTTTCCTCTATCAGCGCGATCACGACGGCTGGAAAATCGACCGACTGGCACCCTGAATCGGTAAGATTCCCGCCTTTCAGCGCTGGCACAGAAGGCGTCAGCGCTTTATGCTATAGCCCTCATTTTTTTCGATTCCGCAACTCAGCGGAAAGCTGTGTACCAGCATAGGTGCAGTCTGATCAATTTGGAGTCAGTGATGACCAGCAGTAACCTGATACAACAATTGCAAGAGAGGGGCCTGATCGCCCAGGTGACGGATGAAGACGCGTTAACAGAGAAACTGGCGCAGGGGCCAATTTCGCTCTATTGCGGCTTTGATCCCACTGCTGACAGCTTGCATTTGGGCCATCTGGTACCGCTGCTCTGCCTGAAGCGTTTTCAGGATGCCGGACACAAGCCGGTCGCGCTGGTTGGCGGTGCTACCGGCCTGATTGGCGACCCCAGCTTTAAAGCAGCAGAGCGTAAACTCAATACCAGCGAAACCGTCAACGAATGGGTTGAAAAGATCCGCCAGCAGGTGGCGCCATTCCTTGATTTCGATTGCGGCAGCAACAGCGCTATCGCCGCCAATAACTATGACTGGTTTGGCAGCATGAATGTGCTGACCTTCCTGCGTGATATTGGTAAGCACTTCTCAGTGAACCAGATGATCAATAAAGAAGCGGTGAAGCAGCGTCTGAACCGTGACGATCAGGGCATCTCCTTCACTGAGTTTTCCTATAATCTGCTGCAGGGCTACGACTTTGCCTGCCTCAATGAGCGTCACGGCGTCTCGCTGCAGATTGGCGGCTCCGATCAGTGGGGCAACATTACCTCCGGTATCGATCTGACCCGTCGTCTGCATCAGAATCAGGTGTTTGGCCTGACGGTTCCGCTGATCACCAAGTCTGACGGCACTAAATTCGGTAAAACCGAAGGCGGCGCGGTCTGGCTGGATGCGAAGAAAACCAGTCCTTATAAGTTCTACCAGTTCTGGATCAACACTGCGGATGCCGATGTTTACCGGTTCCTGAAGTTCTTTACCTTCATGAGCATTGAAGAGATCAATGCGCTGGAAGAAGAAGACAAAAACAGCGGTACCGCGCCACGTGCGCAGTATGTACTGGCCGAGCAGGTCACCCGCCTGGTGCACGGTGAGGAAGGTCTGGCCGCCGCGAAACGGATTACCGCCAGCCTGTTCTCCGGTTCGATCAGCGAAATGACCGAAGCCGATTTCGAACAGCTGGCGCAGGATGGCATGCGACCATCACCCTGAGCGCGGAGGACGATCTGCAGCAGGCGCTGGTGAAAGCGGAGCTGGTGCCGTCACGCGGTCAGGCTCGCACCATGATCGGCTCAAACGCCGTCTCACTCAACGGTGAGAAGCAGTCGGACGCGGAGTACCGCTTCAGCGACAGCGATAAGCTGTTTAATCGCTACACGCTGCTGCGTCGCGGCAAGAAACATTACTGCCTGATTAACTGGCAGTAAGATTTCAGGGCCGGTTTCCGGCCCTTTTTTATGGCAAGGCAGGACAGGGCAAACAAGTGAAAAATATTTTAGCGATTCAGTCGCACGTTGTTTTTGGTCATGCCGGTAACGCGGCTGCCGAGTTTCCGATGCGCCGCATGGGCGCGAACGTCTGGCCGCTGAACACCGTACAGTTTTCCAACCATACGCAATATGGTCACTGGACCGGCACGGTGATGCCAGCCACTCATCTGACCGATATCGTGAAAGGTATCGCCGACATCGACCGCCTGAAGACCTGTGATGCGGTGCTGAGCGGCTATCTGGGATCGGCGGAACAGGGCGAACAGATTTTAGAGATTGTCCGCCAGGTCAAAGCGGCTAATCCCGACGCCTGGTATTTCTGCGATCCGGTGATGGGCCATCCTGAAAAGGGCTGTATCGTAGCGCCGGGCGTGGCGGAATTTCACTGTAAAATGGCGATGCCGGCCAGCGATATCATCGCCCCGAATCTGCTGGAACTGGAAATGCTGAGCGAGCGCAGCATTACCGACGTTGATGCCGCGGTAGACGCCGCGCGGGCGCTGATCGCCCAGGGACCAAAAGTGGTGCTGGTAAAACATCTGGCGCGGGCGGGCCGTCGCAGCGATCGCTTTGAGATGCTGCTGGTCACCGCCGAAGATGCCTGGCACATCAGTCGTCCGCTGGTTGATTTTGGCGTACGGCAGCCGGTTGGCGTGGGCGATCTGACCAGCGGCCTGCTGCTGGTGAATCTGCTGCACGGCAAAAGCTTACAGGATGCGCTGGAGCACGTGACGGCGGCAGTGTATGAAGTGATGCTGAAAACCCATCAGATGGGCGAGTATGAACTGCAACTGGTGGCCGCGCAGGATGCGATTGCCGCGCCGACCCAGCACTTCGCGGCTGAAAAGCTGTAAAACAGAGCAGGGCCGGATCATCGGCCCTGTTCACGTAGCGGCTCATTTTTTGCTGAGGTAGCACCAGACTCAGTGTAAGCCTTCCGCCGTTAACGCCGCCTGCACCGCCGGCCGCGCCGTCACCCGACTGAACCAGCTCTCCAGCGCCGTACAGGCCGATAAATCGAGCCTGAGCGCTCTGGCCCAGCGCGTCACCACATACAGATAGGCATCGGCCACGCTAAAGCGCAGCCCCATCAGCCACTGCTTGTCACGCAGCGCCTCATCCACAAAGCGGAACTTAGCCGTCAGCAGGGTCCGCGCCCGGCTTTTTTCCTCTTCCGTGCTATCCGGACGAAACAGCGGGGTAAAACTTTTGTGCAGTTCGCTGCTGATGTAGCTCAGCCATTCCACGGTGTGATAGCGCGTCAGGCTGCCGACCGGAGCCAGCAGATGGCGGTCAGGCTTGAGGTCCGCCAGATACTGCACAATCGCCACGCCTTCGGTCAGTACCGTGCCGTCGCTGAGCTGCAGCGCCGGTACCTGTCCTTTGGGATTGATTTGCCAATAATCGTCGCCACGTTCCGTGATTTTTTTTGCCAGATCAACATTCACCTGCGTGAAGTCGAGCCCGCATTCGCGCATGACAATGTGGGGTGAGAGAGAACAGGCACCCGCTTTGCAAAACAGTTTCATGACCAGCCTCCTTGATGCGATGGGATCATTGCATCATAAGGGCCTGGCCCGGAATTGCCAGTGACGACGATCAGGGAACGGAGAGAGGGCGACTGGGAGAGGAATAAAAAAAAGCCGGGCAGTGCCCGGCGGGTAAAGGGTCAGACGGTTTACGCCTCGACCTCTTTGGTTTTTGCGTCGTTATCCTGGGTCATCCGGTTAAGCAACGGCGCTGTAATCAGCATCAGCAGGGCAATGACCGCGGTCACGATACCAATCTGCTGGAACACGCGGCTATAGGTGGCCAGCGAAATCAGCGGATCGGTCACGTTTTCCGGCACTGCCATCAGGTTAGCCACTTTACCGGCAATCACTGCCGCGCCTGCGGTGGTCAGGAACCATGAGCCCATGATAAAGCCCATCAGACGCTGTGGCACCAGCTGTGCGACCATCGCCAGGCCGAGACCGGAGATCATCAGCTCACCGATACTCTGCAGCGCATAGCTCAGAATCAGCCAGTTAACCGAGACGATACCCGCATCGCTGGCAAACTTCGCGCCCACCGGCAGCACCAGAAACGCACCTGAGCAGAGCACCATGCCGAAAGCAAACTTATGCGGCATCGGCAGTTTATCGCCCAGCTTGTTGTAGAGCGCCGCCAGCAGCGGACTGGCCAGCATAATCCAGAACGGGTTCAGCGCCTGGAACTGTTCCGGCGCAAAGGTGATGCCAAGAATGCTGTGCTCAACGTTGCGGATGGCAAAGAAGTTCAGCGAAGTCGGCATCTGCATGTAGAGCACAAAGAACAGAATCGCTTCGACCATCAGCAGGAAGGCGACAATCATCTTACGACGCGCGGCACCCTGCAGGGCAAAGGCCTCTTTGGCAAACACCAGCACGATACCCAGCGCAATCACCGCCAGCACCAGACGGGCGATAGACTGGTGATGCAGCATCCAGTTAGCCAGTGCCACCAGCACCACAACGCCTACCAGCGTCATCAGCAGCTTACCGATTTGCAGCGGGGCGAAATCCGGTTTAGAACCGTAATCTTTGACCATGCGCTTGCAGAACAGGAAGTTGAACAGGGTGATCACCAGACCAATGACCGACAGCGAGAACGCCACGTTGTAGCCATATTTCTCGGCTAACCACGGGGTCAGCATCATCGAGAACAGCGAGCCGATGTTGATCGACATATAGAACATGGTGAAAGCACCGTCGATACGCGGGTCATCTTTGTCGTAGCAGGTTGACAGCAGCGAAGACGGGTTCGCTTTAAACAGGCCGCTACCGACGGCGATGGTCGCCATACCGATATAGACAATGCTGACGTTGTGACCGGAGAAGGCCACCAGCGCATAACCCAGCGCCAGCACCAGCACGCCCAGCACAATCACGCGTTTGGTACCCAGCACCTTATCGCCGAGCCAGCCACCAATCGCCACCAGTCCGTAGACCAGTGCGCTGAACGAGGAGAACAGCGTGATGGAGTCTGATTCGGACATCCCCAGCTGTTTCACCAGGTAAACCGCCATGATGGCCTGCAGGCCATAGAAACCAAAACGTTCCCACAGCTCAATCGAGAAGATTAAGTAGAACGCCTTTGGCTGTTTAAACGCATTGAGACTGACTGTCTCATCAGTGTGTTTGTTTGCAGTTGACACATGTACCTCAGTTTTATCACACCCTGTTTCGGGACAGGAATTAAGTCCGCGTCATGTGAGTTGTCCATGCGCAAGATTGTTATTAGAAGGGAAAAGCGGCGACTAATTTGGCTGATTAAGCGCGACAGGGCAAGAATTTTCTGACCACTGGTTTAGCCTGATATTGTCGGGTTAAAAAACTTATAACAAACTGTTAATCGGATTTAAATATGGCAAGTGTCGATTATAGCAGTATAAATGCTGTGGATGCGAGCCAGTGGCTGGATCATATTGATATTAACTGCTAATAGAGGATTATGCAGATTAATAGTTTGTTGAATAATAACTATCCAGCACTATTCGTCAGTCAGCGACTATATTCCAGGCGAAGCGGCGAAATATCCGTCATTTATCTGCCCGCTTTGCACTAAAAGTGAACAAATGACGATCCTGCGCACAAATAGATGATTTAATTCAGGAAGAAAAAGAAGAAACCGTTTGCGTGCTGAAAATCTGCGCAGCAAAAAACGGCAGCAGACGACAATCGAAGCATAAAAATTGCCTGCGCGGTCTGACAGTCCGGAATCAGATGCCCGGTTCGGTGGGGTGCAGAGGGCAGAAATTCACGGTGCGTCCGGCCTCGCTCGACAATAAATTAACATTCCTGTAACCTCATTCTTTCCCCTCATGAGGATGGTTTATGTCTTCCCCTTTACGTTTATCTCTGGTCGGCGATTACCGTGCTGACGCCGTCGCCCATCAGGCGATTCCGCTGGCAATAGAACGTGCCGCCGCTGAGCTGAATATCACCGTTGACGCAGAGTGGATTGCCACTGAACAACTGGGCGATCTCAGCCGGCTGCAACAGCGTGAGGCGATCTGGGTGGTGCCAGGCAGCCCTTATCACCATGATGCCGGCGTGTTTGCTGCCATCCGTATGGCGCGGGAACAGGGCAAACCTTTTCTCGGCTCCTGCGGCGGGTTTCAGTATGCGGTGATTGAGTATGCCCGCAACGTGCTCGACTGGCAGGATGCGGCACATGCGGAGACCGACCAGAGCGGACGGATGGTGATAGCGCCACTGAGCTGTTCGCTGGTGGAGCAGCGCGGCGCGGTCAGCTTTGCCGCCGGTTCGCGTATTGCCAGGGCCTACGGCACGCTGAACAGCGATGAGGGTTACCATTGTAACTTTGGCGTTAACCCGGACTTCAGCGCAGCGCTGGCCGACAGGACGCTGGCTATCACCGCCTGGGACTCAGACGGTGATGTACGCGGTGTTGAGCTGGACGATCACCCGTTTTTTGTCGCCACGCTGTTTCAGTCAGAGCGGGCCGCGCTGCAACAGAAGACCTCACCGCTGGTGGTCGCCTGGATGCAGGCCGCGCTGGCGCAGCGCTGACCGCCAGCAGCCGGTGACAGTGTCACCGGCTGCGCGATTAATCGCGTAACAGCGCCGGGCGTCTGGCATCAAAGCGCCAGTTATTAATCAGGAACTGCATGCCGATTGCATCGTTACGGTTCTTATCCGGCAGTGCATTGTAGAGAGCATGTGCCGCTTCAACCTTCGACATATCTAACGTAATACCCAGTCCTGGCCCCTCAGGCAGTTCCAGATAGCCGTCGCGAATCTGGGGTGCCTGCTGCGTCAGCTGCTGTCCATCCTGCCAGATCCAATGCGTATCGAAGGCGGTCAGCCGATCGCCAGGCGCAGCCGCTCCCAGGTGCGCCACCATCGCCAGCGACACATCAAAATGGTTATTCGAGTGACAGCCGGTGGTCAGGCCCCATGCGTGGCACAGCTGCGCCACGGTATGCGCATTCCGCATCGTCCAGAAGTGCGGATCGGCCAGCGGAATATCGATGGCATTAAGCTGTAAGGCATGCTGCAACTGACGCCAGTCATTGGCAATCATGTTGGTGGCGACCGGAATGCCGGTGGCGCGCTTAAATTCTGCCAGCGTCTCGCGGCCGGAATAGCCGTTCTCCGCGCCGCAGGGATCTTCCAGATAAGGAATGCGACCCGCCAGCTGGCGTCCATAATAAATCGCGTCATCCAGTGACCAGCTGGCGTTGGGGTCCACCGTGACTCGCGCATCGGGAAAGCGTGCCAGCAGGGCATTAACGGTTTCAACTTCCACCTCTGCGTGGTGCACGCCGCCCTTAAGCTTGAAATCACGGAAACCGTAACGATCCGTCGCAGCCTCCGCCAGTCGCACCACGGCAGCAGCATCCATCGCTTTTTCATGGCGCAGTTGCAGCCAGCCATCGCTACCAGCCGGACCCGCCTGATAATTCATGGTGGTCAGTTTACGGTCGGCAATATAAAACAGGTAGCCCAGCACCGGCACCCGATCGCGCTGTTTGCCGCTGGCCAGCAGCTCGGCGACCGGCAAATCGAGATGCTGTCCCAGCAGGTCAAGCAGCGCCGCTTCAATCGCCGCAGCGGCATTGTAGAACTTCTCCGGGTTCATCTGCGGAATGTGAATGTCATTGGTATGTGCGCTCTGCTGGTGTCGCGCATCGCTGGCAAACAGCGTCGAAATCGTTGCGTTGAGCCGCAGCAGATCGCTGCCCTCAATCTGTGGCCGGAAGCGCTCCAGCAGCGCCAGCGTCGAGGCGTGGCAGGGGCTTTCGCCGACGCCGGTGCGGCCGGCGGAGTCGGTCATAATCACCAGAATGCGGGTGAAATAGCAGTTATGCGCGCCGCCAATATTCAGCAGCATGCTGTCATAGCCGGCGACCGGCACCACCCGCATAGTTTTAATGACTGGACTGGCTGACATGTTGATTCTCCATAGGTACAAGGGAAGACGGGGTGGGTTTACGGCGCAGCAGCAGCCACAGACCGGTCAGCAGCGACACGCTGGTCAGTGCATAAAGGCCGCCGGTGGTCGAGCCGGTCTTCATTTCCAGATAGCCGAACACCGTCGGCGCGAAAAAACCGCCAAGATTGCCGATGGAGTTCACCAGCGCAATTCCCGGGGCGACAATCGATGCGGGCAGTTCACCCTGTGGCATGGGCCAGAAGAAGGTGGCGCTGACTTTCGAGCCGATGCAGGCGACGATCATCGCCAGAAAACCAAACCACGGCGATCCCAGCGTCGCCATAAAGGTACCGCAGGCGGCCACCAGCATCGCGACACCCAGCGCTTTATCCAGCTTATCGCGATGGCGGTCTGAAAAACGGCTCAGCAGATTGATGGCGACAATCGCGCACAGCCAGGGAATGGCGGTCAGAATGCCGATGCCAAAGCTGCTGAAGCCCTGAATACGCTGAATAATTTGCGGTAGCCAGAACACCAGCGTGTAGCCGGTCATGGTCATGGTGAAGAAAATGGCGCAGAAGAACAGCAGGCTACGGTTACGCAGCAGTGACATCCGGCCCGGCTGCTGGTTAAGCCGATCACGATGGGCTTCTTCATTGTGCAGCTGCTGTGCCAGCGCCTGCTTTTCCGGCTCGCTCAGCCAGCGGGCATCGGCGGGCCGCGAAACCAGCACCCAGGCGGCCACGATCCCCACCAGCACCGAGGCACCACCTCGAGGAACATCACCCATTTCCAGCCGGCGATACCGAGAAAATTATGCAGCATCAGGATTGCGCCGGTGATCGGGCCGGAAAACAGAAATGCCCCGGCGGTTGCGCTCAGTACCATCGCAGTGGCCCGGCCGCGCCAGGCATTGGGCACCCACTGGCGAAAATAGAACAGCACGCCAGGGAAAAAGCCCGCTTCGGCAACGCCCAGTAAAAAGCGCAACAGGTAGAAATGCAGCGGAGAAGTGATAAAGCCGGTCAGCACCACCACCATACCCCAGGTGATCATGATGCGGGTCAGCCAGACCCGGGCACCATAACGCTTCATCATCAGGTTACTCGGCACCTCAAACAGCGCGTAACCGATAAAAAATAGCCCGGCACCCAGGCCGAAGGCGGCCGCGCTGATCCCGGCGTCGGTGTGAAGCTCTGCCTTGATAAAGCCAATGTTGGCACGGTCAATCTGGTTAATGATCAGCATAACGGCCAGCATCGGAATGATGCGGGTAAAAAACTTTTTGATGGCGGAGGCGATCAGCTCATCGTGATGCGGTGACAGGGCGCTATCCATCGGTCTTCCTCGCGGCTGCGTAGAGAAGGCAAAGTGTAGGGCGCTGAAAAGGCGGGCTCTATGGGCAATCGCCCAGGGGACACTGGCGTCCGGCCTGGGCATCATTGTTATCAATATGTTATTGGACCGGCGCTTCGCTTTGGCTGAGCAAAACTGTGGGTCGGATCATATTCAGGGTCTGGCCGTCAGCATTACCGGCCGCGGCGTCTCACGCTTTGGCGGTCTGACGACGCTGGGCAATCTGTTCGGCACGCTGCAACAGCGCCTGCAGATCGTCCTCGTCGATATCCAGCAGTTCGCCGCCTTCCAGCGCCTGATGCAGATCCGCGCGCGTCAGCGGCACCGGTATCTCAACCGGAGACGGTTTCACCTCTTCCGGTGCCAGCGGATGGGGATAGCGCCGCCCGGCAAGGTTGTTGAACAGGATAGCCAGCAGCGCCAGGGTCAGGGAGTTGAGCAGCACCGGCGTCAGCACAAAATGATAGCCGAGTTGATTCACTGTGGGTCCGCCCAGAATGGCGGTCAGGGCGACAGCGCCGCCCGGCGGATGCAGGCAGCGTAGCTGAAACATCAGCAGGATCGCCATGCAGGCGGCGACGCCACAGGCAATCGCCGGATTGGGGATCAGCTGACCGATCGTCACGCCAGCCAGCGCCGACAGCGTATTGCCGCCGACGATTGCCCACGGCTGCGCCAGCGGACTGGCCGGTACGCCAAACAGCAATACCGCCGATGCACCCACCGGCGCGACAAACCACAGGTTCAGCTCGCCCAGCACCCAGTGACTCAGCAGACTGGTCAGGATCAATCCGATACCGGCACCGAGGCTGGCGATCATCACATGCTTTTTACTCACCGCCAGCGGATGGGGCCAGAATCGGGCCAGAAACAGGCGCATCGCCTGCCTCCCGCTGGAAGGGCTTTTGCTCATTACTTTACGCACCGTGTCATAACTTTTTCTTATCGTCGGGGTCGGCGATTTTCCATCATCAACATCAATGTAACAACCCGACAAATTGTGCAGGTATCTTCGGGGCGATATTTACCCCGGAAAAAAGGGGAAATCATGGGGCAGCAACGATGTTTAACTGTCGTCATTGGCGCTGGCAGGTGGGGCGCTAAATAAAAAGACCCGCCGTAGCGGGTCAGAATGAAAATTAATCAACCTTATCGGGATACTCACACAGGTCTTCAATCAGACAGGCACCACAGCGCGGTTTTCGCGCCACGCAGGTATAGCGGCCATGCAGGATCAGCCAGTGGTGGCAATCAACTTTATAGGCCGCCGGCACCACCTTCAGCAGTTTCTGCTCCACCTGCTCGACATTTTTACCCGGCGCAAAGTGGGTGCGATTGCAGACGCGGAAGATATGGGTATCGACCGCGATAGTCGGCCAGCCAAACGCGGTGTTCAGCACCACATTGGCGGTTTTACGGCCCACGCCGGGCAGTGCTTCCAGCGCCGCACGATCTTCCGGCACCTCGCCGTTATGCTGTTCCAGCAGGATGCGGCAGGTCTTAATCACATTTTCCGCTTTGCTGTTAAACAGCCCGATAGTTTTGATGTACTCCTTAACGCCCTCAACGCCCAGCGCCAGCATCGCGGCCGGGGTATTCGCCACCGGATAGAGCCGGGCGGTGGCTTTGTTAACGCTGACGTCAGTGGCCTGCGCCGACAGCAGAACCGCAATCAGCAGCTCAAACGGCGAGCTGAAGTTTAGCTCGGTGGTCGGATGCGGATTATTCTGCTGCAGCCGACGGAGGATCTCATTACGTTTGGTCTGGTTCACACCGCTTTCCCGGTCGCGCCTGTGGAGCGGCAGAGGCAGCGGCTTCTGGGCGCTGTGCAGCCCGTTGTTTCATTTTCTGGTCGATCAGATATTTACCCGCCAGCATCATGCCGAGACCGATAAAGGCTCCGGGCGGCAGCATCGCCAGCAGCATCGGCGAGTCAAAATGCACCACCTCAATCCGCAACGATTTAGCCCACGGACCCAGCAGCTGATCGGCACCGTTAAACAGCGTGCCGCTGCCGATGATTTCACGCATCGATCCCAGCACCACCATGGCACAGGTGGCACCCATACCGATGGCGAAACCATCCAGCGCCGCCAGCGGGATGCTGCTTTTCGAGGCGACCGCCTCGGCCCGGCCAACCACGATGCAGTTAGTCACAATCAGCGGGATGAAGATGCCCAGCGACTGATACAGACCATAGGCGTAGGCGTTGATCAGCATCTGCACACAGCTCACCACCGAAGCGATGATCATCACGTAAATCGGGATGCGGATCTCCGACGGCACCCAGCGGCGTGAGGCGGAGATAAAACTGTTGGTCAGAGTCAGCACCAGGGTGGTCGCCAGACCTAATCCCAGGGCGTTGGTGGCGGTGGCGGTCACGGCCAGCAGCGGGCAGAGACCCAGCAGCTGCACCAGGGCGGAGTTATTTTTCCACAACCCGCCGACCAGCAGGCTTTTAGCTTCACTCATTTGCGTCTCCACATGCCGGTAACGAAGAGAGTTTCTCCGGAAGGGTTGCTATTAACAGTGCGGTGCGTTTGGTGGCGTTGACCACCGCGCGTGGGGTAATGGTGGCACCGGTAAACTGGTCGAACTCACCGCCATCCTTTTTCACCGCAAAGGCTTTATCTGTCGGACCCTGAACCACTTTGCCGTTAAAGCTGTTGATCCAGTCCGAAATACGCAACTCGATTTTATCGCCCAGACCCGGCGTTTCATGATGTTCCACCACCCGCACACCCAGCACTTTACCGTGAAAATCGGCCCGACCAGCATCTGAATGGCACCGGAATAGCCATCCGGCGCGGTCGTTTCCAGCGCGGCCGCCACTGGCTGACCGTTGTTACGCGCCAGATAAAGATGGTGGGGCGCGGCATTGCCTAACGCCGGGTCCGTGACAACGTAACAATCCTGCTGGATGTTGTTGTCGTAGAGCGAGGTCGGCACCACCTGGTCAAGCAGGTTTTTCTGCTGTAGCTGAGTCTGATGTTCCACCGTGGGTTTGGTCACGGTATTAACTACTGCGGTCGCCGCAGTAGTGATCGCGGCAAAGATCGCCAGCGTCACGCCATTTTTACGAATCGTCTCCAGCATCGCTTAATCCTTTAAATGGCCGTAAACGCGCGGCTGGGTGTAGTAGTCAATCAGCGGCACGCAGATGTTGGCCAGCAACACCGCGAAGGCCACGCCATCCGGGTAACCGCCGAAACTTCTGATCAGCCAGACCAGCAGGCCGATCAGCGCGCCGTAAATCAGACGACCGCGGTTAGTGGTGGAGGCGGTAACCGGATCGGTGGCGATGAAAAATGCACCCAACATAGTCGCGCCGGAGAACAGGTGAATCAGCGGACTGTTGAGCGAGTCTGGTGAAAATACCCAGCCAAGCGTAGCGCAGAACGCCAGCGACAGCAGCATAGCGGCAGGAATATGCCAGCGGATCGCATTTTTCCACAGCAGAAACAGACCGCCAGCCAGGTAACCCAGATTGACCCATTGCCAGCCGAGACCCGCCAGCACGCCGCTGTAGATTGGCTGCGCCAGTAACTGATCGGCGCTGTGACCGGCGCGCAGCCCGGTTTTAAAGGTATCCAGCGGCGTCGCCTGGCTGATGCCGTCAACGCCAATCTGCAACTGCTGCATGGTCTCGCCCGCCAGCGTATGGCCGCGGAATATCATGCTCAGACTGTCCATCAGCGTCGGTTTAATCGCCTGTAGCGTGTCGGGCGGCAACCAGCTGGTCATCTGGACCGGGAAGGAGATCAGCAGCACCACATAACCGACCATCGCCGGATTGAAGGGGTTCTGGCCCAGCCCGCCATACAGCTGTTTGGCAATGACGATGGCGAACACCGTGCCGATCACCACCAGCCACCACGGTGCCAGCGGGGGCAGACTGATACCGATCAGCACCGCCGTCAGCAGCGCTGAGTTGTCTGCCAGGTTGCTGCCAACCGGCGCTTTACGCAGCCGTAAAATAGCAGCTTCAGTCAGCCAGGCGGTCAGCGTAGCCAGTAAAACCTGTAAAAGCGTGCCGTAGCCAAAGAAATAACACTGTGCGGCAAAACCCGGCACCGCCGCCAGCACCACCAGCAACATGATATTGCCGGTACTGCGGCGGTTATGGGTATAAGGGGAACTTGCGATACGAAAAGCCATTTAATCCTCAAGCGTCGTAGACGACTGCGCTTTACGCGCTTTGGCACGTGCGATGGCGGCCGCTATGGCGGCTTTACGCGCATCATCGGGTTGATTCAATTCAGGTGCCTGTTCCGGTTCAGCATTGGCGTTGTTCGCTTGCTCCTGCGCCTGTTCAGCTTTTTCGACGGCGTAATGGGCCTGCGTGGCCACTACCGCAGCATCACGTGAGGCTGCATCGGCCGCCGCTGCCTGAGCCTGCGCTTTCTTCGCCTTCGCGCGGGCGATAGCGGCCTGCACTGCGGCTTTGCGCGGATCGTCAGTTTCTTCAG
>MIEI01000060.1 GCA_002095305.1 Pantoea brenneri
GCCAGCGGCTCGACGCTGCTGGGACTGGCGTTTGCGCTGGCGGCGACCCGCACCTCGCTGCCGTGCAAAAAAGCGCTGCGGATGCTGACTATCCTGCCAATCATTACGCCGCCGTTTGTTATCGGACTGGCGCTGATTCTGCTGTTTGGTCGTTCTGGCGTGATCACCACCTCGCTGGCGACGCTGTTTGGCGTCGAGCCGGGCCGCTGGCTGTATGGCCTGACCGGCATCTGGATCGCCCAGGTGCTCTCTTTTACGCCGATTGCGTTTCTGGTGCTGATTGGGGTGGTTGAAGGCGTCAGCCCGTCGCTGGAAGAGGCGTCTCAGACCCTGCGCGCCAGCCGCTGGCGTACTTTCTCGCGTATCTCCCTGCCGCTGATGGCACCCGGACTGGCTAACGCCTTTCTGATCAGCTTTATCGAAAGCATGGCGGACTTCGGCAATCCGATGGTGCTGGGCGGCAGTCACGGCGTGCTGTCGACCGAAATCTTCTTCTCGGTGGTCGGCGCGCAGAACGATCCAAGCCGTGCGGCGGTGCTGGCGATGATCCTGCTGGGCTTCACGCTGGCGGCGTTTCTGCTGCAGCGGGTCTGGCTGTCGGGCAAAAGCTTCGCCACGGTAACCGGCAAAGGCGACGGCGGTCGTCACGTGCAGCTGCCGCGTCCGGTGCGCTACAGCGTTTATGGCCTGGTGATCCCGTGGGGACTGTTTACCCTGGTGATCTACGGCATGATCATGATTGGCGGCTTTGTGCAGTCGTGGGGGCTGAATAACGCGCTGACGCTCGACCACTATATCCGCGCCTTTAGCGTCAGCCTGAATCAGGGACAGCTGGTGTGGAGCGGCGTCGCCTGGAACTCTTTCTGGACCACGCTGGAGATCGCCCTGATTGCCGCGCCGCTGACTGCGGTGGTTGGCCTGCTGACCGCCTGGCTGATTGTGCGGCAGAAATTTGCCGGACGGCAGACCTTTGAGTTCATGCTGATGCTGAGTTTCGCCATTCCGGGCACCGTGATCGGCGTGAGCTACGTGATGGCGTATAACCTGCCGCCGCTGGAGATCACCGGCACCGCGATGATCCTGATCGCCTGCTTTGTGTTCCGCAATATGCCGGTCGGAGTGCGTGGCGGTATTGCGGCGATGAGCCAGCTTGATAAGAGTCTGGATGAAGCCTCACTGACCCTCGGTGCCAACAGTTTCCGCACCTTACGTAAAGTGGTGCTGCCGCTGCTCAAACCGGCGATCAGCGCCGCGCTGGTCTACGCCTTTGTGCGCGCTATTACCTCAATCAGTGCGGTGATTTTTCTGGTCAGCGCGCAATACAACATGGCGACGTCTTACATCGTCGGGCTGGTGGAGAACGGTGAGTATGGCGTAGCGATTGCCTACTCGTCGGTACTGATCGTGGTGATGTTAGCCATTATCGGTCTGTTCCAGCTGCTGGTGGGTGAACGCCGCCTGCGCCGTGTTACTCAACCAGCGGCCGCGGCCGCTGCTGTCGCCACTCTGACTCAGGAGAGAGCCGTATGACCCCCATCAACGCGGGATCGGTCGTGTTTGAACATGTTGCTAAACGCTTTGCCGGTTTTACGGCGCTGCCGGATCTGTCGTTAACCGTCGAGCCTGGCACGCTGGTGACGCTGCTCGGTCCCTCCGGCTGCGGCAAAACCACCACGCTGCGCCTGCTGGCCGGGCTGGAGCATCCTACTGCTGGCCGCATTCTGATCGGCGGTAAAGATGTCACTCATCTGCCGGCCAATGAGCGCGACGTGGCGATGGTGTTTCAGTCATACGCGCTGTTTCCCCATATGAATGCTCTCGACAATATCCTGTATGGGCTGCTGTCGTCGGGGATGAACAAACGGGAGGCGCTGGATCGGGCGCGGGAAGGGCTGAGGCTGGTCGGGCTGGAAAGCCAGGGCGAGCGGCTGCCGTCTGAACTTTCCGGTGGACAGCAGCAGCGTATTGCGGTCGCTCGCGCGCTGGTGCTGGAACCGCAGGTGTTGCTGCTGGATGAGCCGTTGTCGAATCTGGACGAACGTTTACGGCGACGGGTGCGGACGGATATTCGCGATCTGCAACAGCGGCTGGGTTTTACCGCAGTCTATGTGACGCACGACCAGGAAGAGGCGCTGGCGGTCTCCGATAAAATTATTGTCATGAAAGAGGGGGATATTGCGCAGCAGGGCGCGCCGGAAACGCTTTACCATTCGCCCAATTCGGTGTTTATCGCCGACTTTATGGGCGAAGCCAATATTCTGCCGTGCGACGTTGAGCAGGCCGAAGGCGGTGAGGCGCTGATCCGCGTCGGTAACCAGCGCTTCCGGGTGCGTGGCGATGGAGCGAAAACCGGCAGCGGTCAGCTGGCGGTGCGGCCGCAGTTTATCACCCTGTCTGGCGACGGTCAGGGTGCCCTGCAGGGTGAGATTATTCACAGCACCTGGCTGGGTGACCATATCGAATATGAAGTGACCACTGAACTGGGATCGCTGTTCATCATCGATCCCCACATGGAACAGCGTCTGCCGCTGGCCGCCCGGGTCGGCGTTAACTTCAAGCCGCAGGGTCTGGCCCTGATTGCCCGCTAAACTGCTTAACCGCAAGGAGTCTCAATGGAACTGCACGATGAAATGATGTCGCGTCTGGCGCTGGCTGAAGCTGTCGCCCGCGCTGGCGGTGCCACGGCCTTATCTTACTTTTCCCGCCGCGACACGCTGGTGGTGGAAACCAAATATGATCTGCAGGATGTGGTGTCGATTGCCGATCGCGAAGTAGAACAGACGATCGCCGACCGCATCCGTGAAGCGTTCCCTGATGATGGCTTTCTCGGTGAGGAGAGCGGCCTGCAGCCGGGCCGGAGCGCCTACACCTGGGTGGTCGATCCGATTGATGGCACCAGTCCGTTTCTCAACGGCATGCCAAACTGGTGCGTATCGGTTGCCGTACTGCGCGGCGACGTGCCGGTCATCGGGGTGATTTTTGCGCCAACCTTTGAGGAGTGCTATGTGGCAGCGCTGGGTGAGGGCGCTACCCTTAATGGCCGACGCTTGCAGGTCGATCCGGCGCGCACCCTGCAGAATCACGTGACCGGCTTTGGTGCCAACAGCTACGTCAGTCCGCAGCAGGTTGGCGAGATTGTGGCGGCCTTGCTGGCAGCCGGCGGTAACTTTATCCGCATCGGCTCAGGCGCACTGATGCTGGCGTGGGTGGCGGCCGGCCGGGTCGTCGGTTACTACGAACCTCATATGCACGCCTGGGATTGTCTGGCCGGTTACTGTCTGGTGAAGGAGGCGGGCGGTTGGGTGCATCCGTTCAACACCGACGGCGATCGCATCACCAAAGGGGCGCAGGTGCTGGCGGTGGCTCCTGGTGCCGAAGCAGATTTACGTCGCATCGCCGGTCTGTGACCCTGTCACGACGCGCCGGTCCGTACAGCCACCTCAGCGTCGTGACCTTTAGCCCTTCAGCGTTTTGGTCAGGTAGTAACGCTGCATACCGGTTTGCGGAAAGTCGGGCAGGGACATCTGCTGTTGATAACCCTGTTTCAGATAAAACGGCAGCGCCTGAAAACTGAAGGTATCCACCAGCGCCTGCTGACAGCCGTAAGCTATCGCCTGCTGTTCTGCTGCCAGCAGTAAGGCACTGCCCAGACCGGTGCCGCGCAGCGTATCGTCCACCCACAGATAATCGATACAGAGCCAGTTCCCCTTACGCGAGGCCATTACGCCACCCCGCAACTTACCGTCTGCGTCATGATCAAATACCGCCAGCGGTCCCCGGTTTTCACTGCCGATAAACTGCCGGTTGTAACTGCCGAGCCCGGCAAATAACGCCTCCCGGTCTTTGTCCTCTGGCTGCTCCGTCACGGTAAAACCCGCGCTTAATCTCATGATTTTTCTCCTGTTATGCGCCGCCACAAGGTTGAATATCCGCGTAAAGGGATAATAGATCATTTATCCCTTTCAGGGTATAAATAGTTATTTATCCCCGGTAGTATAATGCATCGATTATCCTCTTTCGGGGATAATCGGAATGCGCTATGCTGATCGTCTGCCGACCCCGGAGGAACAGAGACCATGATATACAGTCCGCTGCAGCTGGCTAACCGGCTGAAACTTATCCGTCAGCGTAATGGCTGGACCCAGAGCGAGCTGGCCAAAAAGGTTGGCCTGAAACAGGCGACCATTTCGCATTTTGAAAATGCGCCGGACAACACCTCGCTGGCGACGCTGTTTAAGCTGTTACAGTCGCTGGAGCTGAGTCTTGAGGTGCAGGAGAAAACGGCCGCCGCACCGCCACCGATCAATGACGAGGATGACTGGTAATGCAGAAGCTGATTGCGTGGATGAACGGCGAGCGGGTCGGCGTGCTGACCCGTCAGCGCAACGGTGCGCACGAATTTCAGTACGACAAAGCGTGGCTGAGCAATCCGCTCGCCAGGCCGCTGTCACTCTCGATGCCGTTGCAGGTTCCGGCCATCACCTCCCACGCGGTAATTAACTTTTTCGATAATCTGTTGCCGGATAGCCCGTTGATTCGTGACCGGATTGTGGCGCGCTACCAGATAAAATCCCGTCAGCCGTTTGATCTGTTGCAGGAAGTGGGACGTGACAGCGTCGGTGCGACCATGCTGTTGCCGCCTGAGATGCCGCTGCCGCCGTTACAGGTGCGCTATGAGCTGCTGGACGAGGCGCGTCTGGAAAGCGTGCTGTCAGCCTATCAGTCCGACATTCCGCTCGGGATGCTGCGTGAAGAGACCGACTTTCGTATTTCGGTGGCGGGCGCGCAGGAGAAAACGGCGCTGCTGCACACTGAGCAGGGCTGGAGCATTCCTGCAGGAGCCACGCCAACGTCACACATTATCAAACTGCCGATCGGGGAAATTAAGCAGCCGACGGCGACGCTGGACATGCGGGAAAGCGTTGAAAATGAGTATCTCTGTCTGGCGCTGGCCAGAGCGCTGGGAATGAAGGTGCCTGAAGCAACTCTTATCCGCGCCGGCGCGATGCGTGCGCTGGCCGTCGAGCGCTTCGACCGGCGCTGGTCACGCGACAGAAGCCGGCTTATTCGTCTGCCACAGGAGGATTTCTGTCAGGCGCTGGGGCTGCCGTCATCGACGAAATATGAGTCTGACGGCGGGCCGGGCATTGCGGAGATTATGCAGTTGCTGATGGGATCGAGTAACGCGATAGAGGATCGTTATCACTTCATGATGTTCCAGGTGTTTCAGTGGCTGATAGGGGCGACTGACGGCCACGCCAAAAACTTCTCGCTGTTTATTGAGCGCGGCGGCAGCTACCGGCTGACCCCCTTCTATGATGTGATTTCCGCCTATCCGGTACTGGGCGGCACCGGCCTGAATAAGCGGGCGCTGAAGCTGGCGATGGGGCTGCGGGCCAGTAAAGGCAAAAAAACCGAAATCGATAAGATATTCCCGCGTCATTTCTTCGCCACCGCAAAAAGCGTCAATTTTGATAGCGGTAGCCTGCAACAGATCTTCGACTTTTTTATCCGCGCTTTTCCACCAGCGGTTATCGCGGTGCGTGATGCGTTGCCCGCTGGATTTCCGCAGCACATTGCCGATGCCATTTTCAGTCATTCACTGATTATGCTGGAGCGGTTACGGCAGAAAGATTGAGGCAGGCAGCAACAGACTGGCCCGGCAACGGCCAGACTGCTGTTTTCCTGTTTAACCGGAGTCTGTTATGAATCGCGCTCGCTACGCACTGGAATCGATCCCGTCGCCACCCACTTTTCCCGGCGTGGCCAGTCACGTGATGGCGGATGAAACCCTGCATCACCGGCTGGCGGAGATTGTTCAGCGCATGAAACAGCATCAGATTGCGCAGCTGATCATCTATGCGGATAAAGAGCACGGCAGTAACTTTGAGTATCTGGCGGGCTTTATTCCGCGCTTCGAAGAGGCGCTGCTGGTGGTTAATCAGCAGGGCGAACTGGCCTACATCATGGGTAACGAAAACCTCAAGCTGGTGCCCTTTGCCCGTAATCCCGGCAGATGTCTGCACGCGGCACTCTTTTCGCTGCCTAATCAGCCGATGAGTGGTGAGACATCGCTGTCCCGGCTGCTGAGCCAGGCGGGGATCGTCGCGGGGACGCGCACCGGGCTGGTGGGCTGGAAGTTGTTCAGCCGCGCACAGCAGACCCTGTTTGATCTGCCGCAGTTTATCTGCGCGGCGGCGGCCGACGCGGCAGGTGGCGTCTCGCAGCTGGTGAATGCCACCGGGCTGTTTATCTCACCCGATGAGGGAGTTCGCTGCATTAACAGCGCCGATGAGGTGGCATTTTACGAGGCGGGAGCGAATCGTGCCTCAACCGCCATGCTGGCGGCGCTGAACAGCGTGACGGCAGGCGTAAGCGAGAAGCACATTGGCGCGCGTCTTAATGCCGACGGCCAGCCAAATAGCGTGATGACCATTGCCGCCACCGGCGATCGCTTTGCTAAGGCACAGCTTTATCCCAGCGACAAAACGATTAAGGTCGGCGATAAGCTGTCATTAACCGTTGGCTATAAAGGCGGGTTAAGCAGCCGCGCTGCTTATGTAGTCAGTCAGGCGTCTGAGTTACCCTGTCACGTTTCAGACTGGCTGCCCCGGCTGGCGATCCCGTATTACCACGCGGTGGTCAGCTGGCTGGAGCAGTTACGCATCGGCATCACCGGTGGCGAACTGTATGCGTTAATCGAGGCGGTATTACCCAAAGCGCAGTATGGCTGGCACCTTAATCCGGGGCATCTGGTGGCTGACGAAGAGTGGCTAAGTTCGCCGATCTGGCCCGATTCAGCCATCCCCCTGAAAAGCGGCATGCTGTTGCAGATCGACATTATTCCTTCGGTAGCCGGCTACGGCGGATGCAGTATTGAGGACACCGTCGGTCTGGCGGATGCGGCGTTGCGTGCCCAGCTGGCGGCTGAATTCCCGGCGGTCTGGCAGCGGATGACCGAGCGCAAAGCCTGGCTGAGCGATGTCCTGCGGCTGAAACTGGCCGATGAGGTGATCCTGCTGTCGAACACCGTAGGCTATCTGCGTCCGTTTTTACTGGATCAACAGCGGGCACTGGTGCGGCAACCGCTGAGCGACGGGGTTTAAAAAAACGCGGTCGGCTGTTAGGTTAATCACTCATTAACCCCGAATAAAGGTCAGGAGCCGTGATGTCCGATATCGTGCATTTCCCGCTGTTTGTTGCTTCCGTTGTGCTGCTTTGTATTACGCCGGGTCCCGATCTGGCCTATGTGGTGGGACAAAGCGTTGCCAGGGGACGACGTGCCGGTATCCTGTCAGCCGCCGGGGTTGCGCTGGGCAGTTGTACCCATGCCGTTGCCAGTGCGCTCGGGCTAACTGCGCTGATTGCCGCCTCGCCGCTGCTGTTCACGCTGATTAAGTATCTCGGGGCGGCATACCTGATCTACCTTGGAGCCAGAATGATCGGGTCAACCTTTATCGCATCCGCAGCAGCGGAGACCGCGCCGCCGCCGCGCGCACTGACCGGCACCCGCTTACTGCTGCTGCGCGGTTTCATCACCTCAATCACCAATCCCAAAGTGCTGCTGTTTTTTATCGCCTTCTTCCCGCAGTTTGTGGTGATCGGCAGTCAGTATCACGCCAGCGCCTTCCTGCTGCTGGGGATGACCTATGCGCTGATCGGCCTGATGACCGACGTGATGTTTGCGCTGCTGGCGGGTGGGGCCGCAGGCGCGGTGGCGAACCATAAGAGGTTACAGAAAGTGCTGGATCGGCTGGTCGGCGCCACCTTTATCGGCCTGGGGATCCGTCTGGCGCTGACCCGTCGCTGAGCCAAATCTGACGCTGCCGGCCCGGTCAGCCGCAGCCTGAACCGGTCAGGGATGGCCGGTAATAATTTGTATAATTTAACTGAGAGTAAAACGCTGACGCTTCTGTCAGGATACGCGCCACAGAAGTATTTCGGTCCTCTCATTCGATGAAATGGTTTACCAAAAACGCGGTTTTGTTTGCCTGCAAAACCTCCCTGGCCGCGTTTATCGCGTTATCAGTTGCTCTGATCCTTAACTTTGAAAAACCTGCCTGGGCGCTGACCACCGTTTTTGTCACTTCCCAACTTTATGCCGCCTCAACCGTCTCGAAATCGCTGTTCCGTCTGATCGGAACCGTGCTGGGAGGGGTGTTTATCCTGCTGATCTATCCGGAAACGGTGCAGTCGCCACTGCTGTTCAGCCTGTGCGTCTCGCTGTGGGTGACGTTTTGCCTCTATCTGTCGCTGCATGACCGCACGCCCAAAAGCTACGTCTTCATGCTGGCAGGCTATAGCGCGGCGATCATGGGTTTTCCGGAGGTGAACACGCCGTCGGCGATTACCAATACGGTGATTTCGCGTATCGAGGAGATCACCCTTGGCATTTTGTGCAGCACGCTGGTACACCGGCTGGTTTTTCCGGTATCGATGCACCATCTGCTCGGGCAGAGCGTCGACCGCTGGTTTCAGAATGCGCGTAAATTGTGTAATGAGCTGGTCAGCGGCATGGCGAACAACAAGTCCCTCGAGCGGGAAGATATTCTGATCCAGATGGCGGGCTATCCGCTGAATGTCGAAACGCTGCTTACGCACTGTGTTTATGAAGGGGAAGCGGCGCGCAATGTGATCCGTCTGGTCAGCGTGCAGTATCAGCATCTGACCTACCTGCTGCCGACGCTGACGGCGATTGAATCGCGGCTTGGGGTGCTGGCAGAACTGAATATACGCTTTCCGCTGTGTGTCACCTCGGTGTTCCAGCAATTTCTGCTGTGGCTCAATCATGATCGGGTTAACGATATCGAAGGATTGCGTAACGCCATCGCTGCGGGTCAGGCGACGCTGGAAGCGGACTGGCAGGCGGGAAAGCTGGCTACTGAAGAGAGCCTGCTGCTGATTGGCTTACTGGAGCGGCTGGCTAACTTTGTCCGTATCGCCGATGCGTATCAGAACGTCAGCGCCCGAGCCGGCGATCTCTACAGTCATGGCGACGGGGCGGCGATCAGGAACATCCGCGAGCATCGCCACATTGATAACGGACTGCTGAGCCTGTCGGTGCTGACAGCCTTTCTGGCGACCTTTCTTTCCAGTCTGTTCTGGATTGGCAGCGGCTGGGCCGATGGGGCCAATGCACCGCTGATGGCGGCGATTATCAGTTCGTTTTTTGCCGGGGTGGATTCGCCGGTTACGCCGATGAAGCTGTTCGTTAAAGGGGTGATGATTGCGCTGGTGGTCAGCCTGTTTTATATCGCGTTTCTGATCCCGCAGGCCAACACCCTGCAGGCGTTAATGATCTGCCTGCTGCCGGGGCTGATGCTGCTGAGCCTGGTGATTGCCAATCCGACCACCAATCTGATAGGTCTGAGTGTGGCGATCCAGATTCCAGGCTTTATCGGGCTGAGTCACCACTATGTGCCCGATCTGATCGTCACCCTGAACGCCGCAATCTCGTCGCTGGTGGGGATCATGTTTGCGGTGGTGCTGACGGCGCTGATCCGCAATAAGCGTCCCTCGTGGATTGCCCGCAGGGCGGTGCTGCGGGGGCTGCGCGACCTGCTGAGCTTTATTAAAAAGGTCGAACGCAATTCCGCCACGCTGTTATCACGCCAGCAGTTTATTGCGCGCATGCTGGACCGGGTGAACATTATTCTGCCGCGTAAACGGCTCGATCCGGTGCCGGATATCGTGGTCGGTGGCTATCTGATCAGTGAAACCTGGCTCGGCGCTAACTGCTATGACTTTTATGCCCGCTATCGGGAGGTGCTGGAGGCGCACCGCATCGACAGCGGCCAGATGTTCCACGAACTGGGTCTCTATCTGAAGCGTAAAATGAAGTCGCTTCAGCTGCTGCCGCATCAGGATCTGCTGGAGGAGCTGGATCAGCTGCTGCTCCGGCTGGAGAAGATTGCGCTGCAGGAGAGTGTGGCGGTAGCTCCGCTGGTTCACCTGTTTAACATTCGCGTCTCGCTGTTCCCGCAACAGCGCTGGCCGGGCTGAGTGTGCTATAAAGGTTGCCGCGCTATTTCAGGGGGAGAAAAACCGATGTCAGCACAGCAAAAAACGCCGCCAGAGACGCCCGATTCCGCCGCGCTGGGCGAGGAAGTGAGAAGGGTGATCAGCCAGTTTGTCCGGCGGGTTCGTCAGGAGACCGGCACGCTGCGTCATTCGCAACACGAAACCCTGGAGCTGCTGGAGCGTCAGGGGCCGCTGTCGGTAGCCGAACTGGCCAGCCTGCGCGGCGTAAAACATCAGAGTATGCGGCTGGTGGTGGCTGAACTGGAAACTCAGCGGCAGGTCTATCGCAGCAAAGATCCTGATGATGGCCGCGCGCAGCGGGTTGCGCTAACTCCACAGGCGGAAGCGCTGCTGCAGTCGGCGCGGGCAGAGCGCTCCGCCTGGGTTGCCAAAGCGATTGATCATCAGCTTAACCCGGCCGATCGCGCTGACCTGATTAAAGGCTTACAGGCGTTAAGCAAACTCCTCAATCCGTAAGGTCTGTTTCAGGCCTGTTTTAACTGCGCTACCACAGCGGCCAGATTGTTCATTCCCCAATGCGCCGCATACTGCCCATCAATAATTTCCACAATATCAATCACCGCTATTTCTATCCTGCTGTGGGTTGCCGGCACGCTGAGCAGCGTGCCGCTGTGAAGGCCGCTAATGCGTTTGCGGCTGGTAACCTTATTGCCTTCCGCCAGCTGATCGTCAATCACTACCTGCAGAGATGAAATAGCCGGGCGCAGCATCAGCGCAAAGGTCTGCCATAGGCTCTCTTTATCATTCGGCGCGCCGGGTGGCGCGGAGTGATTAATAAAGCCGGGCGAAACCAGCTGATCAAAGGCGACACGATCGCCTGCGACGATCACCTGCTGATTAAAACGACGGACGATCTGCTTGTTGGTGGCTGACATAGATCTCTCCTGCTGAGTTAAACCTGAGTTATATACAGTTTAACTGTATATATCAGGCACCGCTATCGGTTGTTCAGATTTTGCGATAAGGCAGGAATATCGCCGAGTTCCGCTCCTTTAACCTTCAGGGTAAGTTCGACATTGCGGTGTAAAATAATACTGACCGCCGCCAGCAGCGCCGGCAGGGCAAGAATGTAGAAAATAGCCGACTGTGCCGGGAACACGCCCATCAGCACGCCACCTAAAGACGAACTCAGAATGGCGCCCATCCGGCCGATGCCATGCATCCAGCTGACGCCGGTTGCGCGGATCTCGGTCGGATAGTAGGCCGGTGAATAGACCTGAAGCCCGTTCTGCGCACCGTTGATGCACATGCCGGTGATAAAAATAATCACACCCAACCACACGCCGCTCAGCCCAAGCAAACCCTGGGTGATCAAACAGGCACAGCCGATTAAATAGACCACGCCAATCACCCATCTGGCGTGCAGCTTATCCATTAAGCCGCCAACGATGATGCCGCCGACCGGTCCGCCCAGCTGGAACAGTCCAGCGACAATCGCCGCCTGCTCAAGAGAAATGCCGCCTGAACGCATAATGGTAGGCAGCCAGCCGTTCAGCAGATAAATAACGAACAGCCCCATGAAATAGGTCAGCCAGAGGATTACGGTACCGCGGGCGAAGCCGTGGCGAAACAGCTCTGCAATGGTGCTGTTGCGCTTTACGCCAGGCGAACTCAGGATAAACGCCGTATCCGGGCTAAAATCACCGCCCATTTTATTCAGCAGCGAGGCGATGATTGCGCGTGGCGCTTTACGCACCACCAGGTTAAGCACCGATTCCGGTAACAGCCAGGCAATCACCGGCAGCAGCAGCAGGGGAAGCGCGCCACCAAACACCAGGACCGCAGGCCAGTTAAAGCGTGCCAGCAGCCCGGCGGCAATGAATCCACCCAGTCCCGAGCCGATATTAAATCCGCTGAACATCAGGGTAATCATGATGCCTTTGCGGCGCTCGGGCATGTATTCAGACAGCAGCGTCACGCAGTTTGGCATTACCGCGCCCAGCCCCAGACCGGCGATAAAGCGTAATAATGCCATTTGTGTCGGCGAAGCGGCGAAAGCACAGGCGAGGCTGAAGGCTGAGAAGATCAGTACTGACACCAGAATGACCCGCTTGCGGCCAATCCGATCGGACATCGGACCGGCGATCAGCGCGCCGAGCGCCACGCCCGCCATGGCCGCGCCGAGGATCGGGCCCATCGCTGAGCGGCTGATGCCCCAGTGTTCGATCAGCGCCGGCGCGATAAAGCCCATTACGGCTGCATCGTAACCATCAAACATAATGATGATCAGACACAGCACCAGTACGCGCCATTGGAAAGAAGAGACCGGGCGTGCATCAATCCACTGTTTTACATTAATCAGGTTATTCGCTGTCATCGGGTACGCTCTCTGCTTTGCTACCAGCGGCAGCCGTCGTTGTGGTGAGAGAAAGGTAACAATCCGATAACACGGTAAGCGGGGCACCTGACGGTGTCTGTCAAAAAAGGCTTTTAGCGATATGAGTTAGCTTTATAGTGTGATGCGTCTGGCATTGTCATTGCGGGACCAAACGGCTGTGGTAAGGCAGGCCGGGCCTGCACGGGTAACGGGTGACATCCTTATCGCTATGAGTTTCATTTAGGCTGTCCGGGTCAGCGTCTCATCAATGCAGCGCAGTAGCGCCTGAGTAGCAGGCGAATGCAGCGCCCCCAGACGAAAGGTCAGTCCTATCTCACGGCGGGTATCGGGCAGGTTCAGCGCCAGCGGCGTCAGGATTCCGGCCTGCAACTCATATTCAAGCTGATGCGAAGAGACCACCGCCACCATATCCGAATTCAGCAGCAGTCCGCGCACTATCGCCAGATCGCCACTTTCTACCACCGGCTGAGGCGCAGTCAGCGCTGCGGCCTGAAACGCGCGGTCCAGCAGATGACGGGCAGGAGAGTTCTCACGCGGCAGGATCCATTGCACCTGCTGCAGATCTTCCGGTTTGACGGCACGCCCGCTCAGTGGGTGCTGCGGACGCGTCAGCAGAATCAGTTCTTCATCGAACAGCAGCTGGTTCTGGATATCGGACGCGCTGTGATGCTGACGCAGCGCACCGAGAATAAAATCAATATCTCCGGCGCGCAGTTCTTTAATCAGCGCATCAAAGGCGCTCTCGTTGGTCACCACTTTTATTCCGGGATAGCGCGCCACCAGACGGGTGATCGCCAGCGGTAACAGGCTACTGCGGCACAGCGGGAGCGCACCGACATGCACCGTCCCGGTCAGAATGCCGCGCTGTGCGGCGAGGTCTTCCGGGATATGCCGTATCTCATTGAGGGCACGGCTGATAAACGGGGCGATCTCCTGTCCCGCTGACGTTGGCATCATGCCTTTTGGCGTGCGCTGAAACAGCGGCAGCCCGGCCCCTTTTTCCAGCACCTTCAACGCCGCGCTCACCGCTGGCTGACTGATACCCAGCAATGTCGCCACACTTTGAGTGTGATGAAGCCGGTCCAGCGCTAAAAAAATTTGCAGCCGTCGCAGGTTAAATAACCAGATCGGTTCCGCCTCTTCACGGCCGTTATCCCGCCGCCGCATTTTGCTGAGGATCGGCGGGATCGCGTGCAGTTCGGTAATGGCTCGCCGGGCGCGCGGCAGGGCACATTTGCCCATCTCGGTCAGCAGCATCCCGCTGGCATGCCGTTCAAACAGCGGCGTCTGTAAACTGTGTTCCAGATCACGCAGCGAACGGGTGATCGCCGACTGGGTACGAAATAAATTTATCGACGCTTCGGAAATCGTGCCGCAGTCCGCAATCATACAAAAAGCGCGTATTTGCATGATTTTAATGTCAAATTCCTGTCTGCCGTTTTCCATTTTTCTTACGCCAGCGATGAGCCCTGAATCACAACATAAATAAAAGTCATAACGCATGCAATGAAAGACATTATCCAGCCGCAGTGCTGCATGCCAGGATGAAAAAAACGGCAAAGGCAGGATGAGATAATGGAAAAGATGAGTAAAAAGAGTGCGTTAGTTGTCAGCGCCCATTCAGCTGATTTTGTCTGGCGTGCGGGGGGGGCCATTGCGCTGCATGCATCGCGGGGTTATGAGGTGCATGTGGTATGCCTCTCTTATGGCGAGCGGGGCGAATCGGCGAAGCTGTGGCGCAGCGGCAACATGACCGAGGCGAAGGTAAAGCAGAGTCGTCAGGAAGAGGCCGAGGCGGCTGCCCGCATTCTCGGGGCGACTATTAGCTTTATGGATCTGGGTGATTATCCGCTGCGCGCTGATAAAGAGACGCTATTCCGGCTGGCGGACATATTCCGTCAGGTGCAGCCGCACTTCGTCCTGACGCATTCGGTTAACGACCCCTATAACTACGATCATCCGCTGGCTGCGCATCTGACGCAGGAAGCGCGGATCATTGCGCAGGCCGAAGGTTATCGTCCTGGTGAAACCATTATCGGCGCGCCGCCGGTCTATAGCTTTGAGCCGCATCAGCCTGAGCAGTGCAACTGGAAACCTGACGTGCTGCTTGATATCAGCGCGGTCTGGGACAAAAAATATGCGGCTATTCAGTGCATGGCGGGTCAGGAACACCTGTGGGAATACTATACGCGGGTAGCTTTGCAGCGGGGCGTTCAGGCCAAACGTAACGTCGGGATCGGCTCATCGAAAGTGATCAGCCACGCTGAAGGTTATCAGAGCCTGTTGCCACGGGTGACGGAGGATCTGTCATGAGTCTGGTGAATAAAAAAGGTATCGTTGTGCGCAACATTGCGCGTGCTGATGCCGCGCTGGTGGCCGGTTTTGCCCGTTATGGCGTGGCGACCACCCATGAAGCTCAGGGACGCAGTGGTCTGCTCGACGCTGGTATTCGTCCCATCCAGCAGAACTGCGCGGTAGCCGGCAGCGCGGTGACCGTGCTGGTTTCGCCCGGCGATAACTGGATGTTTCATGTGGCGGTTGAGCAGTGCCAGCCCGGTGACATCCTGCTGGTGGCCCCGACTTCAGCCTGTCACGATGGTTATTTTGGCGATTTGCTGGCGACCTCTTTACAGGCGCACGGCGTGGTGGCGCTGGTGGGGGATATCGGGATTCGTGACAGCCAGACGCTGAGAGATATGCAGTTTCCGGTCTGGTCACGGGCGGTTTACGCGCAGGGCACGGTGAAAGAGACGCTGGGTTCAGTTAACGTTCCGGTCATCTGTGCCGGGCAGCTGATCCATCCGGGAGACATCGTGGTCGCGGATGATGATGCGTGGTGATTGTGCCGCGTCTGCAGGCCGAATCGGTCGCGGTCGCTGCACAGAAACGTGAAGCACTGGAACAGAGCAAACGTCAGCGGCTGGCTGCCGGTGAGTATGGCCTCGATATTTATCAGATGCGTTCGCAACTGGCTGAAAAGGGGCTGCGCTACGTTGACTCACTTGATCAACTGCAGCAGAGCGGTGTATGAAACAGACCCTGATCCCCTGCATGCTGATGCGCGGCGGAACGTCAAAAGCCGCCTGCTTTCTGGCCACGGATCTGCCGGCGGACAGCGCCACGCGCGATCGCGTCCTGCTGGCGGCGATGGGTTCGCCTGATGCCCGACAGATTGACGGTATCGGTGGTGCCGATTCACTGACCAGTAAAGTGGCGATTATCTCTCCTTCATCGCGTCCGGATGCCGACGTAGACTACCTGTTCGCTCAGGTTAGCGTGGAACAAGCCGTGGTTGATTACGGACAGAACTGCGGAAATATTCTTGCCGCGGTCGGGCCGTTTGCGATTGAAAAAGGGCTGGTAACGGTAACCGGTGCGCTGACAACAGTGCGCATTTATATGGTCAATACCGGCCAGCTTGCTGAAGCGGCCATCGCTACGCCGGAGGGCTGCGTTGAGTATCAGGGCGATACCCGCATTGACGGCGTGCCGGGTTACGCCGCGCAACAAATCCTGAATTTCCAGGACATCGCCGGATCAAGCTGCGGCGCACTGCTGCCGACCGGTAATGCGCGCGACAGCATTGACGGCATTGAGGTGACCTGCATCGATAATGGTATGCCGGTTGTGGTAATCCGTGCCGCCGATTTGCAGCGCAGCGGACGCGAAACGCCGGATCAGCTGAATAAAGATGAGGTGCTGAAAGCACGGCTGGAGTCGATTCGCTTACAGGCGGGACGGTTGATGCATCTGGGCGATGTAGCGCAGCGCAGCGTGCCGAAAATGACGCTGATCTCCGCACCGGTCGACAACGGTTCGATCACCACCCGGACCTTTATTCCTCACCGCTGTCACGCCGCGATTGGCGTGTTAGGCGCGGTCAGTGTCGCCACGGCCTGTCTGGTTGCCGGTTCGGTGGCTCAAGGGCTGGCAAAAATCAGCGCGACTGCTGAACAACGTCTGATTGTCGAACATCCCAGCGGCGAGTTTAGCGTGATGCTGACGCGTGATGCGGCGGGACATGTGATTAACAGTGGATTGATCCGCACTGCGCGCCTGCTGTTTGACGGGCGCGTGGCCATTCCGGGTTCAGTCTGGTCACGGCAGGAGGGATAAGACAGTTATGCAGATAGCCATTATCGGATTTGGCGAGGCGGGACAAATTTATGCTCACGATCTGGCGAGTGTGGCGCAGGTTCGGGTCTGGGATAAAAAATTCTGCGGGCAGCAGGCTTCTGGCCTGCGGGATGTGGCTCAGCAGTCTGGCGTGCAGCCGGCGGATTCCGTTGCTGAAGCACTGGATGGCGCAGACTGGGTGATATCGCTGGTTACCGCATCAAACGCACTCTGCGTTGCGCGCGAGGTTGCTCCGCTGCTGGCGAACGGCCAGCAACTGCTGGACTTTAATTCGGTTTCACCCGAGACAAAACGTGCCGCCTCGCAAGCAATCGCTGGCGGCGCGGGGACGTATCTGGATGTGGCGGTCATGGCACCGGTGCCGCCCAAACGGCTGGGCACACCGCTGTTAATCGGCGGACCGGCAGCAGACAACGTCGCGGCCCGGTTGAATCATCTGGGCATTAACGCCACGGCGGCCAGCGATCGTATTGGCGATGTCTCAGCCATTAAAATGTGTCGCAGCGTAATGATTAAAGGACTGGAAGCGCTGACCACTGAATGCCTCAGCGCGGCGCAGCAATACGGGGTGGAAGAGGCGGTACTCGCCTCGCTGCACGCCAGTTTTCCTGCGCTGGGTTGGAACCACCACTTGCCGCATTATCTGATCAGTCGGGTGGCCGAGCATGGCGTCCGGCGGGCAGAGGAGATGGCTGAAGTGGTCAAAACCTTGCATGATGTGGCTGTGGCGGGCGTCATGAGCCAGGCGACTCAGCAGGTACAGGCCGATTTACCGGCCCGGATGGCGGCGCTGGGGATTGCTTACCGCGATCTCAGTCCCTTTATCTGGCAGGAGGCACTGCAACGATTGAGATAACGTTTTCCGGCTCACCGGCTGAGATTTGCTGGCCGCACCGGCTGGTAACGTCATCACAGAAACAAGGAAACTCATCGCTTAGCGGCTAAAACTCCCTGATTTTCAGCCAGAAAGATCGGTAACGTCTGACCCTTAAATAAAAAAATTAGTACGCCTACACCAATAAGGAGGTCTTCATGACCACAGCGCATTCTGAGCCCTGTCATGATATTGCACATCTTGCACATGTTGAGATTTATACCGACAAATTCGAGGAGAGTCTTGCCTTTTTCGTCGACGTTTATGGTCTTACGGTCTCGGCCAGGGACCATGATCACGCGTGGTTACGTGCCTGGGACGATTATGAATTTCACACCTTAAAACTGACGCGTCATACCACCACCGGAGTCGGACATATCGCTTACCGGGCCAGTTCGCAGGCGGCATTGATGCGGCGCGTCGCGGCCATTGAGGCAAGTGGATATGAAGTGATTGGCTGGAGAGAGGACGATCAGGGTCACGGGCGCGCATTCCGTTTTGCCGATCCCTTTGGACATGTGTTTGAGATTTACTACGATACCGTTCGCTATCAGGCTGAAGCCAATGAGCGGCCTCGTTAAAAAATATGGCTCAACGCTATCACGGACGTGGCGCGTCTCCCCGTCGTCTCGATCACCTTAATCTGCTGGCGGAGGATGTCAGAGAGTTCAAACGCTTCATGGAAGTCTGCCTCGGTTCACGGGTCACCGAGATGATCGCGCTGGATAATGGCCGGATTGGCGGCTGCTGGTTCACCATCAATAACAAAACCTACGATCTGGCCTGCACTGAAGAGCAGGGAGGCGGCAGGGGCCGTTTGCATCACATCACCTATGCCACCGACACCCGGGAAGATATCCTGCGCGCCGCCGATATTTTTCTGGAAAACGGGGTACACATCGAAACCGGCCCGCATAAACACGCGATTCAGGGCACTTTTTTCCTCTATGTCTGGGAGCCGGCCGGCAATCGAGTTGAGCTGGCTAACTCAGGCGCGCGGCTGATTCTGGCACCAGACTGGCAGCCAATTATCTGGACCGAAGCGGAGCGCAAAAAAGGCCAGGCGTGGGGCCTGAAGACGATTGAAACCTTCCACACGCACGGTACGCCACCCGTCGCGAAGTGAAGACCGGCAGTCAGATGACGAAATCGTCAAACCGGTCATCTGGCTGTTGTTAAAGCAGAAAAAAGTCGGATCGATAACGGATATTAGTTACATCATACATTAGTTGTTCCGTTAATTACTCATCAAACATTGTGCCTGTTTGTTTTTGCGAATCAGCATGAGAGGTCGATATAAAGGGGGCTTCGGGGTAACCGATTAATCAAAGCGGCTGGCATTACCGCGCTGCACGCTGGCCCGATACACGATCGGCATCATCCACAGGATCGGCATCAATACCGGCGATAAAAACGCTAAAAGAGCAGGGCGTGCGCAGGGCAAACTGGCCGGGGATGGCTGCGCCGTCAGGCTGATAATGGCGGCTGCAGCTGGTAAATCCAGGCGGTTAACTGCTGATTGTTGCCGGTGTTAACCGTCACTTCAACCCGATCGTAGCCATCTTCAAATTCATCCAGCATCGGCCAGTGCTCGTCGAGCCGATCGGAGATAAACAGATAACCCGGCACCGGTGACGCCTGGTCATCCAGAATGATGCCGGGGAAATCAGCCGCCGCACCCCAGCCACGCGGGTAGAAAATGCCGGTCACCGAACCGGGCAGCCATTCACCGCCAATCTGTTCCAGGATGTGGGCATTCTCACGGCCAGGGCAAAGCGTGCCATAAACAAATAAGCGTTTCATTTTTCCTCATCAGGATCACAGCCGAAGCCGGCAACTTTAACCTGCCTGAAAGCCATTGTCATGTCAGCCGGGCGGATTTCGGCTTTTATCATCGGACGGTAATTCAGCCAGCGATAAAATGACGCGCTGTGATAAATTCTGCGGCCCAGTAGTCATGCGGCAGGCGCAGAATTCACGTAGCGTTGTCAAAATCGCGGGTTGTTTCAGCCGTTTTATCCCGATTGGCCGGTAAAGGAAGCAGACAATCTTCATCGGGCAATGCCAGTGACTTAGCGTGTTTGCAGTAGCAAAGGCCGGTTTAGTAGGCATTAGCTGGCAGGAAGACAGCAACGACAAAGCCCGGTACAGTGCGGTTTATCTGACAGCGCGACAATCAGTAACGACGTCGAGCCGTTTAATAACAATGGTGCAGGAGATTGTTTGCCGCTGCGTCTGGTGTGGCCAACCGAACGTGCCGTTGCAGAAGTACGGTTGCCGCAAAGCATACGGAAGCAAGACGTGATGATCAAAGGATGAGGCCGCAAAGCATGTTGAGCGAGAACGATGTCGCACGGGAAAGTTGTCGCAAAGAGGATTGCAGAATGATCGCTGGAGTTCCGGCGTTCCTGACACAGAGGAAAGCGGTTTATGCCAGCGAACGCAGAAAGAGAATCCGGGGAATGATCTATAGGTTGGTCTGAGAGTAAAGAAGGTATTGAGCCAGTCAGGATCATGGGTCGAACGAGAGTAAACGGCAGAATCAAGCGATGTCCGGCCATCATAATCAGGCGGTTATCCAAAGGCGCATAATGTATATTATGTTAAATAAGGTATTAACACGGCAATATCTGACTCAGCCACAGCGATCATATTATCCCCTTTCCTCTGCCTTCCCGATTTTATCCCTCGTCTATGAGGTCCGCGTCTGTGCGTCGACAGTAAGCCATTTCAACGCTCCCCGTTACGCGTTTCACTTCTTATTGCCACGCATCTCTTTTTGCCGTTGTTGTTCAGCACGGCGCTGCTTATCCCGACCAATTCTGGCTACATTATTTTTCAGAGCGGCGGCTTTGATCGGCAGCTCTTTAGTCCAGAAAGCTTGCGGCACGAAGTAACTTTCTGGCTCAGCTTCAAATACCGCAGCAAGCTGCTCCAGAATTAGATGCAGGCTTATGTTGTGCTCGACCTGAACACGTATATTTGTTTCCTGCATGGATATCCGGAAGAACTCGTCGAGGTAGGCTTTCATCTCACGAAACCTGACTGGACACCTTTCCGCTTCATCAGCGGGATCGGTGACTGCATCAAATTTCTCCAGTAAAAAGTAGACAACAGGAAGCATCATCGCTTTGATACGAGCGACTTCTATTGCCGGATTACGTTTCAAATCGCTAAGATTGCTTAACCTTGCACGGATACAAGCGATCGGATTGATGACCCTGATAAGTTCGTGTGATTCTGCAGATGTGGCGCTATCTTGCTCAATCATAAACCTCTCAGTGTTTAACTGCAGTCTATCGCCGGAAAAGTCTTTGTAGCTGAATCCTGATGGAAAATCGATAACATCCACCGTGTTTGGACGTTCAGGACTATCCGGGTCTGCAAAGAATCGGCCATCAACGTTTTTAATCTGTTGTGTTTTAAGGTCAACCAGGGCAAATCGTGCCAGTGATGGTGGCTGTCCTTGTCCATTCATATTCGGATCCACACCGAGAGCTGCAGCTATTGCAGCGACATCATGGCGTCGGGCGGCGTAATCGACATCTACGGAGGTAACAAGACGGGCATCTGGCAGAGCATCTCTGTAAAGCTCCCGGTAATAAGCAACCCAGTACTGAATGGCTTGTCCGCCCACGGTTATTACGGGATCAGATAAAGTATTAGCCTTATCAATCAATTTCTTATTGAGAATATAGGCTTGTTCAAAAGGCGGGATGACAGGATCAGGTGACATAAAAAAACCATCTGCTGGAAGATGGTTCATTTTGCTTTGCCATATCAGACAGCATCAGGAAAAGCTGACGATATGCTTAGATGAAAGTTTACAGGATTTACTGTAGCGCGATTTCTCGGCAGGTTTATATCCGTCTTCACCCCGGACAATGGCTGCCGCTTTTTCATCATAACGCTTGTGTTGTGCTTCTTTGATTTCAGACGGAGTCATTTTAAGAAACCACATTACCTTTCAGTAAACAATACTACAAATTTATACCCTTTCGTTTGACCATTCCAGTGTTTCGAACGACAAAACTCGTCTGCCGGCTGATTTAGCCTCGGCCAGCCCATGATGCTTAAACAGAGAAGATGACTACACTGACAAACTGCCGATGTAATTTCAAAAATGAAAATCAATTAATCTGATTGAGATTTTATCATTGTAAATCAATAAGTAACCACCCTTTCCTCTCAGCTTCATTTGCTCGCAGAAACCTCCGGGAAACATTATCTCAACAACTTGCGCTGGCCTGAAGTCCACCGGTATAAGGTTAGTATTGCGATGTTAACGGTTGCTGAAGCACTGATGCGGTGAAAATGCCGTATTGGTGAAACACAATTCGGGCGGCATCATGATACCGCCCGGCCTGCTTATTTCAGATGTGACCGCAGCTCTTCACCGGCCTGGCTGATCGCCGTTCTGACCGTTGGTTCCTGGCTTAATGCGTTCAGCAAACCGTAATCATGAATCATGCCGTTATAACGCGTCACGGTAACCGGTACGCCCGCTGCATCCAGCTTACGACCAAACGCTTCACCTTCATCACGTAACACGTCCAGTTCTGCGGTCTGAATCAGCGTCGGTGGCAACCCTTTCAGCTGTGCGGTCGTTGCCCGCAACGGCGACGCCAGGATGTTATTACGATCTTTTTCTGATGTGGTGTAGTTATCCCAGAACCACTTCATCATGTTCTTCGTCAGGAAATGTCCGTCAGCAAACCGATCATAGGACGCGGTATCAAACCGCGCATCGGTAACCGGCCACAGCATCACGTCATAACGAATGGCTGGGGTTTTGAACTGTTTCGCCTGCAAAGCAACCGCAGCCACCATGTTACCGCCAACGCTGTTGCCAACCAGCGCCAGACGTTTACCGTCAACGCCAATTTCAGCGCCGTGTTCGGCAACCCATTTAGTGGCTTCATAAGCCTGAGTAATCGCCACCGGGAAATGCGCTTCTGGCGACGGCTGATAATTGACAAATACCGCAGCCGCGCCGGAAGCATTCACTATGTCACGTACCAGCCGCTCATGGGTCGGAAAATCACCCAGCACCCAGCCGCCGCCGTGAAAAAACATGAACACCGGCAATGTACCGCTGGCGTGCTCAGGCTTAACGATGGTCAGCGTCAGTGGCTGGCCCAGTACAGTAATGGTATTTTGTGAAACCTGTGCCGGCGGCAGTTCTGCGCCCTTCTGCGCGCCAGTCAACACCGCTCGGGCGTCTTTAACCGACAGCTGCTCAATCGGTTTGCCACCGCCGCTGTTCAGCGCTGTCAGAAAAGCGGCAACGCCGGCGGTCGGTTGTGGGCTGTTTTCAGTCGGTGCAGCAAACGCGGTACTCATCTGGCTGGCTAACAATAATGCACTGGCGGTCAGTTTCATTTTCATCACAGGATCCCCATTAATTTGCTATTAAGTAGTGTGCTATCTGGTTGACAAGACAATGACACGCCGAAACTGAATTGTAAACTATCAAATAGTGCGCTATTTAAATGATGCATTCACCCTGTCATGCATTCTTCGCCTTTAACAGCCAACCTTGCGGCTATCTGCATCAATTATCTGCCACTAAGCACCCTTTCTGAGAAGTTTAAAAAAATCAAAACTTAGGTAAATACCCTGCTTTTCTGACTGTTCAGCCATTACAATTCGCACATTATCTGATGACTGTTAGTTGAAAGAGTAACTGTATGATGTAACTAAGTGGAGTTCTGGCTCATGGCTTCTGACGGCTGCGCCTCGGAAATTTCACATTTTCCGCCGCAAATTGTCGCTCTGTCGCCAACCGCTCTACTATTGCTGCAAATAAACCCCGTCAATAAAGGAAACATTGATGAAAACCTCACATGCTTTGATCGCAACTGTACTTCTGGCCACTGGCGTTTCTGCTTCTGCTGTTGCTGCACAACCGGCTGCGGCAAAAAATCCGTTAAGCGTCCACGTCCTCAACCTGCAAACCGGCCAGCCGACCGCCGGTATTGAAGTTGAACTGGATCAGAAACAGCAGGACAACTGGGTGAAGCTGGCTTCAGGCGTGACCGACAATAATGGCCGTATCAGCGCCCTGTTCCCGCAGGATAAAACCGCCAGCGCGGGCAGCTATCGCGTAGTGTTCAAAACCGGTGACTTCTATAAAAAGAACAACCAGAAAACCTTCTTCCCGGAAATCCCGGTTGAGTTCAACATGGAGGCCAGTGGCGAGCATTACCACATTCCGCTGTTGCTGAGCCCGTTCGGTTACTCAACCTATCGCGGTAACTAAGCCTGTTTGTTGAACGCATCCGGCACGCTGACCGTGCCGGATTAACCCTCACCCGCCACCCGCGCCGGAAAACACTCCGCCAGCCAGTCGATAAACACCCGCAACCGATGCGTGACGTGACGATTCTGCGGATAGACCAGATGAAACGGATAGCCCGCTGGCCGCCAGTCGCGCAGTATTTCCACCAGTTCCCCCTGTTGCAGAAGTGCCCCAAGGCTGTAGCTGAAGGTCTGGATAATCCCCAGCCCGGCCAGTCCCGCCGCCAGATGCGCATTACTTTCATTTACGCCAATCCGATGCGCACTCTTGATCTCGATTTTCTCGCCGTTGCGTTCAAAACGCAGTGGAAACGGCCTGCCGCTCTGCGGTGACAGATAGCTGACCAGCCGGTGACCATTGCGCAATTCATCCGGATACGCCGGCACGCCAAAGGCTTTCAGATAGGCAGGCGTGGCGCAGGTAATCAGCGTGGCGTGCCCCATATTACGGGCAATAAGTGAAGAATCGACCAGCGGTCCGCCGCGTATCACACAGTCAACGTTATCGCTGACCAGGTCGATCGGTCGATCGGCCACCCCGAGATCCAGCGTGATGTCGGGATAACGGGCAAAGAAATCAGGCAGCAGCGGGATCAGTACCTCCCGGGCGGTGGAACCGCCGATATCGATGCGTAAATGCCCGCGCGGTTTACTGCGCAGCACGTTAAACGAAGCGTCGATATCGTCGAGATCGTGCAGGATACGCAGCGATTTTTCATAATATTCCCGTCCTTCTGAGGTTACCGTCACCCGCCGGGTGGTGCGCTGGAGCAGCCTGACCGACAGATGGTTTTCCAGCTGCTGGACCAGCTTGCTGAGGGTCGCTTTCGGCATATTCAGCAAGTCAGCCGCACGGGTAAAACTGCCGCTCTCCACCACCCGAGCGAAGGCTTTGATAGCCAGTAACTGATCCATTTTCTCCCCCTTATTATCCATCACCGTGGATAGTTATTTTCATTTTACCCGATTTATCTGCCAATCCTGCCGCTCTACAGTAGCCATCAGTCGGGCAACGTAACGGCCCGGGACACATCGGCTTTATAACCTACCTTATCCGGAGAGCAACAGATGAACCCATCACTGGCAGGAAAGATTGCACTGATCACCGGCGGCACCAGCGGAATTGGTCTGGCGACGGCTATCGAACTGGCATCACAGGCGCGCAGGTCTTTATCACCGGCCGACGCCAGGCTGAACTGGATGCCGCCGTCGCGGAAATCGGCAGCGCCGCCACCGGCATCCGCGCCGATGCTTCGCAATTGCATGACCTTGATACGGTTTACGCCCGCATCGCCAGTCAGGCTGGACGGCTTGATATTCTGTTCGCCAACGCCGGCGGCGGTGACATGATGCCATTGGGGGCAATCACCGAAGAGCATGTCGATCGCATCTTCAGCACCAACGTGCGTGGCGTGCTGTTTACCGTGCAGAAAGCGTTGCCACTGCTGGTCGATGGCGCATCTATTATTCTGACCGGCTCCACCACCTCGATTCAGGGCACCGCGGCCTTTAGCGTTTACAGCGCCAGCAAAGCCGCCGTGCGTAACTTCGCCCGTTCGTGGGCACTGGATCTGAAAGAGCGTGGCATTCGCGTCAACGTCGTCAGCCCCGGCCCGGTCCGCACGCCTGGCCTTGGCGGGTTGGTGAGTGAAGATCAGCAACAGGGACTGTTTGATGCGCTGGCGGCTCAGATCCCGCTCGGTCGGCTGGGCAAACCCGAAGAGGTTGCCAAAACGGTGGCGTTTCTCGCCTCGGATGCAGCCAGCTTTATCAACGGCACCGAACTGTTTGTTGATGGCGGCATGGCGCAGGTCTGACTTTCATCCCGCGACGGATCAGCAAGAACGGTGCAGTCAGGCCGTTCTCTTTGCGGATAACCGGTGCGGAAAATCATCGCCACACCGGATAGATACACTCAGCGTCTGACTCCCTGGCAAGCCCCTTAAGCGCGGCGGCAATCCGCAGCAACCCTGCCCGCTGTCATAAAATGTCACGTTGCGCTGCCCCCAATCCGCCTAATCCCCCGCTATAGTTATTCCCTGTCACGTTAGTCATAAAACCATGGAGATAACATGAGCCAACTTTTTTCACCTGTCTCACTGGGCGAACTTGCGCTGGAAAACCGCATTGTGATTGCGCCGATGTGCCAGTATTCAGCCGAAGCCGGCAATGCCTCCGCCTGGCACCGAATCCACCTTGGCCAGCTGGCTTTTTCCGGCGCCGGTTTGCTGATTATTGAAGCCACCGCCGTCGAAGATATCGGCCGTATCTCTCCCGGTGATTTAGGGCTGTGGAATGATGACAATGAAGCAGCACTGAAGTCAGTGCTGGAGGATGTCCGTCGCTACTCGTCGATTCCGATTGGCATTCAGCTGGGACACGCCGGACGCAAAGCGTCATGCGCAGTGCCGTGGGAAGGCGGCAAACAGATTGCGCCTGATGCAGCAAAGGGCTGGCAAACCGTGGCACCTTCGGCACTGAGCTACAGCGAAGATGAAGCCAAACCGCTGGCGATGGACGCCGACGCGCTGGCGCGGGTAAAACAGGCGTTTGTCGACAGCGCCGCCGGGCAGTAAAGCTTGGCATTGAGCTGATTGAGGTGCACGCCGCACACGGCTATCTGCTGCACCAGTTCCTCTCGCCGCTGTCGAACCAGCGCAGCGATGAGTACGGTGGCTCGCTGGAAAACCGGATGCGCTTCCCGCTGGAGGTGTTCCAGGCGGTGCGTGATGCGGTGCCAGCGTCAGTACCGGTTGGCGTGCGCATTTCGGCAACGGATTGGGTTGAGGGTGGCTGGGAAGTGAATCAGTCGATCGCCTTCTCCCGCGAGCTGGAAGCGCGCAACTGTGCCTATATTCACGTCTCCAGCGGTGGTTTGTCTGACAAGCAAAAAATCAGCGTCGGCCCGAATTACCAGGTACCGTTTGCCCGCGATATTCGTGAGCAGGTATCCATTCCGGTGATTGCGGTTGGTCTGATCACCGAGCCACAGCAGGCAGAAGATCTGTTGCAGCAGGGTGAAGCCGATCTGGTGGCACTGGCACGCGGTATTCTCTACGATCCGCGCTGGCCGTGGCACGCAGCGGCCGCGCTGGACGGTAAAGTCCGGGTTCCGCCGCAGTATCTGCGATCAGAACCGCACGACGTCAAAGGCATCCTGACCCGCGACGAATAAGCACACTGGCAGGCCGTCGTGAGGCGGCCTGCCAGCCAGATTGCTAAAGAATGCCCTTCAGCCGCAGATGTTGCAGCAGCATGATGGTTTTCGCATCCATGATGTTACCGTCCGTAATCGCCTGCAGCGCCTGGTCAAAATCCATCTCCAGTACCTCGATATCTTCCCCCTCCTCAGCGATACCGCCGCCCTCACCGTTGCGCTGCTGATCGGCATATTCAGCGATAAAGAAGTAGAGCTTTTCGGTAACCGATCCGGGACTCATAAAGGCTTCAAACACCTTCTCGACCCGCGTGACGCGAAAACCGGTCTCCTCTTCGGCTTCGGCGACGATGCGCGTCTCCGGCGAGGCGTTATCCAGTAGTCCCGCCGCCGCTTCAATCAGGAAGCCGTCGTGCCCGTTAAGGTAGATTGGAAAACGGAACTGGCGCGTCAGCACCACGCTTTTTTTGTCACGGTTATACAGCAGGACCACCGCACCGTTGCCGCGGTCATAGACTTCCCGGCTCTGCTCCTGCCATTGCCCATCACGCCGTAACAGCGAAAAGGTGTATTTCTTCAGGGTGTACCAGTTATCCGACAGCAACTGCTCGCTGATGATGCGCACACGGTCACGGTTCTGCTGCATAGTGATCTCCTCAATGAGTGGACAGCGGTCACGCTATCATGCACAATCGTGCAATATCAAGAAAAAACAGGCAGAAAAACTGATGTTATCAGGACAACGTAAACAGGCGATCCTCGCCCTGCTCGCCAGCGAAAAGCAGGTGCAGTCGCGCGACCTGAGCCAGCGATTTGGTGTCTCAGAGGACTCTGTACGACGGGATTTGCGTGAAATGGCGGCCGAAGGACTGTTGCAGCGGGTCCATGGCGGTGCCCTGCCGGTTTCCGCTGCGCTGGCGGGATTTGAAACACGCAAAAACGTGCAAACCGACTCAAAACGGGCGATTGCGCAGAAAGCCGTTGCGCTGATTCAGCCCGGACAGATCGTTCTGATCGATGGCGGGACCACCAGCGCTGAACTGGTGCGACTGTTGCCCGCGACGCTGGATTTTACCGCAGTAACTCACAGTCCGAGCGTGGCGCTGGCGCTGGCCGAGCATCCGCGCGTCGAGGTGATCCTGATTGGCGGCCAGCTTTATAAACACTCAGTAGTGGCGGTCGGCGCGGCGATGCTGGAATCGATCAACCGCATCAATGCCGATCTGTTTTTCATGGGGGTTACCGGTGTGCATCCGGCCGCAGGCTTTACCACCGGTAATTTTGAAGAGGCTACGGTAAAACGCGCGCTGGCCGGTCGGGCGGCGGAAACCGTGGTTATGGCCTCAGCCGAGAAACTCAATTCCGCTTCAGCCTTTGCGATTGGCGATCTCTCGCTGGCCAGTACGCTGGTGATCGATACGCCGCCGGGCGAGCCGCTGCGTCAGGCACTGACCGCCCACGGCGTCACCCTTATCTGAGAGCGTAACAGGCCTGTAAAGCCAGATGCGGCGCGGTCAGCGGCCGCTGGCTGACAGCAAACTGCTGCGCCACTGGTGTCATCGAGCTTTGCGCCAGTGCCACCTGACCTGCGCCCTGCTGATAAGCCTGCTGCGCCGCTTCTGCAATCAGGGCAAAATAACCCGCACTATCACCGGCTTTAAAGGCTGCCCAGGCGCCCTCCACCAGCCGGACCTCAACCTCGCTCCCTGCCCGGCAAAACAATGATCGGGTCGCTTCCAGCGTCGATTCCGCAGCACAAAGCGCAACCGAGGGTCCCTGATGACGCTGCAGCGCTTCGGCCAGCATTTTATCGCTACGCAGCACCCAGCCATGCTGACCGGCCGCGACAAAATCATCGGCGACCGGTGCCAGGGTTGAGCAGGTAATCACAATCGCATCCATCTGCGGCAGCAAGGCATCAATCAGCCGGGCGATCCGGGCGCGTAATTCCGCCGTCATGCCGCCACTGCGCTCCGCCTCTGCCAGCCAGTCGGGCATCACCAGGTGGTTAAGCGGCGGTGTAGTGGTAGACAGCGAGGCGGCAGCGTCGTCAAAAATGGCGATATTACTGGCCGCAGTATGAAGGCAGAGCAGATTCATGGTTCTCTCCGGGCTGGGTGATGTGAGATGAGTGAGCAGCTAACAGACTTTACCCGTTTAGCTGCCCTGTCCAGCGCTTAAGGCGATCCGCTGACGTAAAAAGTCGATAAAGCCGCGCACCTTTTCCGCAACGTGTCGGGTATCCGGATAGACGGCATAAATGCCCTGCATCGGAAAAGCGTAATCCGGCAGCAGATGACACAGACTGCCGCGTTCAATCGCCTCACTCACCAGCCACGCCGGCAGCAGCGCGACCCCATTACCCTGCAGCGCAAATGCCATCAGTGCCGCCGCGCTGTCCGCTGAAAACCTGACCGGCCGGGTTATCTCAAACGGTACCCGCTGACCGTCCGGACCGCTAAGCTGCCAGCGCAGCGGGTCGGTAAGCCGGTTATGCACAATCCAGTCGGCCTGCGCCAGCGCGCTCAGCGAGTCAACCGGATGGTGGTTCAGCCATTCAGGTGAGGCCACCGGCAGTATCGCAAATCGATCCAGCAGCGCCGCCCGATGAGTGGAATCCGCTAACCGGCCCAACCGGATAGCCACATCAAAACGGCCGGAAATCAGATCGTCGGTCGCGGTCGAAGCGACGTGCCGGATACGCAAATCGGGATGTCGCCGCTGAAAGGCAGTGAGCGCCGGAATAATCATCTGCACCCCATATTCCGGCGTACTGGTGATATGCAGCTCGCCGGTTAATCCACGGTGATCGCGCTGCACGTCGTCAAGCATTCCCTGCGCATCCTGCAACAGCGTTACGCTGCGCCGGTAAAAGGTGTCGCCTGCCGCGGTCAGCGCCAGCCGCCGGGTGGTACGCAGCAGCAGGCTCACGCCCAGTTCTGCTTCAAGCTGCCGCAGGCTGAAACTTACTGCCGCTTTAGTCTGGCCAAGCGAGGCCGCGGCGGCGGTAAAACTGCCGCTCTCCACCACCGCCACAAACATCGCCACCCGCTGTAGATTGAGCATCGGCATCATCCTTATTGTCAAAAAAGCGTTGACAGTATATCGCTGAATCCGGGGTTTATCTGACATTCTGCCGCGCCTAAAGTGTGCTCATCGTTCCGGAGAGCCCACTTATGACCTATCGCAGTAAAGTCGCCACGGTATTCCTGCTCGGCTTTTTTATCGACCTGATCACCCTGTTTATCGGCAGCGTCGCTATCCGACTATCGGTCACAGCCTGCATGCCTCGGTGGCAGAGCTGGCCTGGGTGAGCAACGGCTATATTCTTGGCCTGACCTTAGTCATCCCTGTTAGCGCCTGGTTAAGCCAGCGTATCGGCGCGCGACGGGTATTTCTGATCTCCTTACTGTTGTTCAGCGTAGCAACCGCTGGCGCAGGACTGGCACCCAGCCTGGCGGCATTGATCGGCTGGCGGGTCGTTCAGGGCATCGGCGGCGGCCTGATTATCCCGGTCGGCCAGGCGCTGACCTGGCGTCTCTATCCGCCACAGCAACGCGCCAGACTGTCAGCGGCGGTGATGCTGGTCGGCCTGTTAGCGCCGGCGTTATCACCCTCGCTGGGCGGCCTGCTGGTGACAACGCTTAGCTGGCGCGGCATCTTCATGGTCAGCCTGCCCGTCTCACTGCTGACGCTGTTACTGGCCGCCTGCTGGATCAAACGCGAGCCACTGCCCGCCATCCGGCCGCCGCTGCATGTGACTGGCCTGCTCAGCGGCTGTGGCGCGCTGGCCGCACTGTTACTGGGATTAACCTGGATCAGCGAGCCGGCCCGACGGCCGCAGGCAGTGGCGCTGCTGCTGACCGGCGGGCTGCTGGCTGCC
>MIEI01000061.1 GCA_002095305.1 Pantoea brenneri
AATGGACGAAGGTCTGCGCTTCGCAATCCGCGAAGGCGGCCGTACCGTTGGCGCGGGTGTTGTTGCTAAAGTTATCGCTTAATTGTGATACCTGCTGTGGTCGTGCAAACGGCCACTGCAACAGAGTAAAAAGAGCACTTCGGTGCTCTTTTTTTTTGCCGGTCGGAAAAGGGGATATCCCTACAAAGGCTGGGTTTGAAATAAAAACGATTCGCATTTACACTATGTGCAGAAAATGTACCAGAGTGATGAGTCAATGTACGTCTGCCTGTGTAATGCCATAAGTGATAAAACCCTTCGTGAAGTCGTTCGCCGCTATCAGCCCCGATCTATCCAGCAGCTTCGGCAGTTTGTCCCGGTTGGAAAGCAGTGTGGTAAGTGTATTCGTGCCGCGCGTGAAATCATGGATTCAGAGATGCAACATGCCCCGCTGTATAAAGAGATAGCCTGAGCATAAAGCACATGACTGAGCGTCACGCACTCTGTGCTGCGTGCTAATAACCACATTATTTGTCGCGTTTTTTTGACTTCTTTTTAACCGCATCTACGCTCTAATAAACCGGACGCGGAGGGTTAACAATGAAGGGCGATATAAAAGTTATCAGTCATCTCAATAAACTGCTTGGAAATGAGCTGGTTGCCGTCAACCAGTATTTTTTGCATGCGCGCATGTTCAAAAACTGGGGGCTGATCCGCCTCAACGATGTCGAATACCATGAATCAATCGATGAGATGAAGCATGCCGACAAGTACATTGAACGCATTTTGTTTCTGGAGGGTATTCCCAATCTGCAGGATTTAGGCCGGCTGCGCATTGGTGAAGATGTCGAAGAGATGCTGGGTTCCGATCTCAACCTGGAGCTGGAAGGCGCAAAAGATTTGCGTGAGGCGATTGCCTACGCAGACAAAGTCCATGACTACGTCAGTCGGGACATGATGATTGAAATCCTGGCGGATGAAGAGCATCACATCGACTGGATTGAAACCGAACTTGAGCTTATCCGCAAAATGGGCATTCAGAATTACCTGCAGGCGCAGATCAAAGAAGAGTAAACCGCGTCTGCAACACCATCATCATCCAGCCCGCAATGGCCAGGAATGGGCCAAACGGCAGCGGGCTGTTACCTCGCTCTGTTGGCCCTCGCCACCGCCCGACCAGTACCGTCCCTAACGCCAGAGAGGTTGCCCCTACTGCAATCCAGGGAAGTGCCTGCCAGCCACAACAGGTTCCCAGCGCCGCAAACAGCTTCATGTCGCCATATCCCAGCCCATCAATGCCCCGGGCTAGCCGATACCCCCATCCCAGCAGCCATAGCGTGCTGTAGCCCGCCAGGCCACCGATGACTGCGGCCGTTGCCGATCCTGTGGTCAGTGCATGGGTTAAGCCGAGCCAGAGCAGCATATAGTTGAGCGGGTCCGGAAGACAGAAATGCCGGCGGTCAATCGCGGCCAGCACGAGCAGCAGACACGAGCTGGCAATAATGAACAGGCTGTCGGTTATCTGCTCAAAGGTATTAAACGCCAGCAGGCACAGCAGCGCTACCAGTGTTTCGACAACCAGGCTGTGCGGACTAAAGGGGTGGCGGCAGACGCGACATTTACCGCGTAAGGCTGGCCAGCTAATCAGCGGTAAACGATCGCGCCATAACAAGGGGCGCTGACAGTGCTCACATTGCGAGCCGGGGACGCAGAGTGAATGGAACCACTCGGCGGACGAATCAGTCGGAGAGAAGCGCTGACAGACCAGAGCGATAAAACTACCCAGAGCGCTGGCGACAATAAAAATGACAACATCGATCATGAAGTAATGCGGCACGGTCAGGGCTCCTGATTCAGCAACGGGTCTGAGCTGACTCTGCCCATAACCAGATTGCCTGTCATGATAGAAATGCCTGGGCCGGAAAGCAGCGCACAGCAAAAGTGGCCGACCCGACCGCAGGATAGCAGGGCAGTGCGAGGCAGATCTGAAAAGCACAGACGACAAACCCGGTTAAAACGACAACACGGGTTGCTTCCTGAGCAGATTTACGTATAATGCGCGGGCCTGCAGATATTGCAGGCGCGATTCGAGCAGAATCGCAGACGGCAGAATTTTAGGCCGCCTGACAATACTCCCAATTGGGGAGTTATATGCTGAACGATTACACTCTCCCATCAATCGTAATGGGCTCGAGTAGTAATTTTTTTCGTCTATAAAAAGTTTGGAGCTCTGGTCTCATGCAGAACCAAAGAATCCGTATCCGTCTTAAAGCGTTTGATCATCGTCTGATCGATCAATCAACCGCGGAAATCGTTGAGACCGCCAAGCGCACTGGTGCGCAGGTTCGTGGTCCGATCCCGCTGCCAACCCGCAAAGAGCGCTTTACCGTTCTGATCTCTCCGCACGTTAACAAAGATGCGCGTGATCAGTACGAAATCCGCACTCACAAGCGTCTGGTAGACATCGTTGAGCCAACTGAAAAAACCGTTGATGCTCTGATGCGTCTGGATCTGGCTGCCGGTGTTGACGTGCAGATCAGCCTGGGTTAATCAGGTCATCGAGCGATTGAGAGGTTGAAACAATGATTGGTTTAGTCGGTAAAAAAGTGGGCATGACCCGCATCTTCACTGAAGATGGCGTTTCTATCCCCGTCACCGTAATCGAAGTTGAAGCGAACCGCGTTACTCAGGTCAAAGGCCTGGAAAACGATGGTTACCAAGCAATTCAGGTTACCACCGGTGCTAAAAAAGCAAACCGTGTGACCAAACCTGAAGCTGGTCATTTTGCTAAAGCTGGCGTTGAAGCTGGCCGTGGCCTGTGGGAATTCCGCACCGCTGAAGGTGAAGAATACTCTGTAGGTCAGAGCATCAGCGTTGAGATTTTCGCTGAAGTTAAAAAAGTTGACGTAACCGGTACCTCTAAAGGTAAAGGTTTCGCCGGTACCGTTAAGCGCTGGAACTTCCGTACCCAGGACGCGACTCACGGTAACTCCTTGTCTCACCGCGTTCCGGGTTCAATCGGTCAGAACCAGACTCCGGGCAAAGTGTTCAAAGGCAAGAAAATGGCAGGTCAGCTGGGTAATGAGCGCGTAACCGTTCAGAGTCTGGACGTAGTACGTGTTGACGCTGAGCGCAACCTGCTGCTGGTTAAAGGTGCTGTCCCGGGTGCAACCGGTAGCGACCTGATCGTTAAACCAGCTGTGAAGGCGTAAGGGGATAGCAATGGAATTAGTATTGAAAGACGCGCAGAGCGCGCTGACTGTTTCCGAAACTACCTTCGGTCGTGATTTCAACGAAGCGCTGGTTCACCAGGTTGTTGTTGCTTACGCATCTGGCGCCCGCCAGGGTACTCGTGCGCAGAAAACGCGTGCAGAAGTAACCGGTTCAGGCAAAAAGCCATGGCGTCAAAAAGGCACCGGCCGTGCGCGTGCAGGTTCTGTAAAGAGCCCAATCTGGCGTTCAGGTGGCGTGACCTTTGCTGCGAAGCCGCAGGACCACAGTCAAAAAGTTAACAAAAAGATGTACCGCGGCGCGCTGAAAAGCATCCTGTCCGAACTGGTACGTCAAGATCGTCTGATCGTTGTCGAATCATTCGCTGTAGAAGCACCGAAAACCAAGCTGCTGGTACAGAAACTGAAAGACATGGCGCTGGAAGACGTGCTGATCATCACTGGCGAACTGGATGAGAATCTGTTCCTGGCTGCGCGTAACCTGTACAAGGTTGACGTGCGTGATGCATCAGGTATCGACCCAGTTAGCCTGATCGCCTTCGACAAAGTCGTTATGACTGCTGATGCAGTTAAGCAAGTTGAGGAGATGCTGGCATGATCCGTGAAGAACGTCTGCTGAAAGTACTGCGCGCACCGCACGTATCTGAAAAGGCATCTAGCGCGATGGAAAAAACCAATACCATCGTACTCAAAGTAGCTAATGACGCGACCAAAGCAGAGATCGTTGCTGCTGTTGAGAAACTGTTCGAAGTAGAAGTGAAAGACGTAAACACCCTAGTAGTTAAGGGTAAAGTTAAGCGTCACGGACAGCGTATCGGTCGTCGTAGCGACTGGAAAAAAGCTTACGTCACCCTGAAGGAAGGCCAGAATCTGGACTTCGTCGGCGGCGCTGAGTAAGTCGGAGGAGAAAGACAATGGCAGTTGTTAAATGTAAACCGACATCTCCGGGTCGTCGCCACGTCGTAAAAGTGGTGAACCCAGAGCTGCACAAGGGCAAGCCGTTTGCTCCATTGCTGGAAAAAAACAGCAAATCCGGTGGCCGCAACAACAACGGTCGCATCACTACCCGTCACATCGGTGGTGGTCATAAGCAGGCTTACCGTCTGGTTGATTTCAAACGCAACAAAGATGGTATCCCGGCAGTTGTTGAACGTCTTGAGTACGATCCGAACCGCTCTGCGAACATCGCACTGGTTCTGTACAAAGACGGCGAGCGCCGTTATATCCTGGCCCCTAAAGGCCTGAAAGCCGGCGACCAGATCCAATCTGGCGTTGATGCTGCGATCAAAGCAGGTAACACTCTGCCGATGCGTAACATCCCGGTGGGTTCTACCGTGCATAACGTAGAAATGAAACCAGGCAAAGGCGGTCAGATTGCTCGCTCAGCCGGTGCTTACGTGCAGATCGTTGCGCGTGAAGGTTCTTACGTTACCCTGCGTCTGCGTTCTGGTGAAATGCGTAAAGTCGAATCTGACTGCCGCGCAACACTGGGCGAAGTCGGCAACGCTGAGCATATGCTGCGCGTTCTGGGTAAAGCTGGTGCAGCCCGTTGGCGTGGTGTTCGTCCGACCGTTCGTGGTACCGCGATGAACCCAGTTGATCACCCGCACGGTGGTGGTGAAGGTCGTAACTTTGGTAAGCACCCGGTAACTCCGTGGGGCGTTCAGACCAAAGGTAAGAAGACCCGTAGCAACAAGCGTACTGATAAATTTATCGTACGTCGCCGTAGCAAATAATATTAGAGGATAAGCCATGCCACGTTCTCTCAAGAAAGGTCCTTTTATTGACCTGCACTTGCTGAAGAAGGTAGAGAAAGCGGTGGAAAGCGGTGACAAGAAGCCTTTGCGCACTTGGTCCCGTCGTTCAACGATCTTTCCTAACATGATCGGTTTGACCATCGCTGTCCATAATGGTCGTCAGCACGTTCCTGTCTTTGTTTCCGACGAAATGGTTGGTCACAAACTGGGTGAATTCGCGCCGACACGTACTTATCGCGGTCACGCGGCTGATAAAAAAGCCAAGAAGAAATAAGTAGGAGGAAGAGATGGAAACTATTGCTCAACATCGCCATGCTCGTTCTTCTGCTCAGAAGGTACGCCTGGTGGCGGACCTGATTCGCGGTAAGAAAGTGTCGCAGGCTCTGGATATTTTAACCTACACCAACAAGAAAGCGGCTGTACTGGTTAAGAAAGTCCTGGAATCTGCCATTGCTAACGCCGAACACAACGATGGCGCTGATATCGACGATCTGAAAATCACGAAAATTTTCGTAGATGAAGGTCCGACCATGAAACGCATTATGCCGCGTGCCAAAGGTCGTGCAGATCGCATCCTGAAGCGCACCAGCCACATTACTGTGGTTGTGTCCGATCGCTGAGACTCTGGAGACTAGCAATGGGTCAGAAAGTACATCCTAATGGTATTCGCCTGGGTATTGTAAAACCATGGAACTCTACCTGGTTTGCGAACACCAAAGAATTCGCTGACAACCTGGACAGCGACTTTAAAGTACGTCAGTTCCTGACAAAAGAACTGGCTAAAGCGTCTGTATCTCGTATCGTTATCGAGCGTCCAGCGAAGAGCATCCGTGTGACTATTCACACTGCTCGTCCGGGCATCGTGATCGGTAAGAAAGGTGAAGACGTAGAAAAACTGCGCACGGTCGTCGCGAACATCGCTGGCGTTCCTGCACAGATTAATATCGCTGAAGTCCGTAAGCCGGAACTGGACGCGAAACTGGTAGCTGACAGCATCACTTCACAGCTGGAGCGTCGTGTGATGTTCCGTCGTGCTATGAAGCGTGCGGTTCAGAACGCCATGCGTCTGGGCGCGAAGGGGATTAAAGTTGAAGTTAGCGGCCGTCTGGGCGGCGCCGAGATCGCACGTACCGAATGGTATCGTGAAGGTCGCGTGCCGTTGCACACTCTGCGTGCTGACATTGACTACAACACCTCTGAAGCCCACACCACTTATGGTGTAATCGGCGTTAAGGTATGGATCTTCAAAGGTGAGATCCTGGGTGGTATGGCTGCTGTTGAACAACCGGAACCGGCTGCTCAACCTAAAAAGCAGCAGCGTAAAGGCCGTAAGTAAGGAGAGTCGCTGATGTTACAACCAAAGCGTACGAAATTCCGTAAAGTGCACAAAGGCCGTAACCGCGGTCTGGCTGCGGGTACGGATGTCAGCTTCGGTACTTTCGGTCTGAAAGCTGTTGGCCGTGGTCGTCTGACTGCTCGTCAGATCGAAGCAGCACGTCGTGCTATGACCCGTGCAGTTAAGCGTCAAGGTAAGATCTGGATCCGAGTATTCCCGGACAAACCGATCACCGAGAAGCCGCTGGAAGTGCGTATGGGTAAAGGTAAGGGTAACGTGGAGTATTGGGTTGCCCTGATCCAGCCTGGTAAAGTCCTGTATGAAATGGACGGCGTACCAGAAGAGCTGGCCCGTGAAGCATTCAAGCTGGCAGCAGCAAAACTGCCTATCAAAACCACCTTTGTAACTAAGACGGTGATGTAATGAAAGCAACAGAGCTGCGTGAAAAAAGCGTTGAAGAGCTGAACACTGAGCTGCTTAATCTGCTGCGTGAGCAATTTAACCTGCGCATGCAGGCAGCATCTGGCCAACTGCAGCAGACCCATCTGCTGAAGCAAGTGCGCCGTGATGTTGCACGCGTTAAGACTTTACTGACTGAGAAGGCGGGTTCGTAATGACCGATAAAATCCGTACTCTGCAGGGTCGTGTAGTAAGTGACAAAATGCAGAAATCTGCAGTTGTTGCTATCGAACGTTTCGTGAAACACCCGATCTACGGCAAATTCATCAAACGTACGACTAAGCTGCACATCCATGACGAGAACAATGAATGTGGAATTGGCGACGTGGTAGAAATCCGCGAATGCCGTCCACTGTCCAAGACTAAATCCTGGACCCTGGTTCGCGTAATTGAGAAAGCTGTTCTGTAATAAGAATGGTTTTTTCTGAGAAAACCCTCTGCTTCGGCAGGGGGTTTTTTTTTGCCTGTGGAGCGGATAGCGATCCTTAAATCAACGGCACATCCTCGATGAGGATCAGCTGTGCGGTGGACTGGCTGTGGCGTTTGGTCAGGGTGGTTTAACAACTGCGGGCTGTAAAAGGCGGGTTACATGTGGCTAGCGCACAAGTCGTGAAGAGAAGCCAAAACCTCGCCCGGCACCGTCGCTGCAAGCTGCGCTGCTGACGATTGGCCTGCCGCTATCAACAACTGCCCCTCAGGGGTAACCCGCCGGTGATAGCATGCAAAGAACGCCGTTATGTGTACCACTCCGTGGTGTAAACGGTGCGCTGTTCTACTGACTGATGCAACGTTATCCGCTGTGGCAGGATCCGATGCCAGACAGGTTACACATCTCAACCCAGATATCGATAGAAGAGTTGATGCTAACGGGCTGTACCACCACCAGCGATCATCGGTATCACGATCCCAACGACTACCAGCTTGATGAACGCATTGAGGCGGCCACCGTAAAGGGAATAATTTCCATGCCAGTGGCGGCAGTGTGAGTGTGGGGCAGCCGCGCGGTGGCCTGACGCCCGACAGTCTGGTGGAGGATGAGGCGACGATGTTAACCGCTACCTAACGGGGATTAGCGCGTTATCGCGACGCCTGTCATGGGATAATGCGGTGGTGGCGCCATGTTCGCCAGTTTCTGTCAGTCGTGAGTTGATAAAGCTGTCTGCACCGCTGGCCGTCAGTACGGTGTCTCGGTGCATATTCATCTGGCGGAAAATGGTAACGATATCCGTTATTGCCGAGAGAAATTCAATATGATGCCGGCACAGTACCTGGAGGTCCTCGGCTGGGTAGATCCTGACGTCTGGCATGCACACCACGTTAAGCTGGCTCCCTAAGGCATTGAGCTGTTCGCCGATAGCGGGACGAGTAGCGCGCATTGTCCCTGCGCCAGCATGCTGCCTGACTCGGGTATCGCCCCGTTGCGCCATATGTGCGACGCCGTTGTCCCCGTCGGGTTTGGCGTCGAGGACTCTGCCTCTAATGTCAGCGCAGACATGACATCAGAAGCGCGCCAGGCGATGCTGCTGCAACGGCTGGGGTTGGGTCCCGATGCGCTGACGGCGCGTCAGGTGCCTGAACTGGCAATGCTGAGAGGCGGGAAAGTGCTTAAACGTGATGATGAGGCAATAATTGCTCCCGGCATGATGGCCGAACTGGCGGTTTTTGACCTGGGCCGGGTAGGGCTGGACGGGGCAGGGCACGATCGGTTTCGCCGCAGATGTTCTCTGATTCGGGGCCGGCGGCATACAACAGCATCAACAGCTCAGGGTACGTAACGGTCAACTGAGCGGAATTAAACTGCCAGCACCGCCGCGCCAGCATAACCAACTGGCCACTAAACGGGTGAAAGGGGCCAATCGGACACTTTATTACAGAAGCGACGAAAAATAAGGCAGATTACATTTGCTACTGTTCGCACTATTCCCTAGAATACGCCCTCCCTGTCATCAGGGAAAATCAGCGGCTCGATTGAGAGCCGTTTATTTTTTCTACCCATCTGTGAGAACCGGTGTTACAATGCCGCGCCCTCAATTATGGGGCTTTCTAACGACCTGAGGTTTAGGTCCCGAAGTAGTAGTTGACATTAGCGGAGCACTAAAATGATCCAAGAACAGACTATGCTGAACGTCGCCGACAACTCCGGTGCACGTCGCGTAATGTGTATCAAGGTTCTGGGTGGCTCGCACCGTCGCTACGCAGGCGTCGGTGACATCATCAAAGTTACCATCAAGGAAGCAATTCCTCGTGGTAAAGTCAAAAAAGGTGATGTCCTGAAGGCGGTAGTGGTGCGCACCAGGAAGGGTGTTCGTCGCCCGGACGGTTCTGTCATTCGCTTCGATGGTAATGCATGCGTTATTTTAAACAATAACAGTGAGCAGCCTATCGGTACGCGTATTTTTGGGCCGGTAACTCGTGAACTTCGTACTGAAAAGTTCATGAAAATTATCTCTCTGGCACCAGAAGTACTCTAAGGAGCGAACAATGGCAGCTAAAATCCGTCGTAACGACGAAGTTATCGTGTTAACCGGTAAAGATAAAGGTAAGCGCGGTAAAGTTAAGAATGTCCTGTCTTCTGGTAAGGTCATCGTTGAAGGTATCAACCTGGTGAAGAAACATCAGAAGCCGGTTCCGGCTCTGAACCAACCAGGTGGCATCGTTGAAAAAGAAGCTGCAATTCAGGTTTCTAACGTTGCACTGTTCAATGCGGCAACTGGTAAGGCTGACCGTGTAGGCTTTAGATTCGAAGACGGCAAAAAAGTCCGTTTCTTCAAGTCTAACAGCGAAACTATCAAGTAATTTGGAGTAGTACGATGGCGAAACTGCATGATTACTACAAAGACGAAGTAGTCCAGAAACTCATGACAGAGTTTGGCTACAATTCTGTCATGCAAGTCCCTCGGGTCGAGAAGATCACCCTGAACATGGGTGTTGGTGAAGCGATCGCTGACAAGAAACTGCTGGATAACGCAGCAGCTGACCTGGCAGCAATCTCCGGTCAAAAACCGCTGGTCACCAAAGCACGCAAATCAGTTGCAGGCTTCAAAATCCGTCAGGGCTATCCGATCGGCTGTAAAGTAACTCTGCGTGGCGAACGCATGTGGGAGTTCTTTGAGCGTCTGATCACCATTGCTGTTCCACGTATCCGTGACTTCCGTGGCTTGTCCGCTAAGTCATTCGATGGTCGTGGCAACTACAGCATGGGTGTACGTGAGCAGATCATCTTCCCAGAAATCGACTACGACAAAGTCGATCGCGTTCGTGGTTTGGATATTACCATTACCACTACTGCGAAATCTGATGATGAAGGCCGTGCTCTGCTGGCTGCCTTTGACTTCCCGTTCCGTAAGTAAGGTAGGGTTACTTAATGGCTAAGCAATCTATGAAAGCACGCGAAGTTAAGCGTGTGAAATTAGCAGACAAATTCTTCGCAAAACGCGCTGAACTGAAAGCGATCATTTCTGATGTGAACGCTTCCGACGAAGATCGTTGGAATGCCGTTCTGAAGCTGCAGAGTCTGCCGCGTGATTCCAGCCCTTCACGTCAGCGTAACCGCTGCCGTCAAACAGGTCGTCCGCACGGTTTCCTGCGGAAGTTTGGGTTGAGCCGTATCAAGGTCCGCGAAGCCGCCATGCGCGGTGAAATCCCGGGCCTGAAGAAGGCTAGCTGGTAATTGTCACCAATTGAATCACGGGAGTAACACAGATGAGCATGCAAGATCCGATCGCGGATATGCTGACCCGTATCCGTAACGGTCAGGCCGCGAACAAAGTTGCGGTCACCATGCCTTCCTCCAAGCTGAAATTGGCAATTGCCAACGTTCTGAAGGAAGAAGGATATATTGAAGATTTCAAAATCGAAGGCGACACCAAGCTGGAACTGGAACTGACTCTTAAGTATTTCCAGGGCAAAGCGGTTGTGGAAAGCATTCAGCGAGTAAGCCGTCCTGGTCTGCGCATCTATAAGAAAAAAGATGAGCTGCCAAAGGTAATGGCTGGTATGGGCATCGCTGTAGTTTCTACATCTAAAGGTGTCATGACTGATCGTGCAGCGCGCCAGGCAGGTCTTGGTGGCGAAATTATCTGCTACGTAGCGTAATCGGAGGATACTATGTCTCGTGTTGCTAAAGCACCTGTCGTTGTTCCTGCCGGCGTAGAGGTAAAACTCAACGGTCAGGTAATTTCGATTAAAGGTAAAAACGGCGAGCTGACTCGTACTATCAATGATGCTGTTGAAGTTAAGCATGCTGACAACGCTCTGACTTTCGCTCCGCGCGAAGGTTTCGTTGACGGCTGGGCGCAGGCGGGTACTTCTCGCGCGCTGCTGAACGCAATGGTTATCGGTGTTACCGAAGGCTTCACTAAGAAGCTGCAGCTGGTTGGTGTAGGTTATCGTGCAGCCGTTAAAGGCGACGTGGTAAACCTGTCTCTGGGCTTTTCTCATCCAGTCGATCACCAGCTGCCCGCGGGTATCACTGCAGAGTGTCCGACTCAGACTGAAATCGTGCTGAAAGGCGCTGATAAACAGCTGATCGGCCAGGTTGCAGCTGACTTGCGCGCCTACCGTCGTCCTGAGCCTTATAAAGGCAAGGGTGTCCGTTACGCCGACGAAGTCGTGCGTACCAAAGAGGCTAAGAAGAAGTAAGGTAACACTATGGATAAGAAATCTGCTCGTATCCGTCGTGCGACCCGTGCACGTCGCAAGCTCAAAGAGCTGGGTGCTACTCGCCTGGTGGTACATCGTACCCCGCGTCATATTTACGCACAGGTAATCGCCCCGAACGGTTCCGAAGTTCTGGTCGCTGCTTCTACAGTAGAAAAAGCTATCACTGAACAACTGAAGTATACCGGTAATAAAGAAGCCGCAGCTGCAGTAGGTAAAGTTATTGCAGAACGCGCAATCGAAAAAGGCATCACTGGTGTTTCTTTCGACCGTTCCGGTTTCCAATATCATGGTCGCGTCCAGGCACTGGCAGATGCTGCCCGTGAAGCTGGCCTTCAGTTCTAAGGTAGAGGTCTAAGATGGCACACATCGAGAAACAAGCTGGCGAACTGCAGGAAAAACTGATCGCGGTAAACCGTGTATCTAAAACTGTTAAAGGTGGTCGTATTTTCTCCTTCACAGCACTGACTGTGGTAGGCGATGGTAACGGTCGCGTTGGTTTTGGTTACGGTAAAGCGCGTGAAGTTCCAGCAGCGATCCAGAAAGCGATGGAGAAAGCCCGTCGCAACATGGTTAACGTCGCGCTGACCAACGGCACCCTGCAGCACCCAGTAAAAGGTGCACACACGGGTTCCCGCGTGTTCATGCAGCCGGCTTCTGAAGGTACCGGTATTATTGCCGGTGGTGCAATGCGCGCCGTCCTGGAAGTCGCTGGAGTTCATAACGTTCTGGCAAAAGCCTATGGTTCCACCAACCCGATTAACGTGGTTCGTGCAACTATCGACGGCCTGGGCAATATGAAATCTCCGGAAATGGTCGCTGCTAAGCGTGGTAAATCCGTTGAAGAAATTCTGGGGTAATCACGATGGCTAAGACTATTAAAATCACTCAAACCCGCAGTGCTATTGGCCGTTTGCCTAAGCATAAAGCCACTCTGGTTGGCCTGGGTCTGCGTCGTATTGGCCACACCGTTGAGCGTGAAGATACGCCTGCAGTACGCGGTATGGTTAACGCGGTTTCCTATATGGTTAAAGTGGAGGAGTAAGAGATGCGTCTAAATACTCTGTCTCCGGCCGAAGGGTCTAAGCACGCGAGCAAGCGTCTGGGTCGTGGTATCGGTTCTGGTCTCGGTAAAACCGGTGGTCGTGGTCACAAAGGTCAGAACTCACGTTCTGGCGGTGGCGTACGTCGCGGTTTCGAGGGCGGTCAGATGCCTCTGTATCGTCGTCTGCCGAAATTCGGTTTCACCTCTCGCAAATCAATGATCACCACAGAGATTCGTCTGTCTGATCTGGCGAAAGTTGAAGGCGGTATCGTAGACCTGAATACGCTGAAAGCGGCCAACATTATCGGTGTCCAGATTGAATTCGTTAAAGTAATTCTTTCTGGTGAAGTTTCTGCACCGGTAACGGTTCGCGGCCTGCGTGTCACCAAAGGTGCTCGTGCTGCAATCGAAGCTGCTGGCGGTAAAATTGAGGAATAAGTAGCAGATGGCTAAACAACCGGGGTTAGATTTTCAAAGCGCCAAAGGCGGCTTTGGTGAACTGAAACGCAGACTGCTGTTTGTAATCGGTGCACTGATTGTCTTCCGTATTGGCTCTTTCATTCCGATCCCTGGTATTGATGCCACTGTACTTGCCAAACTGCTTGAACAACAGCGTGGCACCATCATTGAAATGTTTAACATGTTCTCTGGTGGTGCTCTCAGCCGTGCTTCTATTTTCGCACTGGGTATCATGCCGTATATTTCGGCATCGATTATCATCCAGTTATTAACGGTGGTTCATCCAGCGTTAGCGGAAATTAAGAAAGAAGGGGAGGCTGGCCGTCGTAAGATTAGCCAGTACACCCGATACGGTACGTTGGTATTGGCCATATTCCAGTCGATCGGTATTGCTACCGGTCTGCCGAATATGCCAGGAATGCAGGGCCTGGTGATGAATCCAGGCTTTGCTTTCTACTTTACCGCTGTTGTCAGTCTGGTCTCAGGGACAATGTTCCTGATGTGGCTGGGCGAACAGATTACTGAACGCGGTATCGGTAACGGTATTTCGATCATTATCTTCGCAGGTATTGTTGCGGGTCTCCCGCCGGCCATTGGCCATACCATCGAGCAAGCGCGGCAAGGTGACCTGCACTTCCTTCTGTTGCTGTTGGTTGCAGTACTCGTATTCGCCGTGACCTTCTTTGTTATTTTCGTTGAACGTGGTCAACGCCGCATTGTGGTGAACTATGCAAAACGTCAGCAAGGTCGTCGTGTCTACGCTGCACAGAGCACACATTTACCGTTGAAAGTGAACATGGCGGGCGTAATCCCGGCTATTTTTGCTTCCAGCATTATTCTGTTCCCGGCAACGATTGCATCGTGGTTCGGGGGCGGTACCGGTTGGAACTGGCTGACAACAATTTCGCTGTATTTGCAGCCAGGACAGCCGCTTTATGTGCTACTCTATGCGACTGCAATCATCTTCTTCTGTTTCTTCTATACGGCGTTGGTTTTCAACCCACGTGAAACAGCAGATAACCTGAAGAAGTCTGGTGCATTCGTACCGGGAATTCGTCCGGGAGAGCAAACGGCGAAGTACATCGATAAAGTTATGACGCGGTTAACCTTAATTGGTGCGCTGTACATCACTTTTATCTGCCTTATCCCGGAGTTCATGCGTGATGCGATGAAGGTTCCCTTCTACTTTGGCGGTACTTCACTGCTCATCGTAGTGGTCGTCATCATGGACTTTATGGCTCAAGTGCAAACTCTGATGATGTCAAGTCAGTACGAGTCGGCATTGAAGAAAGCTAACCTGAAGGGCTACGGCCGTTAATTCAGGTGGTTGAGAAGTTACGGAGAGTAAAAATGAAAGTTCGTGCTTCCGTCAAGAAATTATGTCGTAACTGCAAAATCATTCGTCGCGACGGTGTCGTCCGTGTGATCTGCAGCGCCGAGCCAAAGCATAAACAGCGCCAAGGCTGATTTTGTCACATATTTTTCTTGCAAAGTCGGGTTGAGCTGGCTAGATTAGCCAGCCAATCTTTTGTATGTCAGTGCGTTTCCATTTGAGTATCCTGAAAACGGGCTTTTCAGCATGGGACGTGCTTATTTAATTATAGGAGTGCATAGTGGCCCGTATAGCAGGCATTAACATTCCTGATCAAAAACATACCGTTATCGCATTAACTTCGATCTTCGGTATCGGTAAAACTCGTTCTAAAGCCATCTGCGCTTCAACGGGTATTGCTGAAAATGTTAAGATCAGTGAGCTGTCTGAAGAACAAATTGATCAGCTGCGTGATGCAGTTGCGAAATTCGTTGTAGAAGGTGATCTGCGCCGTGAAATCACCCTGAGCATCAAGCGTCTTATGGACCTTGGTTGCTACCGTGGTTTGCGCCATCGTCGTGGTCTTCCGGTTCGCGGTCAGCGTACTAAGACCAACGCACGTACCCGTAAGGGTCCGCGTAAACCGATCAAGAAATAATCGGGGTGAGTAAATAATGGCAAAGGCACCAGTTCGTGCACGTAAGCGTGTAAGAAAACAAGTCTCAGATGGCGTGGCTCATGTCCATGCTTCTTTTAACAACACCATCGTTACTATTACTGATCGTCAGGGTAACGCACTGGGTTGGGCAACCGCCGGTGGTTCCGGTTTCCGCGGTTCACGTAAATCCACTCCGTTTGCTGCTCAGGTCGCTGCAGAGCGCTGTGCAGAAGCGGTAAAAGATTACGGTATTAAGAACCTGGAAGTTATGGTTAAGGGTCCGGGTCCGGGTCGCGAATCAACAATTCGTGCACTGAACGCCGCTGGTTTCCGCATCACTAATATTACTGATGTGACTCCGATCCCTCATAACGGTTGTCGTCCGCCGAAAAAACGTCGCGTATAACGCCCGTTTTTTAGGATAGTTGGAGAAAGAAAATGGCAAGATATTTGGGTCCTAAGCTCAAGCTGAGCCGTCGTGAGGGCACTGACTTATTCCTTAAGTCTGGCGTTCGCGCGATTGATTCCAAGTGTAAGATCGAACAAGCGCCTGGTCAGCATGGTGCGCGTAAACCGCGTCTGTCTGATTACGGCGGTCAGTTACGTGAGAAGCAGAAAGTTCGTCGTATCTACGGCGTGCTCGAGCGTCAGTTCCGTAACTACTATAAAGAAGCAGCACGTCTGAAAGGCAACACCGGTGAAAACCTGTTGGCTCTGCTGGAAGGCCGTCTGGACAACGTAGTTTATCGTATGGGCTTTGGTGCCACTCGTGCGGAAGCACGTCAGCTGGTGAGCCATAAGTCTGTTCTGGTAAATGGCCGCGTTGTTAACATCGCTTCTTATCAGGTATCTCCGAATGATGTCGTTAGCATCCGTGAGAAAGCCAAAAAGCAATCTCGCGTGAAGGCCGCTCTGGAGCTGGCTGAGCAGCGTGAAAAGCCAACCTGGCTGGAAGTTGATGCGACTAAGATGGAAGGTGTGTTCAAGCGTATTCCTGAGCGTACTGATCTGTCTGCGGACATTAACGAACACCTGATCGTCGAGCTTTACTCTAAGTAAAGCTTAGTACCAAAGAGAGGACACAATGCAGGGTTCTGTGACAGAGTTTCTAAAACCGCGCCTGGTAGATATCGAGCAAGTGAGTTCGACGCACGCCAAGGTGACCCTTGAGCCTTTAGAGCGTGGCTTTGGCCATACTCTTGGTAACGCACTGCGCCGTATTCTGCTTTCTTCCATGCCGGGTTGCGCGGTGACCGAGGTTGAAATTGATGGTGTACTACATGAGTACAGCACCAAAGAGGGCGTACAGGAAGATATCCTGGAAATCCTGCTCAACCTGAAAGGGCTGGCGGTAAGAGTTCAGGGTAAAGATGAAGTCATTCTGACCCTGAATAAATCTGGCATTGGCCCTGTGACTGCAGCCGACATTACCCATGATGGTGATGTCGAAATCGTCAAGCCTCAGCACGTGATCTGCCATCTGACCGATGAGAACGCCGCTATCAGCATGCGTATCAAAGTTCAGCGTGGTCGTGGTTATGTGCCGGCTTCTGCCCGAATTCATTCGGAAGAAGATGAGCGCCCAATCGGCCGCCTGTTGGTTGACGCTTGCTACAGCCCTGTAGACCGTATTGCCTACAATGTTGAAGCAGCGCGCGTCGAACAGCGCACCGACCTGGATAAGCTGGTCATCGAAATGGAAACCAACGGTACAATCGATCCTGAAGAGGCGATTCGTCGTGCGGCAACCATTCTGGCAGAACAACTTGAAGCTTTCGTTGACTTACGTGATGTACGTCAGCCGGAAGTTAAAGAAGAGAAACCAGAATTCGATCCGATCCTGCTGCGCCCTGTTGACGATCTGGAATTGACTGTCCGCTCTGCTAACTGCCTTAAGGCAGAAGCTATCCACTACATCGGTGATCTGGTACAGCGTACCGAGGTTGAGCTGCTTAAAACGCCTAACCTGGGTAAAAAATCTCTTACTGAGATTAAAGATGTGCTCGCCTCACGTGGACTTTCTCTGGGCATGCGCCTTGAGAACTGGCCGCCGGCAAGCATTGCTGATGAATAACCCGATCACAGGTTAAGGTTTCACTGAGAAGGATAAGGTCATGCGCCATCGTAAGAGTGGTCGTCAACTGAACCGCAACAGCAGCCATCGTCAGGCTATGTTCCGTAACATGGCTGGCTCTCTGGTTCGTCATGAGATCATCAAGACGACTCTGCCGAAAGCCAAAGAGTTGCGCCGCGTAGTTGAGCCGCTGATTACTCTTGCCAAGACCGACAACGTAGCTAATCGTCGTCTGGCATTCGCCCGCACTCGTGATAACGAGATCGTGGCAAAACTGTTTAATGAGCTTGGCCCGCGTTTCGCGAGCCGTGCCGGTGGTTACACTCGCATTCTGAAGTGTGGCTTCCGCGCTGGTGACAACGCTCCGATGGCATACATCGAGCTGGTTGATCGTCCAGAAGCTCAAGCAGAAGCAGCTGCAGAGTAATCTGTAGTAAAGTAAAAAACCCGCTTCGGCGGGTTTTTTATTGCCCAAAATTTACTACCTTTAGGGCTGAGTAATTCGCTGAGCTGAGGAGTTTACGATGTGGCTGGTTGATCAACTTGCAGAACAACACATTAAAGCCGCGCTGGAAAAGGGCGAGCTGAGTCAACTGCCTGGTGAAGGCAAGCCGCTTCAGCTTGATGATGACAGTCATGTACCACCTGAACTTCGCGCCGGCTATCGGCTGCTAAAGAACGCCGGTTTCCTGCCGCCCGAACTTGAACTGCGTCGTGAAGCGATCGAAGTTAACGATCTGCTACGTCAGCTCGATCCCGCCGATCCGCGTTATCAGGATCAGTGTCGCCGCCTTAACGTTCTTGAGCTCAGGCTTCAGCAAGCCGGCATGCGCACCGATTTTCTGCATGGCGACTATGCCGCCGCTCTTCAGCAACGTTTCAATCAGGAGAAGTAGATGTTCAGGATTGGTCAGTTGGCAAAACTCGCCGACGTCACGCCAGATACCATCCGTTTCTATGAGAAACAGCAGATGATGGATCATGACGGACGTACCGAAGGAGGTTTTCGTTTATACAGTGAAAGCGATCTGCAACGCCTGAAGTTTATCCGCTACGGTCGTAAACTCGGTTTCAGCCTTGAAGCTATCCGGGAGTTGCTTTCAATCCGCGTCGATCCGGCACATCACACCTGCCAGGAGTCGAAGTCGATTGTTGAAAAACGCCTCAATGAGGTCGCGCAGATGATTGCTGAGCTGGAAACCATGCAGCGATCGCTCCAGCATCTGTCGGATGCCTGCTGTGGTGACAGTCACAGTAGCGTTTCGTGCTCAATTCTTGAAGCCCTCGAACGAGGTGAGAGTCTGAGCAGTTAGAGATATTGTTTTTTTCAGCCAAAGGAATAAAGTATCTCGCGATTCCAACAGGAGGAACCATGAGTAAATATCAGCATACCAAAGGGCAGATTCGCGACAATGCGATTGAAGCACTGTTACATGACCCACTATTCCGGCAGCGCATTGAACAGAAGCAAAAAGGGAAGGGGAGTTTTAAGCGCAAAGATAAACATGTTAAGGGACAGATCTGGGAGGCCAGTGATAAGACAGCATCTTATCACTGGCCTTCTGCTTTCAGAGCGAAAAAAAACCGCCCGGCAGGCGGCTTATTTTTTAAACCCGGGTATTTTGCTGCTTCAGCAAATCACGAATTTCTGTCAGCAGGACTTCTTCATTAGAGGGCTTGGCAGCCGGCTTCTCGACTTCTTTTTTAGTATAGAGACGGTTCATCAGTTTGATCGCCATGAAAATGGCAAAAGCGATGATTACGAAGTCGAAGATGGTCTGCAGAAACACACCGTACTGCATCACAACGGCAGGCGTGTCACCGACCGCAGGCTTAAGCACCCAGCTAAACGATTTGAAGTCGACACCACCAATCAGCAGACCCAACGGCGGCATAATAATGTTGGCGACTAATGATGACACGATCTTGCCAAACGCGGCGCCGATGATCACACCCACCGCCAGATCCACCACGTTACCGCGCATTGCGAAATCACGAAACTCTTTGAATAAACTCATACTTATCTCCTTGCCCTGGCCAATGCCCTAAAGTCTAACAAACCCTGCTGTTTTTGCCATCATCCCATGGAATTATGCGGCAGTTTCCCGCTGGGTTAATTCATCAATGATTACGCTGCCGTTACAGGAAAAACGGACTCGGCTGGAACAGACGCTCCACATCTGAAACAAACTTCTTGTCGGTCAGGAACATGATGACATGATCGCCTTGCTCAATGCGCAGGTTGTCGTTGGCAATCATCACATCATCGCCGCGTACTACGGCACCAATGATGGTGCCAGGCGGCAATTTGATGTCATCAATTGAGCGGCCGACCACGCGTGAGGTGGTTTCGTCACCGTGTGCAATCGCCTCGATCGCTTCGGCGATGCCCCGTCGTAGTGAAGAGACGCCAACGATATCAGCTTTACGCACGTGGCCCAGCAAGGCTGAAATAGTGGCCTGCTGTGGCGAAATCGCAATATCGATCACGCTGCCCTGCACCAGGTCGACATAGGCGCGGCGCTGAATCAGCACCATCACTTTTTTGGCCCCCATCTTTTTCGCCAGCATGGCGGACATGATGTTGGCCTCATCGTCATTAGTGACGGCAATGAACAGATCAACCTGCTCAACATGTTCTTCAGCCAGCAGCTCCTGATCTGACGCATCACCATAAAAGACGATGGTGTCCTGCAGATGCTCCGCCAGTTCTGCGGCGCGCTGTGGATTACGTTCAATCAGCTTAACGCTGTAATTTTTCTCCAGCCGCTGCGCCAGACCAAAACCAATATTGCCGCCGCCCACCAGCATGATGCGTTTGTACGGCTTCTCCAGTCGCTGCATTTCACTCATCACCGCTCGAATATTCTGGCTGGCGGCGATGAAAAACACTTCGTCGCCCGCTTCAACAATGGTGGAGCCTTGCGGACGAATAGGCCGATCCTGACGAAAAATGGCGGCTACACGCGTATCGATGTGCGGCATGTGCTCACGCATAATTGAGAGCGGATTACCAACCAGCGGCCCGCCATAATAGGCTTTGACCACCGCCAGGCTGACTTTGCCTTCAGCAAAATTCACGACCTGTAACGCACCAGGATACTGGATCAGACGGTAAATATTATCGATCACTAACTGTTCGGGTGAAATCAAATGATCGATAGGGACCGCCTCAGGAATAAACAGTTTATCCGCATCGCGCAGATAGTCTGCGGCGCGGATCCGGGCGATACGGTTAGGCGTATTGAAAAGTGAGTAGGCGATCTGGCAGGCGATCATGTTGGTTTCATCGGAATTGGTCACGGCGACCAGCATGTCGGCATCTTCCGCGCCCGCCTCACGCAATATCCGCGGATGCGAACCATGACCCTGCACCACGCGCAGGTCGAACTTATCCTGCAGATGACGTAAGCGCGATGCGTCGGTATCGACCACGGTGATATCGTTGTTTTCACCGACCAGGTTTTCTGCCAGCGTCCCGCCGACCTGTCCTGCACCCAGAATGATTATTTTCATCGCTCATCAACGCTCATTTCAATTAGCATCCGTTTTTTTTAACAGCTTAGCGTAGAAGAAACCATCTCCGCCTTCAGACTCAGGAAAGACCTGCCAGCCACTGGCCGGCGCATCCTGCAGCGGTTGTGCTTCAGCATCGGACTGACGCTGCAAAAAGGCTTCAATTTGCTGATGATTCTCTTCCGGCAGGATCGAACAGGTGGCGTATAGCAGGGTGCCGCCAGGTTTGAGAAGTGGCCAGACCGCATCCAGAATTTCGCTTTGCAGCTTCGCCAGTTCAGCGATGTCGCGATCGCGACGCAGCCACTTAATATCCGGGTGACGACGAATGACGCCGGTTGCCGAGCAGGGCGCATCCAGCAGAATACGATCAAACTGGCGTTCGCCGCACCACTGTTGTGGGGTGCGTCCATCGCCCTGCTTCACTTCAGCTTTCATACCCAGACGCTGAAGATTTTCATTCACGCGTTTAAGGCGCTGCGCATCCACATCGACTGCCAGTACCTGAGCCTTGGGAGCCACTTCCAGAATGTGGGTTGTTTTGCCGCCAGGCGCAGCGCACAGATCAAGAATCTGCTCGCCATCCTGCGGCTCCAGCAGTAACGCGCAACGCTGGGCTGATAAATCCTGAACGGTCACCCAGCCCTGGTCGAAGCCGGGTAACTGGCTGACCGGCGCGGGTGATTCAAGACGCAGCGCATCCGGTGCATCTGCGGCGGGATGCGCATGTTTACCGCTGTCGGTCAGCATTGCCAGCCATCCGTCACGGTGGTGATGCTGACGGTTGACGCGCAACCACATCGGCGGACGAAGGTTGTTTGCTTCTACGATCTGCTGCCACTGTTCCGGCCAGGCATGCTGTAACCGCTTTAACAGCCAGCCCGGATGAAGATAACGTTGCGGACCATCCTGAATACTGGCAAGCAACTCTTCTCTCTGACGCTGATACTGACGCAAAACACCGTTCAGCAATCCTTTCAGGCTGGTACGTTTCAGAACCTCAGCACCGGCAACCGTTTCAGCCAGCGCCGCGTGAGCAGGAACGCGGGTATATTCCAGCTGATAGAGGCCGACCATTATCAGATAGTGCAAAACACGCTGTTTACCGGTAAGCGGACGTTCCATCAGCTTACCGATTAAGGCTTCAAGCTGTGGCAGCGTACGTAGCACGCCAAAGCAAATCTCCTGCACTAAGGCGCTGTCTTTGTCGGAGAGTTTTTTCTGCGCCGCCGGTAGCGCCGTATTAAGCGATTCGCCTTTATCGACAACGCGTTCAATGAGCTGAGCGCAGAGGCTACGCAGGTTGGTTGATTTATTCATAGGGTTTTGTCATCAAACAAAAAGCCCGGTGCATGACCGGGCCAGAGAGTCAGTCCAGAAGGGTTCCAGCTTCAAACCATTCCCGGCGCGAGTTGAGAAGATCCTGAGCCGACATCGGTTTTTTACCGGCGGGCTGTAACTGCAACAGATTAAGCACACCCTGAGCGGTAGCCACCTGGATGCCATGCTTATCAGCTCGGATGATTTCACCGGGCTGATGATCGCTGTGGGGCAATACGCTGGCCTGCCAGACTTTAACCGGCTGGTCATCAACCGTGAAGAAGCTCATCGGCCAGGGGTTAAATGCCCGGATACAGCGTTCGAGCTGTTCGGCCGGCAGCGTCCAGTCCAGACGTGCCTCTTCTTTACTCAGCTTCTCAGCGTAATTAGCGAGTGAATCATCCTGCTTTTCGGGCACAGCCTGCTGGCTGGCGAGTAAGCTCAGCGTATCAAGCAAGCCCTGCGGTCCGAGTTGCGCCAGCTTGTCGTACAGTGTCGCGCTGGTATCCTGAGCGGTGATCGGGCAGATCAGTTTATGCAGCATATCACCGGTATCTAAGCCCACATCCATCTGCATGATGGTGATACCGGTTTCGCTGTCACCAGCCCAGAGCGCACGCTGAATCGGCGCTGCGCCACGCCAGCGCGGCAGCAGGGAACCATGCACATTGATACAGCCGAGACGCGGCATATCGAGCACCGCTTTCGGTAAAATCAGCCCGTATGCCACTACAACCATCACATCGGCCTGTAAATCGGCGACCAGCTGTTGGTTCTCTTCAGGTCGCAATGACCGGGGTTGATAAACCGGAATATCATGTGCCAGCGCCAGCGTTTTAACCGGGCCGGGCGTTAACTTGTTACCGCGACCTGCGGGACGGTCGGGCTGCGTGAATACGCCAACTACCTGATGCTCAGAAGCAAGCAGCGCGTCAAGATGACGCGCTGCAAAGTCAGGTGTGCCAGCAAAGATAATTTTTAGCGGGGCAGACACGTTTATCCCTTCTTAGATGCTCAGGAAGCCTGCGCGTTCTGGCGCGCCAGCTTCTCTAACTTTGTTTTGATTCGCTGGCGTTTTAATGGCGACAGATAATCAATAAACAGTTTGCCCTCCAGATGATCGATCTCATGCTGGATGCAAATGGCCAGCAGATCGTTGGCTTCCAGTTCAAAACTGTTGCCGTCACGATCCAGCGCACGAACTTTTACCCGTTCCGCACGCGGCACAAAGGCACGCTGTTCAGGGATAGAGAGACAACCCTCTTCGATACCGGTTTCGCCGCTTTTTTCCAGCAGTTCAGGGTTGATCAATACCAAACGCTCTTCACGACTTTCAGAAACATCGATAACGATGATGCGCTGATGGATGTCCACCTGAGTAGCGGCCAGACCGATACCTTCTTCGGCGTACATGGTCTCGAACATATCATCAACGATACGCTGAACGTCTGCGTTAACTTCTTTGACGGGCGCAGCGATTTTGCGAAGGCGCTCGTCAGGGAAATGTAATACCTGCAAAACTGACATAAATATCCAGATCTGTATTCGGTTAAGAAAAGATTACTACCTCATATTGTAGACTTTTTGAGGGCTGATTGACAGCATTCTGCGGCAGGAAGCAAGCGGGATCAGGGAGCCAGAGATGGACAAAATAGCACGCTACGTACGGCTGGCAGCAGTCAGCGGAATGACCGGCAGACGCTGGGTTGAGATGGCCCATCAACTGGACGCTGCGGGTGACGATCTGATGCTGGCCGGACTGGATGACGCGCAACGCCAGCAGTACCAAGCGCTGCCCGAAAAGCAGGTAGATGAGATCCGACACTGGCTGGCAAACAGTCACCATCACCATCTGCTCACCGCTCTGGATGCCGGTTATCCTGCCCGGTTAATGGAAACCGCACGCTTTCCGCCGTTGCTGTATGTCCAGGGTGATCCTGTGGTACTGAATAATCCTCAGCTTGCCGTGGTGGGCAGTCGTAATGGGTCGCACTATGGTCGTTACTGGTGCGACTGGTTTGCCCAGCAGCTGGCGCTGAGTGGTCTTACCATTACCAGCGGCCTGGCTCGCGGTATTGACGGTGTGGCACATCAGGCGGCCCTTAACGTTGGTGGCAAAACGATGGCGGTGTTAGGCAGTGGTCTTCAGCACCTCTATCCGAAGAGTCACCTGCGGCTGGCCGGCGAGATTGTTGAGCAGGGCGGCGCGCTTATCTCAGAGTTTCCGCTGACCACCATTCCCCATCCACACAATTTTCCGCGCCGTAATCGTATCATTAGCGGTTTAAGCCTCGGCGTGCTGGTGGTTGAAGCGTCGCTGAAGAGCGGCTCACTGGTTACCGCCCGTTATGCACTGGAACAGAACCGCAATGTCTACGCACTGCCGGGCGCATTGGGCAATCCGTTGAGTGAGGGGGTTAACTGGCTGATTCAGCAGGGTGCGCTGCTGGTGGCTCATCCGAATAACATCCTGGAAGATCTGGCGAGCGCGCTGAACTGGTTGCCTGTTACACAATCAGACCAAATTTATTCTGATGTCAGTGACGTTGCTCCATTGCCATTTGCTGATGTGTTGGCTAACGTAGGTGATGATGTTACACCTGTTGACGTTGTCGCTGAACGTGCCGGCCAACCTGTGCCAGTTATCTCAGCTCAGTTGCTGGAACTGGAGTTAGCAGGATGGATCGCAGCTGTACCCGGCGGCTATGTCCGATTGAGGAGGGCATGCCATGTTCGACGTACTCATGTACTTGTTTGAGACATATATCCACAACGAAGCAGAAATGGGTGTTGATCAGGACAGATTGACAGATGACTTGACGGATGCCGGGTTTCATCGTGAAGATATTTACAGCGCGTTGAACTGGTTAGAAAGGTTGGCCGACTATCAGGAAGGGCTGGTTGCGCCAATTTTGCTGGCAAATGATCCGCTCTCTATGCGCATCTATACCGATGAAGAGAGCAACCGTTTAGATGCTGAAAGCCGTGGTTTCCTGCTTTTCCTGGAACAAATTCAGGTGCTGAGTCTGGAAACGCGCGAAATGGTCATCGAACGCGTCATGGCGCTTGAGACCCCTGAGTTTGACTTAGAGGATCTCAAATGGGTGGTGCTGATGGTGTTGTTTAACGTCCCTGGATGTGAAAATGCTTATCAGCAAATGGAAGAACTGCTATTCGACGTCAATGAAGGTATGCTCCATTAAATTTCCTTTCATGCATTCATCGTTATGAGTAAAGCTGCACTCTTCACCGTGCGTAAACAGGATCCCTGCCCCGCTTGCGGGGCAGAACTGGTTATACGCTCCGGTAAACACGGCCCTTTTTTGGGCTGCGCGAACTACCCTGCATGTGACTATATCCGGCCCCTGAAGAGTCAGGCGGACGGACACGTAGTCAAAGTGCTGGAAGGTCATGCCTGTCCGGACTGCGGTGCGGATAAAGTATTGCGGCAGGGGCGCTTTGGCATGTTTATCGGCTGCAGCCACTACCCGGAATGCGGTTACACCGAAACCATCGATAAACCGGATGAAACCACGCTGGCGTGCCCGCAATGCCAGCAAGGTAAGCTGGTCCAGCGACGTTCACGCTACGGCAAAACTTTTCATTCCTGCGATCGCTATCCGGCTTGCCAGTTTGCGGTGAACCTGACGCCCGTGGCTGGCGCCTGCCCCTATTGCCAGTTTCCGCTATTAGTAGAAAAGAAGACGGCGCAGGGCGTTAAACGCTTTTGTGCCAGTAAGAGTTGTGGCAAAGCCATCGCTGAAGAGAACTGAGACATTATGGATAATCAACATCTCGCCGGCTCACTTGAGCATTGTGTAGGTCAACTAAACCGCCAGGCCGTTATCGCCTATCCGACTGAAGCGGTGTTTGGGCTGGGCTGCGATCCAGACAGCGAGTCTGCCGTTATGGCATTGCTGGCGCTGAAACAGCGTCCGGTCGAAAAAGGGCTGATCCTGATTGCTGCTGATTATTCGCAGCTCGAACCCTATATCTCCGATCGCGAACTTTCGGTGATTCAGCGTGAACGGATGTTCGCCTGCTGGCCGGGCCCGGTGACCTTTGTGGTGCCGGTTCCACCGCAGACGCCACGCTGGTTAACCGGGCAATTTGATTCTCTGGCTATTCGCGTCAGCGATCATCCCGATGTGCAGGCGCTTTGCCGCGCGTTTGGTAAACCGCTGGTTTCAACCAGTGCCAATCTTTCAGGCCAGCCTCCGTGCCGCACGGTCGAAGAGGTTAAGCGCCAGTTTGGGGATGATTTTCCGGTCTTATCGGGTAAAACCGGTGGACGGCAGAATCCCTCAGAAATCCGCGATGTCATCAGCGGCGAACTCATACGTCAGGGCTAACTCATGGACCAATTCGCCGTTTTCGGTAATCCCATCAACCACAGCAAATCACCGTTAATTCATCGGGCTTTTGCCGAACAGACGGGGATAGAGCACCGTTATGGGCGGATCTGCGCGCCACTGGAGGGATTTCCGCAGGCGCTGACTGCATTTTTTGAACAGGGAGGGCAAGGCGCGAATGTCACTCTCCCTTTCAAGCAGCAGGCGTGGGAGCTTGCCGATCAGCTCAGCGATCGTGCTGCCCGTTCGGGTGCAGTGAATACCGTGAAGAAACTCAGTAACGGTCAGATCTTTGGTGATAATACCGATGGCATTGGCTTACTGAGCGATCTTCAGCGGCTGGCGATGATCAAACCCGGTGATAATGTATTGCTGGTGGGGGCAGGCGGGGCAGCCCGCGGCGTGATCCTGCCGCTACTGTCAGCCGGGGTCACGATTACCATCGTCAACCGTACCGCTGCCCGGGCCGAAGAGCTGGCAGAGCTGTTCCGGCAAAGCGGCGCAATTGCTACATGTGGCTTTGAGCAGCTGGCAGGCAAAACCTTTGATCTGGTGATCAATGCAACGTCGAGCGGCGTAGACGGCAAAACGCCGCCTCTGCCTGTGACACTTATTCATTCTGAACTGCGCTGTTATGACATGTTCTACCAACGCGGGCTGACGCCTTTCCTGCAGTGGTGCCAGACGCAGGGTGCACGCCATCTGGCGGATGGATTAGGTATGCTGGTGGGCCAGGCGGCGCATGCCTTTCATCTATGGCATGGCGTGATGCCAGAAATTACCCCGGTGATTGCGCAGTTGAAGCAGGCCATGCAGTCATGAATCAGGCAATCCAGTTTCCCGATGATGAGCATTATGACGCAGCACAACAGGCCATCTATTTTCCGGTGCTGGTTAACGGCATGCGGCTGACCTGTGCCATCGGCCTTGAGGCATTAAGATCCCGCTTTGGTGAGGGAGAAGCGATGGCGCTGTTTCAGCACCATCGCTGGGATTTGGAAGAGGAAGCCGAAGCGGCTATCCGTCAGGACGAGGTCGATACTCAGGGCTGGGTCTGGTTGTCTGCGCCAAGGTAATCATTTTTCCAGCTGACATAGTTGCTGGCCGAGTAGCGTAACCCTTCTTTTTCCTGCTCATTGAGCGGACGGACTTGCCTGACCGGACTGCCGAGATATAGATAGCCGCTCTCCAGTCGTTTACCCGGCGGCACCAGACTTCCGGCACCAATCATCACCTCTTCTTCTACTATTACACCATCCAGCAGGATTGACCCCATGCCGATCAGTACACGATCGCCAATGGTGCAGCCGTGCAGCATCGCTTTATGTCCTACCGTGACTTCCTGGCCAATAATAAGCGGAAAGCCTTGCGGGTTGGACGCCGACTTATGGGTAACGTGCAGTACGCTGCCATCCTGAATATTGCTACGGGCACCAATGCGAACCTGGTTCACGTCGCCGCGAATCGCGACCAGCGGCCAGATACTGACATCATCTTCCATAATGACGTCACCGACGACGACACTACTTGGATCGACCATAACGCGCTGGCCGGTTTGCGGGAAGAGATGTTTATACGGGCGAAGGGGGGAAGTCATCATGTTCTCCTTTATGCTGAATTCATTGCAGCCTGATGCGATTTCAGGCAGCTGACAAGCCTATTCTGGCTTGGATCGCTGGCGATCTCACCAATCTGGATCATTTATAACCACTCAGAAAAAAGATCCAAAAAAAGGGTTGTGCTATGAAGCGGGA
>MIEI01000062.1 GCA_002095305.1 Pantoea brenneri
TCGCATGGGCAGCCAGACAGGTCGCCAGCACATCGGCGGCGACGCTGTCACCGAGCCGGCGAATCGCGCGCAGCATGCGCAATTCACTCTCTTCATCAAGCCCGTAGCCGGACTTGATCTCCACGGTGGTGACCCCTTCCGCCAGCAGACGATCGAGCCGCCAGCGCGCCGACGCCACCAGCTGATCTTCGGTGGCGCTTCGGGTGGCGCGCACGGTAGAGAGAATGCCGCCGCCCTGAGCCGCAATTTCCGCATAGCTGACGCCATTCAGGCGCTGTTCGAACTCCTGGCTGCGATCGCCGCCAAACACCAGATGAGTATGACAATCCACCAGGCCCGGCGTAATAATGCCGCCGGCCAGGCGGTGATGCTGTTCAGCCTGGAACGCGGGCATCTCTGCCTGCGGCCCAACCCATACCAGCTTGCCCGCCCTGACGACCAGCGCGCCTGCGGGATCAGATGGTACTTACCGCCGCGCATGGTCACCAGATCGGCACCGGTCCAGACACTCTCTACCTGCATATCCTCTGCCATCGCTGCCTCTTGCCTCCGCCGTTTACACTGTGCGTTAAAGTATGTATATGTATATACAACCACATCCGTTGAGGATCAACCATGGCGACTTTTTTTGCCCCGCGCGCAATGCTGGCTGAAGGCTGGCGACAACAGGTTCGTATCTCGGTCAATCCGGCCGGTTTTATCGAGGCTATTACGCCCGACAGCGATGCCGGAGAAGCGATCCGGCTGGATGGCGAGGTGATCCCGGCGATCGCCAATCTGCATTCGCACGCTTTTCAGCGCGCCATGGCAGGCCTGGCCGAAGTCGCAGGCGATCCGCAGGACAGTTTCTGGACCTGGCGCGATCTGATGTACCGGATGGTGCAGCGCCTGACGCCGGAACAGGTTGGCGATATTGCCGCCCTGCTCTACATCGAGATGTTGAAAGGCGGCTACAGCCAGGTGGCGGAATTTCACTATCTGCATCACGATCCTGACGGCATGCCCTACCCCGACGACGCGATGCTGCAACAGCTGATCCGCGCGGCCGAAGTGGCGGGTATTGGGCAGACTCTGCTGCCGGTGCTCTACAGCTACAGCGGGTTTGGTGCACAGTCGCCGACAACCGGGCAGAAACGCTTTATTCAGCAAACCGATCGCTATCTGCAGCAGCAGTCCCGCCTGCATCAGCTGCAACGCAACCGGCCGCTACTGAATGCGGGTCTCTGTTTTCATTCGCTGCGCGCGGTGAGTGAAAGCCAGATGCAGCAGGTGCTGGCGGCCAGTGCCCCGACTCTGCCGGTGCATATTCACGTCGCGGAACAGCAAAAAGAGGTCAATGACTCGCTGGCGTGGAGCGGAGAGCGGCCGGTGTCGTGGCTGCTGAATCGCTTTGCGGTCGATAGCCGCTGGTGCCTGATTCACGCCACCCATCTCGATCAGAATGAGCTGTCGCGCCTCGCCGCCAGTGGTGCGGTGGCCGGGTTATGTCCGACCACCGAGGCCAATCTGGGCGACGGCATTTTTCCGGCGGTGGAGTATATCGCGCAGGGCGGACGCTGGGGCATTGGCTCCGACAGCCACGTTTCGCTGAGTATTAACGAAGAATTACGCTGGCTGGAGTATGCCCAACGGCTGCGCGACCAGCGCCGCAATCGCATCACCCTGCCGGACCAGCCTTCGGTCGGCGATCTGCTATGGCAGCAGGCCGCGGCAGGCGGCGCTCAGGCGTGCGGCATTCAGCAGGGTTCGCTGGCAGTGGGACAGCGGGCCGACTGGCTGGTGCTGCGCGACGAGGCGTGGCTCGGCAGTGTCGATCAGCGTTCGGTGCTGAATCGCTGGCTGTTCGCCGGTCAGCGCGATCAGATCCGTGACGTCTACGTCGCCGGCAATGCGGTGATCAAAGAGGGCTATCATCCGGCGCAGGCTGCCTGTGCGGCCCGGTTCAGCCAGGCGATGGCGGCACTGCGATGATTACCCGATTTGCTTATGCTGACTTAGCGGTCAGTCGCTGGCGTAACGGCGGCGGAGAGACCCGCGAGCTGATCGGTTATCCGCCCGGCGCGGCATCGTTTGAATGGCGCGCCAGCATCGCGACGCTGGCGCAGGATGGGCCGTTCTCCTCCTTTCCCGGCATTGATCGCATCATCACCCTGCTGCACGGTGACGCGGTCATACTGACCGGCCCCGGCGTGCAGCACCGCTTAACGCCGTTGCAGCCCTGGGCGTTTGCCGGTGAACTGGCGTTAGATGCCCGGCTGGAGGGAGGGATCAGTGAGGATTTTAATATCATGATCCGACGCGGGAAGTGGCAGGCAACGGTTGAGGTGGTGACCGATGCGATCAGCAGCCCGCATGGCGTCGCCTGGGTGCTGGCGGGCCAATGGCAACTGGCGGACGGCGAGCGGCTGGAAGTGCAGCACGGGATCGGCTGGGCAGACCAGCTTACCGGGCTGCGCCCAATCGGAGCGAATGCCCGGCTGCTGCTGACCCGGCTTAGCCGTGTCCCTTAAACCGGCCCAGCAGTTTATAGCGTGAGCCGGGATAGAGCAGGCGCGCATAGGTAACGATTTTGTTGTCGCTCCAGGTCTGACGGCGGATCAGCAGACAAGGCTCATGTTCCTCCAGCGCCAGATGTTTACGCTGGCGCGCGTCGGGCAGCACCGCTTCAACAATGTGCTCGCCCGCGGTCAGCGGCGCGACCCGCATCAGATAGGTATAAGGCGTCTGGCTGTGGTAATCCTGGGTCAGATAATCGGGCGCGACCAGCGGGTTAACCAGCCGATCCTCCAGCTGCACCGGCAGCTCATTTTCATAATGCACAATCAGCGAATGGTAGAGCGTCTGCCCGGTGGAGAGTCCCAGCACCGCCGCCTGCTCAGGATCGGCTTTATTCTGGCCGATGGCGAGAATTTTGCAGCTATGCTGATGCCCGCGCTGGGCGATCTCGTCGGCGATGTTATGCACCTCCAGCATCGCGGTGTAGCCTTTCATCTCGGCGACAAAAGTGCCGACGCCCTGCATCCGCACCAGAAACCCTTCGCTGGTCAGCTCACGCAGCGCCCGGTTAATCGTCATCCGGCTGACGCCCAGCTCATTCACCAGTTCACTTTCTGAGGGCACTCGCTGGTTAGCCTTCCAACGTCCCTCCCGAATCTGGCTGACAATTGCCTGCTTCACACGCTGATAAATCGGCGCGGGTTCATCGCTCATGGCCGCAGCCAGTTGTGCCAGTGCCGTATGCTCGACCATTTGCTGTTCCTTATCCTGATAATGCCTCAAGTTTACTGTCTCGCTGCGTGAATGTATATACATCCGTCACCGCCGGTTGCGCCTCATCAGTGCAGGCGACGCATCGGGCTGGTGCAGGCGCTGCGTCACAGTTTGCCGGTAACCCATGGCTGGCGGGTGATGCATTTTTGTGATCGGTCTGGCACGGCCCTTGCTACTTGTATAGACAAGAATAGACACTTATGCTTCACTCGCATTATCCCGCTGGATCAGGGCAATGAACATCCCTTAGCCACGCCAGCACACTTGTATAGACAGGAGTAGAGTATGTCAGGATCGTCGCAGCGATTACACCTGGTGCCAGGCGAGGTGGATCTCGCCACATTACGCGCTATCTATCAGGGTAACGTCACCCTTAGCCTTGATCACCAGGCGCGCCAGGCCATTGCAGACGCGCAGCAAACCGTCGAGGCGATTGTCGCCTCCGGCAAGGTGGTGTACGGCATTAACACCGGTTTCGGCAAACTGGCGCAGACGCAAATCCCGGCCGGCCGACTGGCCGATCTGCAGCGTAATCTGGTGCTGTCGCACAGCGTCGGCCTCGGCGAACTGCTGCCGGACAACGTGACCCGTCTGGTGGTCGCCACCAAAATTATCAGCCTGGCGCGCGGCCACTCCGGCGTGCGTATCGAACTGGTCGAGGCGCTGCTGGCGCTGTTTAACGCCGGCGTTATGCCCTGCATCCCGGAAAAAGGCTCGGTGGGCGCTTCCGGCGATCTGGCACCGCTGGCCCATATGTCGCTGATGCTGTTGGGTGAAGGTCAGGTGCGGCTCAACGGCGCGCTGATCCCGGCGACGGAAGGCCTGGCATCGGTAGGGCTGTCGCCGTTTGTGCTCGGCCCGAAAGAGGGGCTGGCGCTGCTCAACGGCACTCAGGTCTCGACCGCGCTGGCGCTGCGGGGCCTGTTTGAAGCTGAAAACCTGTTTGCCGCCGGACTGATGGCCGGTGCGCTGTCGCTGGAAGCGATCAAAGGCTCGCTGAAGCCGTACGACGCCCGCATTCATCAGGCGCGCGGTCAGCAGGGGCAGATTGCCGTGGCCGCCGCGGTCAGCGCCCTGATTGAAGGCAGTGAAATCCTCACCTCCCATGCCCACTGCGGCCGGGTGCAGGACCCCTACTCGATTCGCTGCGTACCGCAGGTGATGGGCGCCTGTCTCGATAATCTGTGCCACGCGGCGCGGATATTGCAGATTGAAGCCAACGCCGCTTCCGATAACCCGCTGGTGTTCAGCGACAGCGGCGATGTGATCTCCGGCGGTAACTTCCATGCTGAGCCGGTGGCCTTTGCCGCAGATATCCTGGCGCTGGCGATTGCTGAAGTCGGGGCGATATCTGAACGTCGCCTGGCACTGCTGCTGGATACCGGCTTATCCGGTCTGCCACCGTTCCTGGTGCGTGACGGCGGGGTGAACTCCGGCTTTATGATCGCCCAGGTCACTGCGGCGGCGCTGGCCTCCGAGAACAAATCACTGGCACATCCCGGTAGCGTAGACAGCCTGCCGACCTCCGCCAATCAGGAAGATCACGTGTCGATGGCGACCTACGCTGCCCGCCGCCTCGGCAGCATGTGTTTCAACAGCGCAGCGGTCGTTGGCATCGAAGCGATGGCAGCGGCGCAGGGCATTGAATTTAACCGACCGCTGAAAAGCTCGCCAACACTCGAGCAGGCGATTGACCTCATCCGCCAGCGGGTGGCCTTCCTGGAAGAGGATCGCCTGCTGGCACCCGATATCGACGCGATGCGTCAGTGGGCAAGTCGCGCTGACTGGCCTCAGGCTCTGACCGCGCTGCTGCCCAGCCTGCGCGCCCTCTCTTCTGCTGAATAAGGAATCTGTAATGAGCGAAACCCTGTCTCAGGCCGTGGCACGCGAGATTCGTGCTCCGCATGGCACCACCCTGCACTGCGCCAACTGGCTGATTGAAGCCGCTTACCGGATGATCCAGAACAACCTCGATCCTGACGTTGCCGAGCGGCCGGAAGATCTGGTGGTTTACGGCGGCATTGGCAAAGCGGCGCGTAACTGGGAATGCTTCGAGCAGATCCTGCGCTCGCTCAAGGCGTTACAGCCTGATGAGACGTTGCTGATCCAGAGCGGCAAGCCGGTCGGGGTGTTCCGTACCCACGCCGACGCGCCCCGCGTGCTGCTGGCAAACTCCAACCTGGTGCCGCACTGGGCCACCTGGGATCACTTCCATGAGCTGGATAAGGCGGGCCTGATGATGTACGGCCAGATGACCGCCGGTTCGTGGATCTACATTGGCGCGCAGGGCATCGTCCAGGGCACCTATGAAACCTTCGTCGAAGCGGGACGTCAGCACTACAACAACGATCTGAGCGGACGCTGGATACTGACTGCCGGTCTGGGCGGGATGGGTGGTGCACAACCGCTGGCTGGCGTGCTGGCAGGTGCCTGCGTGCTGGCCATTGAGTGCCAGGAGTCGCGCATCGATTTTCGTCTGCGTACCCGCTACGTCGATCATAAAGCCACCTCGCTGGATGAGGCTCTGGCGCTGATTAACGAGGCAACCGCGGCGAAAAAAGCCATTTCGGTCGGGCTGCTGGGCAATGCCGCCGAGATCCTGCCGGAGCTGGTCAAACGTGCCAGAGCGGGCGGACCGAAACCGGACATCGTCACCGATCAGACCTCGGCCCACGATCCGATCAACGGCTATCTGCCGATTGGCTGGGATCTGGCGCGCTGGCAGCAGGAGAAGGTGTCACAGCCTAAAGCGGTAGAGAAAGCGGCGCGCGCCTCGATGGCAGTTCACGTGCAGGCGATGCTCGACTTCTGTCATATGGGCATTCCGACCGTCGACTACGGCAACAACATCCGTCAGGTGGCGCTGGATGAAGGGGTCGCCAACGCATTCGACTTCCCGGGCTTTGTCCCGGCCTACATCCGTCCCCTGTTCTGTGAGGGCAAAGGACCGTTCCGCTGGGTGGCGCTGTCGGGCGATCCGGAAGATATCTACAAAACCGACGCCAAATTAAAGCAGCTGTTTCCGCAGCATAAAACCCTGCATCGCTGGCTCGACATGGCGCAGGAGCGCATCGCCTTCCAGGGATTGCCGGCCCGCATCTGCTGGCTCGGCCTCGGCGAACGTCATCTCGCTGGCCTGGCTTTCAACGAAATGGTGCGCAATGGCGAACTGAAAGCGCCGGTGGTGATTGGCCGCGATCATCTCGACTGCGGCTCGGTCGCTTCACCAAACCGTGAAACAGAAGCGATGAAAGATGGCTCGGATGCGGTGTCAGACTGGCCGTTGCTCAATGCGCTGCTTAACACCGCTGGCGGTGCGACCTGGGTCAGCCTGCATCACGGCGGCGGCGTGGGAATGGGCTTCTCACAGCACGCGGGGGTGGTGATTGTCTGCGACGGCAGCAAAGAGGCGGATGCGCGACTGGGTCGGGTATTGTGGAACGATCCGGCGACCGGCGTAATGCGCCACGCCGATGCTGGTTATCAACAGGCGCAGGCCTGTGCAGAGCAACACGGCCTGAATCTGCCGATGCTGCAGAAGTAACCTACCGTCGGGGTCAGCGCCAGGCTGGCCCCGCTTTTACCCGCTTCGCCCCGCCTCGTTGGCCACCGTTACTTATTAGTTATTCCATTTTGATTTAGCCTATAGCCAGATTTCGCCCTAACGGCAATAGACGCCGCGCGTCCCGACCACTAAAGTGAAATCTTCTCATTCTGTCAGGAGCACGTTTCTGCATGACCCTTTCCCCCGCCCTGCTTGAAGATGCCCTGCACTGGCGTCGCCAGCTCCATCGCCAGCCTGAATTAGGCTACCAGGAGCATCACACCAGTAATCTTATCGCCCGCGAACTTGAGCTGACCGGATTACAGGTGTTTCGTGGTCTGGCAGGTACCGCAGTGATTGGCACGCTGGAGAATGGCCCCGGTCCGGTTATCGGGCTGCGTGCCGACATGGATGCGCTGCCGATCACCGAAAAAGGTGAGGTCGAGTGGCGATCCGCGACGCCGGGCGTGATGCACGCCTGCGGTCACGATGGTCACAGTGCCATTCTGCTGGCCGCTGCCCGCCAGCTGGCGGCGACACGCCAGTTCAGCGGCACGGTGCACTTTATTTTTCAGCCCGCCGAGGAGAATCTGGGCGGTGCGCGCAAAATGGTTGAAGAGGGATTGTTCCAGCGATTCCCGATGGATGCGGTTTACGCCATGCATAACTGGCCGGGCCTGCCGCTCGGGTCGCTGGCGGTTAATCCCGGTGCGATGATGGCCTCGCTTGATTCGTTTGAAATCACCCTGCACGGCAAGAGTTGCCACGCGGCGATGCCGGAAAGCGGTGCCGATCCGATGGTAGTCGCGGCTGAGCTGATCCTGGCGCTACAGACCATTCCGTCACGCCGTCTGTCACCGCTTTCGTCTGCGGTGGTCAGCGTGACGCAGATCCACGGCGGTGAGGCGATCAACGTCATCCCGGAACAGATTGTGTTGCGCGGCACGGTACGCTGCCTGCAACCGGCAGTGCGCGATAAAGTGCGGGCACTGATCGATGAGTTTGTGGCGACCCTTCCCCGACCGTTTGGGGTGAGCGGCGAAACCAGCTGGCTACCCGGTTATCCGGTGACGGCCAACCATGCCGCGCCGGCAGAGCAGGTTCGCGCGGTGGCGCTGGCGACGCTGGGAGAAGAGAATGTTCACTGGCAGGTCAATCCTTCGATGGCATCAGAAGATTTTGCCTGCATGATGGAAGCCTGTCCGGGAGCTTACTTCTGGCTCGGCGCCGACGGTGAAGAGCCTTCGGCGCCGCTGCACAATGCCCGCTACGATTTTAATGATGCGTTACTGCCGATCGGTATCCGCTTCTGGCAGAACCTGGTTGAACAGGCACTGCCGATCGCCTGAATCAGTAACCGGCGGCGCGCAGCCGCTGGTCGGCGGTCGCCAGCGAGTCGCATTCACCGCTGGCACGCAGGCAGCAGGCCAGCTGCAGCCGCAGCGCCTGCGGTACCGGTCGCTGCTGGTTAATCACCTGCTCAATCCAGGCTGCGGTGACCGCCGCTGATTTATCTGCCGGCAGCTCAACCTGGACCTCGGGCTGACGCTCAACCCACACTTCCGCCTCCGATCCCGCGCCGTGGATCACGCTGATCGCCGGACAACGTTGCGGATTAGCATAGACCTCGCCCTCGGTGCCATTCAGCAGCAGCGCAGGCGCATCAATATCGCTGAAGAATTTCGCCACCCGCGGCACATATTCCGGATGCGACACGCTCGACAGCCGCAACGCCTCGCGTTCGCCAAACGGCGTCGCCAGTTTTGCCAGCGTATGCGCACTGTTCCGCACCCCCATCCGCCAGCGCAGCGACAGCTGTTTCGCCATCGGCGGGCAGAGGTGATCGACGGTAATAAACACCAGCTCACCCGCGTCCAGCCGGGCCTGAGCCTGCTCAGCGGTGGTCACCGGCTGCACGCCCAGCGCGTCAAATACCGCTTCACTGGTGATGCGCGTCGCATCGTCGCTGACGCCGTGCACCAGCACCGGGAAACCGAGCCGGTTCAGCAACAGCGCCAGTAACGGCGTCAGGTTGCCCTGGCGGCGCGCGCCGTTATAGCTCGGGATTACCATCGGCATCGGCCGGTTGGCCGGGGCGTTCAGCTTCATCATCTGCGCCTGCATCGCCTGATAGAAGCCGCGCATTTCAGCTTCGCCTTCGCCCTTGATACGCAGCGCAATCAGGATGCCGCCCAGTTCCAGATCCGGCACCTGGCCAGCCAGCATCGCGCTGTAGAGGGCTTCGGCGGTGTCGAAATCGATGTCGCGGGCATGATTTTTTCCGCGGCCGATCTCTTTAATAATTTTATTCAGTTCCATCACTCGCTTCCGGTTAAGTGCGCGACGGCTTAGCGCCGCGTCGGACGTCGTTTACGCACGGTACGTGTGGCCACCGGGGCGGCCGGTATGGCGTCCGGCTCAGGGGTATCGGGTTGCTCAATCGGGAAGATCGGCAACGCCGCCAGCAGTCGGCTACCGTACGCTTTGCTCAGCAGACGGCGATCGTATATCACGATTTCACCGTAACACTGATGGCTGCGAATCAGGCGTCCGACCTGTTGAATCAGGGTAAACGAGGCGCTGGGTAAACTCTGCACCTCAAACGGATAACGCTTCAGGCTCTTCAGCCATTCGCCTTCGGTCAAAATTACCGGACTGTCTACCGGCGGAAAAGCAATTTTATGAATATGCACCTGACTCAGCAGATCGCCTTTTAAATCCAGCCCTTCAGCGAACGATTGCAGGCCAATCAGAATGCTGGTTTCGCCTTTGCTCACCCGCTGACGATGCAGATCGACCAGTCGGCTGCGCGGCTGATCGCCCTGCACCAGCATCGACAGTCGTAAATCGGGCAGGCAGGCGACAAACTGCTGCATCGCCCGGTTACTGGCGAACAGCACCAGCACCCCTTTGTGCTGCTTCAGCTTCATCTGCTGCCGGAAGAAGCCCGCCATCTCGGCGATGTGCTCCGCTTCGTGGGTCATCAGGGGTTCATAGCGCATTTGCGGGATCACCAGCTTGCCCTGCTCAACATGGTTGAACGGGGAATCGAGCGCCACAAAGCGGTCACCGGCTTTCTCGTTGAGACCGGACATCTCCTGCAGGCGGTTAAAACTGTTAAGCGAGCGCAGCGTGGCGGAGGTGACCACCACATGCGGAATTTTACGCCACAGCATCTTTTCCAGCTGATCGCTGACGCGAATCCCGGCGCAGTGGAACAGCAGGTGCGCCTGACCTTCGCGCAGTTCGCGGGTGATCCATTTCGACACCGGCGCGCCGGAAGCTTTTTCCATCGCCGCCAGTCGCCACAGCTTACTGACCGATTCAAACCAGCCGAACTGGCGGTTCAGCTGCAGCAGATTGCGGTGCAAGCGCACCACATCAACTTTGCCGGTCTGCTCGCTCAGGGCATTGATCAGGCCTTCGCTCAGGCCACGCAGCGCGTCGCTGAGTTTGAACAGCCGGGCGCAAAGGTCCAGCAGCTCCTGCGGTAACGCCCCGAGCACAAAGCGGTATTCGCCCGGCTGATTGTGCGGTGGCAACAGGGGATTGAGCGCCTGGCTGGTAATGGTCAGCAGCTCGCGCAGCTCCTCGCAGTGTGCTTTCAGCCGCTCCGGATTGGCCAGCGGCGGCGGGGATTTAGGCCGCATCTGGGTCATGATGCTGTCCACCAGCTTGATAAACAGATCCAGCTGCAGGCTGCTCCAGCCTGGGGTGATATCAGCGCTCATCTCCAGCGCATCGCGCGCCACTTCCGGCAGATGATGGCCTTCATCCAGCACCAGCATCAGGTTTTTAGCCGGCGGCAATACCGACTCATTCTCCATCGCCGCCATCACCAGCGCATGGTTGGCCACCACCACATCGACCTGCTCTATTTCACGCCGCGCCACGAAAAACGGGCATTCACGATACCAGCGACAGTGGGCGCCGAGGCAGCTGGCTTTATCGGTTGAGAGCCGCTGCCACAGGCTATCGCTGACGTTTTCCTCGCTGTGATCGCGTAGTCCGTCCCACTGATAGCGATCCAGCGCTTTCTGCAACCGGCCGCACTGCGTCTGCTCCTCTTTGGTGCTGCTGATGGCGTCATCATCCAGATAGAGCAGCAGATCGCCCTGCTGATCGTCATCAGCCGCCAGCGCCGCCAGGTTGCGCGGACAGACGTAGCGCCCGCGACCAAAGGCGGCGGTAAAGGTGAGATCGGGGATGATTTTCTTCAGCAGCGGCAGATCTTTGGTGAAGATTTGATCCTGCAACGCCACGTTCGCGGTGCTGATCACCAGACGTTTTTCCTGGGCGCGGCTGGTCGCGATGCCGGGGATCAGATAAGAGAGGGTTTTGCCGACGCCGGTTGGCGCTTCGACCGCCAGATGGCGCGCATCATCGCCCGCCAGGCATTTTGCCACTTCAGCAATCATCTGCCGCTGGGCGGCGCGCGGGATAAAATCGGGCACCTGCTGCTGCAGCGCTTTATACCACTGCGCTATCTGGCTTTTTACTGCTGCTGTCAGGGCCATTTTGTTTGTTACCACACCGTAAAAATTGCCTGTATTTTTACACAGTATGCTGGCGGCGTCAGCTTTCAGGACAATTTTTTCGTCTGCGGTTCCACAAGCGGCCACGGATGCCGCCCGGGGCTGGCGGCAGCCGGGACCGGCTAGCCCAGCAGTTTAAACATATAGGTCGTGGCATCCAGCTCACCGGTGGTGGATTCGGCGTAGAACGGAATAGAGCCGGCGACCTGCCAGTCGAGCGAGCGATAGAGATCGCTGGCGACATCACCGCTGCGCGTGTCCAGCACCAGCAGCATTTTACCCTGCAGTCGCGCCTGCTGTTCCGCCTGCAGCATCAGCTGGCGGGCAATGCCCTGGCGGCGCGCCTGCGGATGCACCAGCAGTTTAGTGATCTCCGCCCGATGGCGGCCGTTGGGCATTGAGCTGCTGTTGATCATCACCGTCGCCACCACGCTGCCGTGCTGACGCGCCACCCACAATTCGGCATCGCCACTCGCCAGGCTGTAAATGCGATCCTGCCAGAAACGGTCAATCGCCTGGTGGTCGGCGGCATCAATAAATCCGACGCTGGCCCCGTCTGCTACGCAGGCCTGCAACACCTCACACAGTTCGGGTAACGCCTGCTGTGCCTCGCTGGCACTGAGCATCTGATAATTAATCATGGTTTTGCCACCACCAGTAAATAGTGCGCGCCCTCGGTCAGGTGCGCTTCAAAGGCCGATTTTCCCGTCAGATGAAAGCGTAAACAGTCGCCGGGACGTAAGCTCCAGCGTTGAGCTGCCATGCTGACGGTCAGGCCGCCTTCACGCAGCCAGATATGCTGTTCCATACCGTGAATCGGCGGCGCGTCGTAATCGATACGCGCGCCGGGGCGTAATTTGCCCTCCACCAATTCGCATCTAAAATGAGTAACAGGCGGTGACACATTTCGGCGGTGAAAGCCACTGGCCTCATCACTCCATACCGGCTGCTGGTCATACGGGATCAGCAGCTTTGCATCTTCCTCCACCTCACTCAGCAGGCGCGACATGGTTAATCCGTACGCCACGCACAGACGATTAAGCAGTGCGGCGGTAGGGCTGGTCTCGCTGCGCTCAATACGTGATAATGACGCACGGCTGATACCCGTTGCGATTGAAAGCTCATCCAGCGACCAGCCGCGTTGCAAGCGTAATTCCGCCAGCCGCGCAGCCAGGCGCTGTTCTGTATTCAGGTCCGGCATAGCATCCTCTCATAATTGGGAATAATTTCTCTTATATGAGATATAGCTGAGAAAAGGCGCAGCGGTCAAGTTGTACACTAAAAAATGTATTGTACAACTTAGCTTGCTTCGTTATGGTAATTCCACTCAGATCAGTCTAAAGAGGAATTTATGACCCTATACAGTATCGGTGACGTCGCCGAGCGCTGTGGCATAAACCCAGTGACCTTGCGCGCCTGGCAAAGACGTTATGGCTTACTGAAGCCGCAGCGTACCGAAGGTGGGCATCGTCAGTTTGATGAAGAAGATGTTCAGCGCATTGAAGAGATCATGCGCTGGATTGAAAGCGGCGTGCCGGTAGGTAAAGTCAAAGCGCTGCTGGAAGGCGGTGATGTTGATGCGCACGACGGCTGGACCACCCTGCAGGATGAACTCATCAGCGTGTTACGCCACGTCAGACCCTCCAAGCTGCGTAACAAGATCGCGGCCATCGGTCGTGAACATCCGATCGACGCATTGATCGATCACGTCTTTATGCCGGTGCGCCAGAAGCTCAGCCTCGACCAGAATACCGCCCGCACCATGTGCAGCCTGCTGGATGGCCTGCTGATTGATTATGTGGCGTTCTGCCTGACCGGCAGCCGCAAAAAAGCGGGCAAAGACGCGCTGATTATCGGCTGGGGCATTGAGGATCGTACCCGTATCTGGCTGGAAGGCTGGCGTCTGTCGCAACATGGCTGGCGCATCGATGTGCTGGCTGAGCCGCTCGACGTGCCGCGTCCGGAACTGTTTCCCGGCATGAATATGTTTGTATTTACCGGTAAAAAACTGACCCGTCGTCAGCAGGATCAACTGTCACACTGGCAGGAACAGGGTTACGCCGTGCGGTTGCACGAAACACCCTGATGACAAAAACGCACGCTGGGCACTTTGCCTGCTGCCTTGCGCGCGCTATCATTCCCGCCTCATATTCACGCGCTCAGGTTTTCCCATGAACTGGAAAAAAACATTCTTCGCTACGCTGTTTTTCATAATGGCGGCTGGCGGTACCAGCGGTCTGATGCTGGTCGGTTATTCACTCATCGTTCACTCACGCTAAGCCAGCGTTGCAGGCGCTCGAACAGGCGATCGCTGACAATCGCCAGCAGCGCCACCAGTAACGCCCCCTGAATCACATACGCCGTGTTAAACCCGCTTAAGCCGATGATCACCGGTGAACCGAGGCTTTTTGCCCCGACCGTTGAGGCGATAGCGGCGGTGCCAATGTTGATGATCACCGAGGTGCGGATCCCGGCGATAATCACCGGGGCGGCCAGCGCCAGCTCAATCTGCCACAGACGCTGCCATGCACTCATCCCGACCCCTTCGGCAATCTCCCGGCTGCTGGCGGGTACGCTGTCGAGACCGGCCAGCGTGCCCTGCAAGATCGGCAGCAAACCGTAGAGCAGCAGCGCCACCACGGCAGGCCAGGCACCAAATCCCATCACCGGCACCGCAATCGCTAATACCGCCACCGGCGGAATGGTTTGTCCGGCCGCCACCAGCGTTTCCATCAGCGGCCGGAACGCCCGACCGGCGCGCCGGGTCACTATCACCCCGCTGCCGACGCCGATAACCATTGCCAGCAGGCTGGCGGTGACGACCAGAAACAGGTGCGCCAGCGTCAGTTGCCAGAAGGTCTCCTGCTGATAAAGCGGCCGCGCCAGCTCGGGAAACCAGCGATGGAACAGCGGCCCGCTGTAGGGCATCAGCGTCAGCAGCGCGCCATACAGCAGCACCAGCCAGAGCAGCGGATCGGTCAGCCGGCGCATGCGGTCTCCTCACGCAGCGTCAGCAAATCGTGAAAATAGAGCACGCCCAGCGGCTGCTGCTGTTCATCAATCACCGGCAGTTTGTCGGTTCGCCGGGTAATAAACTGCGACAGCGCTTCGCGTAGCGTCAGCCCGGCGGCAATCGGTTCGCCCGCCAGCCATTCACCGCGCCGCACGGCGTTGCCGACCTGTCCAAGCGACAGCAGGCGCACGCCCATTTCGCTGCGGCCAAAGAAATCACGTACAAACTCATTTTTCGGCTGGGTCAGCAGCTCAACCGGTTTTCCCTGCTGGACGATCCCGCCATTATCCATCAGCACGATGCGGTCGGCCAGCGTCAGCGCCTCATCGATGTCATGGGTTACCAGCACAATGGTGCGTCCCGACAGCCGGTGAATACGCAGCATCTCCTGTTGCAGCGCGCCACGGGTCACCGGGTCGAGCGCGCCAAACGGTTCATCCATCAGCAACACCTCCGGATCGGCCGCCAGCGCACGCGCCACGCCAACCCGCTGCTGCTGTCCGCCGGAAAGCTGATGCGGATAACGGTTCAGCAGCTGCGCATCGAGGTTGAGCAGCGTCAGCAGCGCCTCTATCCGCTGCGTGACCTGCGGTTTTGACCAGCCGAGCAGCGCCGGCACCGTGGCGATATTTTTTTCTACCGTCCAGTGAGGAAACAGGCCGATCGACTGAATGGCATAGCCCATCCGCCGCCGCAGCGCGCGGGCATCAAGCTGACGAATCGACTCGCCGGCGAAACGGATCTCGCCGCTGTCGAACTCAACCAGCCGGTTAATCATCTTCAGGGTGGTCGACTTACCGGAACCGGAGGTGCCCAGCAGCACGCAGAACTCCCCTTCCGCCACCGTCAATGAGAGATCGCTGACCGCCGCTTTGCCGTTAAAAGCGCGCGAGACGCCGTTAAATTCAATCATCTTTTTTCTCCAGCAGTGAGATCAGCAGGCGGAACAGCGCATCTACGGTGACCGCCAGCGCAATCACCGGAATCACTCCGAGCAGCACCAGATCCAGCGCGCTGCTCAGCAGGCCCTGGAAAATAATCGCGCCAAAGCCGCCGGCACCAATCAGCGCCGCGACCACTGCCATGCCCAGAGTTTGTACCACCACCACCCGCAGACCCGCCAGCCATACCGGTAAGGCCAGCGGCACATCAACCGCGAAAAACTGTTGCCGGCCGCTCATCCCGACGCCGCGCGCGCTTTCACGCACCTCCTGCGGCACCTGTTGCAGACCGACCACCACGCTGCGCACCAGCGGCAGTAAGGCGTAAAGCACCAGCGCAATCAGCGCCGGAGCCATGCCGATGCCACTGATACCCCAGGCACCCAGCCACGGAAAACGCTGTGCCAGGCCCGCCAGCGGCGCAATCAGCAGGCCAAACAGCGCCACCGAAGGCACTGTCTGAATCACATTCAATACGCCAAATACCCCGCTCTGCCAGCGTGGCTGTCGGAACAGCAGAATGCCCAGCGGCAGCGCGATGATCAGCGCTGGCAGCACGGTGCCGGCCAGCAACGTCAGATGGCGCACCAGCGCGGCGTCAAATACCGCCTGGCGATTGGCATATTCTTTCAGCAGGGAGAGATCGTTAAGCTGGCCGCTGAACAGCAGCAACAGCGGCAGCAGCCACACCTGCAGGTTAAGCAGCAGCTGTGCCAGCCGGTGACGGGTCAGTTGCCGCACCGTGTCGGTGATCAGCAACAGCAGCAGCGCCCCGCTGCACCACAGGCCGCTGGCAAAGCTGGTGCGAGCCAGTCGGCTACCGTGCTGGCTAAGCAGCGTCGCCTGATTGCCGCTCAGCCAGATCATCGCCGCCAGCAGCAGTTCGGCCGACAACAGCGCCAGGCTGAGGCTGACGCGCGACGGCGGACACCACAGCAGCAGCCATAATACCGCCAGCGGCGGCAGCACTACTGCCGACTGGCTGATCTGCCAGCCCATCAGCGGCGCGCCTGCCACCAGTCGGTTCGGCGCGAAGGTCAGAACAGGCAGCGCCACCAGCGCCAGGCTCAGCAGTGCCAGCAGCAGCAGTGCGACCGGCTGCTGACCGGGACGTCGTATCGCTTCCCGCGATATCTGCATCAGTTACAGCAGCTTCTGCTGTTGCAGCCACTCTTTCGCCACGCTGCTGGCGTCCTGGCCGTCCACCGCAATTCTGGCGTTCAGCTGCTGCAGCGTTTTCTCGTCCAGCGCGCTGAATACCGGTTTCAGCCAGTCGCCAATCTGCGGATAGCTTTCAGCACCGATTCACGGATCACCGGCGTCGGGGCGTAGATTGGCTGCACGCCTTTTGGATCGGTCAGCGTCTGTAATCCCAGCGCCGCCACCGGGCCGTCGGTGCCGTAGGCCATCGCCGCATTAACGCCTGAAGTTTGCTGCGCCGCCGCGCTGATGGTAACGGCAGTATCACCGCCGGCCAGCGACAGCAGCTGATCCTGCTTAAGATCGAAACCGTAGGCTTTTTCAAAGGCCGGCAGCGCATCACTGCGTTCGATAAATTCTGCCGAGGCCGCCAGCTTGAAAGTGCCGCCCTTTTTCAGCCAGGCACTGAGGTCGGCCAGCGAGGTCAGCTGATTTTTCTCTGCCAGATCTTTACGCACCGCAATGGTCCAGGTGTTGTTGGCTGGCGCAGGCGTCAGCCACACCAGGTGATTTTTGTCGGCATCCAGTTTTTTGACTTTTTCGTAGCCCTGACGGGCATTTTTCCAGGCACTGTCTTTTTCGTCATTAAAGAAAAAAGCGCCGTTGCCGGTATATTCCGGGTAGATATCCAGTTCCCCGGCGGTGATAGCGCCGCGCACCACCTGAGTGGTACCCAACTGAATTTTATTGACGGTTTTGACGCCATGCTTCTCCAGCACCTGCAAAATCACGTTACCCAGCAGTGAACCTTCAGTATCAATTTTTGAACCGACCCGCACCGGATCGGCAGCGTGTGCGATGCCCAGACTGAGCAGCAACGCGCTCATTCCAATCCAACCCCGAACTTTGACCATGACCTGTTCCTTATCGCGTGTTATTGCCTGTTGTTATGACCTGTTGTTTTGATCTGTTGTTATCGATTCTTGTCACCCCGGTGATTCAGGTTCGCGCATCGCGGTGCCCAGCGCTGATCCGGTGATCCGGTGCAGCGGCAGCGCCGCAATGAATGCCGTCGCCTGACGCAGAGCGGTTTGGTTATCTGCCTTAAAAGCGTAGCCTGGCTGTGCCGGCTCGTAGATGACTTTATCGCAAATTAATAACGATTTGAGACTAAAAACTTATTATTCATAACTCAATTGAATTTACGTCTGGGCGTCTAAACGGCTATTCTCGATGGCCTGTTTTTATAATAAAAGACTCACAACATCATGACCGACCTGATCTCTTCAGCCATGTGGCCACAACAGGGAGTGCGCCGAGCGGCGAAACGCAGTGGATCCGCAGCGCGGCGGATGTCTCCCGCCTGGTGAACAGCGGCGACAGCGCCCGTAATAACGCGCGCATTGTGGTCGCTATCGCGCTCGGTGGGGTATTTCTCGACGCCTACGATCTCGGCGCGCTGGCGTTTGGTATCAAAGACGTGGCGCGCGAATTTAATCTGACCCCGACCGGCACCGGGATGATCGCCTCGACCATCACCTTCGGGGCGATCATCGGCGCGCTGATCGGCGGATACCTGACCGATAAAATTGGCCGTTATCGGGTTTTCATGGCCGATATGTTTTTTTTCGTGGTGGCGGCAATCGCCTGTGCGTTTGCGCCAAACGAATATGTGTTAGGCGGAGCGCGTTTCGTGATGGGGCTCGGCGTCGGCATCGATCTGCCGGTGGCGATGGCCTTCCTGGCAGAGTTTTCGAAGCTGCGCGGTAAAGGCAATAAAGCGGCCAGCGTGGCGATGTGGTGCCCGACCTGGTACGCAGCGATCAGCATCTCGTATCTGCTGGTGCTGCTGCTCTACGCGGTGTTGCCGGAAAGCCATACCGACTGGCTCTGGCGGCTGATCCTTGGCTTTGGCGCGGTACCGGCCATCATCATCATCGCCATTCGCAGTCGTTACATGAGCGAGTCGCCGGTGTGGGCCGCTAATCAGGGCGATCTGCAGGCGGCCGCCTCAATCTTACGCAGCGCATGGAATATCAACGCCCAGGTGGCACCGGATGCGGCGCTGACGCCCGCCCGACCGGCGCGACCAGCCAGCTGGCGTAACTACGGCGCGCTGTTGCAGGGTGTCTATCGACGCCGCACCGTGCTGGCGACCATCACCTCCATCGCCTCCTCGTTTGCCTATAACGCCGTGGCGTTTGGCCTGCCGGTGATTATCTCCAGCTTCTTTGCCCAGTCGATGCTGACCACCATTCTGGTGTCGCTGGCGCTGAATCTGCTGTTTGCGTTTGTCGGCGGCGTTCTGGCGGTACGGCTGGTGCCGCGTCTCGGAGCATGGAAGATGTCGGTGGCCGGTTATGCCTGTCAGTGCGTGGCACTGCTCGGGCTGGCGCTGATTGGACGCCCGGACGGCGGTCAGGAAGCGGCCCTGGCGATTGGTATGCTGGCGCTGTTCCTGTTTGGTCAGGGCTTCGGTCCCGGCTCGCATACCATGACTTTTGCCTCACTCAGCTATCCGACCTCGCTGCGTGGCGTGGGGGTTGGCTTTAACCAGACGCTGATGCGTGGCAGTTCGACCCTGTCGCTGTTCCTGTTTCCGGTGCTGGTCGCGGCGCTGGGGACCGGGGTGTTCTGGGTCATTTTTCTGGCCCCGCTGGCGGGCCTGCTGGCCTTACTGGCAATCCGCTGGGAACCGTCAGGTTATGATGTGGATGCCGAGGATTTTGAGCTGCCGCGTTGATCCTGAATAGCTTCTCAGGATGTAGCGATAACGGCTGCGGAAGATAAAGCGAGGGGAGCGTACGTCGCTAGCAAAGCAGCGCGAGCCGTGCATGGCCCGTGCTGAGCCTGCCTGAAACAGCGATTTTGCGAAGGAGGTATGCTGCCTGAGCCATCGCGTTATCGACGACCCGAACCGCACCTTAGCGTGCGGTTTTTTTATGCCGGAAACGCGTCGAGATGGGCCGGAATGCGCGGAAAAGTATGCAAAAACCACGGCGTGAACTGCTGCGGCTGCTGGCGCATCTGTTGTTCAATGGTCGCCAGTGAACGGTAATCAAAAGCGTCAGCCTCCTGCGGATTAAGCTGTGGCAGGCGATCACAAACCGCAAAGAAGACGTGACCATATTCGTGTTCGGTCAGGCCATTACTCAGCGGCAGGTTGTAGCTCAGCTCAAACATCGGCGTCAGGCTGACCTCCATTCCCATCTCTTCGCGCAGACGCCGTTCAGCGGCATCCTGGGTTGATTCATGGGGATAAGGATGACCGCAGCAGGTGTTACTCCACAAACCACCACAGTGATATTTATCGCTGGCGCGCCGCTGTAACAGCAGCTCCTGCCGGGAATTGAAGACGTAGACCGTCACCGCGCGGTGCAGTAATCCTTTTTCATGCACTTCCAGCTTTTCCATTTTGCCGGTGGGACGATCGAGGTGGTCAACGAGGATAACTTCAATAGCAGACATGGCGTTTCCTTGAGATTATTCCCAACTATTCTGGCACAAGATTGCCAGTTTGGGCGGTCACAACGCGGAATTTTTAACAGCAGCCAGTCTGGGATAGGCGGATGAGGCGGGAAGAAAATCAGGCCAGCAAGGCTGGCCTGAGGAGGGATTACAATCTGAAGCTCTGCACCACCCGTTCCAGCTGGGTGCTTTGCACTTCCATCGCCTGTGCCGCAGCCGATACCTGCTCCACCAGCACGGCGTTCTGCTGAGTGGTGCCGTCAAGCTGGGTGATCGCGACGTTAACCTGCTCAATCCCCATGCTCTGTTCGCGGCTGGCCGACATGATTTCGCTCATCAGTGTGGTGACGCTGCTGACGCCCTGCATAAGCTCATCCATGGTTTGTCCCGCCTGTTCCACCAGCGCGCTACCGGCATCAATGTTCGACACCGACTCTTCGATCAATTTTTTGATCTCACGCGCTGAGTTAGCCGAGCGCTGTGCCAGGTTACGCACTTCCGACGCCACCACGGCAAACCCGCGCCCTTGCTCACCGGCCCGCGCCGCTTCCACCGCGGCGTTAAGCGCCAGGATATTGGTCTGGAAGGCGATGCTGTCGATCACGCTGATGATATCGACCACTTTACGCGAGGAGTGATGGATCTCGCCCATGGTGGTCACTACCTGACGTACCACTTCCGTCCCGCGCGCCGCCACCTGTGACGCATCGCCGGCCAGCTGGTTAGCGTGCGTGGCGTTGTCAGCATTCTGGCGCACCGTGCCGGTCAGCTGCTCCATCGAGGCCGCAGTTTCGACAATCGAACTGGCCTGATCTTCAGTACGTGACGAGAGGTTGGCGTTGCCGCTGGCAATCTCACGCGAGGCAGCGGTAATCGCCAGCGCGCTGTCGCCGACCTGCTGCATCAGCCCCTGCAGGTAGCTGATAAACTGGTTGAAGCTTTGCGCCACCGCGTTAAATTCCGGGCTGTTGCTGGCCGGCAGACGTTGAGTCAGATCCGCACCGCCGGTCGACAGGGCTTCGATATTGCTGTTGAGCACGCTGAGGCGTTTCATCATGGCACGCACAAAACCGAGCAGCACCAGCAGCAGGATCACCGCCAGCGGGATCTGCACCAGGCCCAGACGGGTCAGCATATTGTGAGACTGCGCTTTCAGCAGGCTGGTCGGCAGGCTACTGGCGAGATACCACGGGCTGCCCGGGATCGCCTGCACTAACAGCGTCTGCTCACCGTCGTTGCTGTCAAAGGTGGTCTCCAGCGGCTGATTACCGATGCCACTCAGCAGCGATTTCAGCGGCGCGGCCATCGGCAACGGCACGTCGGCCAGGTTTTCCAGTTTCGGTGCCGCGTTCACCAGCGCACCGTTACCGACCACTTTGCCGTCGGCTTCTACGATCAGCACGTTACCGTGAATCGCCTCGCCCATCTGTTTTGCCAGCTGGTTAAAGAAGCCGAGCGTGACGTCAATGGTCGCAACGCCCCAGACGGTCCCGTCGCGATAGATCGCCATGGCGCAGTTGGTGCGCGGCTGCGGACTGGCTGCATCCTGGTAAGCTTTGGCCCAGGCGCACTGCCCTTTCTCTGCTGCCATGCCATCTTTGTACCAGGACTGCTCCCAGTATTTGTCAGCCGCATCGGAGTTCCAGTAGGTGTTGACCTGCAGTTCGTTGCTGGCGTTGCGGGCAAAGAAGCTGCTGTTTTTCTCTTTTGCCGGATCGCGACGATTCGGCAGTGGCCAGATGCCGCCGCCAAACACGTTACTGTCCTGATATTGGTTCACCAGCGTCGGCAGTAAGGTGTCGATGGTGGCGCTATCCATCACAGACGCGGCCTCGGTGATAGCGCGCTGCTGCGCCTGAACCCGGTTCATCTGTTCAACGATGCCGGACGCCAGGGAATCAACCTGATAGCGAACCAGACGGCTTTCGCTGTCAATCAACTGTGGAGCGACAAACTGGTTAATCACCCAGACGGTGATCAACAGGAGTGCAACGAAGAAAGCGATGAGTGTTGCAGTGAAGCGGGACTGTGTTGTTTTTAACATCTTTGTTCCCCTGGACCTGGTGTGGCGCGATTGCCTTATCCGGGTTAACGGCGCGGCCCAGCGGAACTTGAGATGAGCAGGATCACAGATTTGAAAAATGGCTGATTAGCCTGAGAATTTAGTATTACGCCTGGCGACGTGTCGTCGCCAGGCGGCCGGAAGCGACCGGGTCGGGCACTACTCCGGCGAATCCACCACCTGCTGACGCGGCCGGAAGATATGGTTATTGCCGTCTGCCGTCAGCCGCTCGCGCAGCTGTTGTCCGCCGTGCTCATCAGCCTGGGCGAACTGGCGTTCCGCCTCGGTAATCGGGGTAGTCCACAGCAGCGTGGGTCGATCGCCGTCGCGCTTCGGCAGTTTGAACTGCGCGCTCTCGCTGGCCAGTTCACCCGCCAGTAAAAAGCTGTCAAAGCCGACCGGTGCCACTTCTGACGCCAGAGTGTGCCCTTCCCCCAGCCAGGTGAGGCGCGCCCACGGCAGATGCACAAACTCCGCCAGCGCGCTGGCCATCTGCACCGCATTGCCTTCAGTCATTACTTCACCGTCAACCGCCATGCCCAGTTCGATACGGCGATACTGCGGCGCCAGCTCATCAAACAGATAATCGACCTGCGGCATCGGCCGGATGCTCATGCCGAGCGTCAGGAAGTACCAGACGCCCTGGTGCCAGTGCTGGGAAATCGCCATCGGTGGCCAGCTGCCCTGATCGATGGCGTAATATTTCACCGACTCGCCAAAGCGGGCCTGATAACAGGCCATTAAATCCTGCTGCACCTTATCCCACTCACTGCCGTCGTGCCATTCACGCCAGAACTGACGCTGCTGCTCGGCGCGGGCGTAATAATCATTGGTGGAAGCCGATCCGAGCGGCGCCGTCAGTCGGTTTTTTTTGATGCAGCCGGCAGAGAAGCTGACCTGCTTATCCTGATAAAGACTCCAGCCTGGGATCACCGCCAGCAACTGGCCGTAATACCACAAGGCCGCGCCATCATCACTCGGCTCCCACAGCACCTGCAGGCCAGCCGGATCGAGTTCCGGCTCGGCTTCCAGATTACGGCAATATTCGGCGCTGAGCAGCGGCGCTATGCCCTGCTCCATCGCTTCACGATCTTCCTGTGCCGGTGCCGGCAGCAGATTACGTAACCAACAGCCGCGCACCGCGTACTGGCTGCGAAACAGATCGGTCGGCCAGATGTAAAAATAGGCGGTGCGCGCATCCTGCTCAACAATCGCGGTCAGGGTGCGTTGCTGATTGTGGACTTCAGCAATCAGGGATTTGTACGTCATAGTGCCTCGACAAAGCCTGGAGGAATCCATTTTCCCCGAGAATAGAGCAGGATCGTGACTGCCGCCATCTGAGACAAGGGTAATAGTCTCAAAGTGCGTCATCGAGTCGAGTATGGCGGAGTCAGATTCGGGCGGGAGGGGGGCGGCCGCAGAGGCGGATACGCTGCGTTTAGCCGACTGAAAATGAAAGCGCACCGGCGCGAATCGGGCGGTCATCAGACCGGATGGCGGCCCATCCTGACCATCGCCCGATACCAGGCACCGCGCTGAATCGACCAGCGTAAACCGACGGCAATCGCCGCGATCTGCTGATCGATCACCGCCTGCTGCCAGCGGCCGATTTCACGACCCGACATCGCCTGCGCCCAGTCCGGCATCAGGCCAAAGCCTGACTTCAGCATCACTTTCATTACCGGTCTGGCCTGCCAGCTTGGGGCGGGCGCGTTCATCAGCAGGCGCGTCACTTCCGCCGTGCGCTGATCAAAACGCAGCTCCGAACGCATCTGTTGCAGGTAATCCGCAACATCGACGACACTTTTGGGTACCCGTTCCGCTCCCAGCGCTTCGGCGATCAGCGCGGCTTCCTGATAATAGCGATCCTGATCGGCGCGACTGAGGCGCGGATTTTTATAGCGCAGATGGGCAGCCAGAAAACGGCTGGTTTCCGCCACGTGTACCCAGGTCAGCAGATGTGGATCGCTGGCGGCATAAGGTTTGCCAGCGCTGTCGACGCCGCTGACTTTAAGGTGAATACGCTTCACCCGCTCAATCAGCGTATGTGCATCCTGGGTGTTACCAAAGGTAGTGACCGCAATGAACTGGCTGGTGCGCCGCAGGCGACCCATCATATCCTGACGAAAGTTAGAGTGATCCCAGACGCCAGCCAGCGCAGCCGGGTGCAGCATCTGTAGCAGCAGCGCACTGATGCCGCCGCACATCATTGAGGTAAAATCACCGTGTACCTGCCAGATGATGCTGTCCGGGCCAAACAGACCGGGATCGCCAGGCGGCTGAGAAATGTCGAATTCATTCAGCGACAGGCCGTTAAGACGAAACACCTGTTGCTGGATGCGGTCACGCAGATTAATCATGATGGCTCTGATAACAGAAAGAATCCGGCGCGCCGTAACGTCTGGCGCGCCGCATCTCCCTCAGGAAGCAAAGAGGGACGGTTATAAATAGTCGAACTGTGCGTGCTGGGTACGAACGGAATCCAGCCCGATCATCACATTGAATTTACCCGGTTCTGCCACCTGCTGCATCTGCTGGTTCCAGAACTTCAGCGCATCGACATCAATCTTAAAGGTCACGGTCTGCGACTCGCCCGCTTTCAGCATGATGCGCTTAAAGCCGCGCAGCTCCTGAACCGGCCGGCTGATGGAGGCAACCGGATCGTTCAGATACAGCTGCACCACCGTTGCACCGTCGCGCTTGCCGCTGTTGGTCACCGTGACGCTGGCTTCAATGCTGCCGTTACGCGGCATGGTCGGTGAGGATATTTTTACCGGCGACACGGTGAAAGTGGTATAGCTCAGGCCATAGCCAAATGGATAGAGTGGGCCGTTAGCCGCATCGTAATAGTGCGAGGTGTATTTGTTCGGCTTCTCCGGGTTATACGGACGGCCGGTCGGCAGATGGTTGTAGTAGATCGGAATCTGACCGACTGAACGCGGGAAGGAGACCGGCAGCTTGCCCGACGGATTGTAATCTCCGAACAGCACGTCAGCGATAGCATTGCCGCCTTCGGTGCCGCTGAACCAGGTTTCCAGCATCGCATCGGCCATCCGGTCTTCATTCACCAGCGCCAGCGGACGGCCATTCATCAGCACAATCACCAGCGGTTTGCCGGTAGCCTTCAACGCGGCTAACAGCTTCTGCTGACTGGCCGGGATCACCAGGTCGCTGCGGCTGGAGGCTTCATGCGCCATGCCCTGCGCTTCACCGACCGCCGCAACCACCACATCTGCCTGCTTCGCTTTGGCCACCGCATCATCAATCAGCTGCTGCGGCGAACGCGGATCGACCGACACCGCCTGCTCATACAGGTTGAGGAAATCCTGAATGCCTTTGCTATCGGTGATGTTGGCACCTTTTTCATACAGCAGCGTCGCTTTGCCGGCTGTGGCATTGCGCATTCCCTGCAGCAGCGAAATGGACTGCTTCGCTACGCCGGCCGCCGACCAGCTGCCCATGATATCGCGCTGACTGTCCGCCAGCGGGCCAATCAGGGCAATGGTGCCCGACTTCTTCAGCGGCAAGGTCTCCAGCCGGTTTTTCAGCAGCACCATACTTTTGCGTGCGACATCGCGCGCTTCGGCCCGATGCAGGCGACTTTCGGCGTTGGTATCCTGCGGATCGCTCTCTTTCGGCCCCAGATGGCTGTACGGATCGTTAAACAGCCCCATGTCATATTTGACGTTGAGGACGTGACGCGCCGCATCGTCGATCTCCGCCATGCTGACCGCGCCGCTCTTCACCAGATCGGGCAGATATTTGCTGTAATATTCGTCGCTCATGCTCATATCGACGCCCGACTTCAGCGCAATACGCACCGCATCCTGTGGATCGCTGGCAACACCATGCTTAATCAGTTCTTTAATGGCACCGTGATCGCTGATGGTGATGCCTATGAATTTCCACTTATCGCGCAGCAAATCTTTCAGCAGCCAGCTATCCGCCGTGGCCGGTACTCCATTGATTGAATTCAGCGCCACCATCACGCCGCCGCTGCCCGCATCCAGCGAGGCTTTATAGGGCGGCAGATAATCCTGGAACATCCGCTGCGGACTCATGTCGACTGTGTTGTAATCGCGTCCGCCTTCCACTGCGCCATACAGCGCGAAGTGTTTAACGCTGGTCATGATGTTATAGCGGTCAGCCGCGCTTTTGCCCTGCATCGACTGCACCATGCTGCGGCCCATTTCGCCGGTCAGGTAGGTATCTTCACCAAAGCCTTCTGAGCCACGGCCCCAGCGCGGTTCCCGGCTGACGTCCACCATCGGCGCCCAGGTCATGTTCAGGCCGTCGTCGGCGGCTTCATAGGCGGAAACCCGTCCCACCTCTTTTACCGCATCAAGATCCCAGCTGGCGGCCAGGCCGAGCGGGATCGGAAAAATAGTGCGCTGCCCGTGAACCACATCGTAGGCGAAGAACAGCGGAATTTTCAGCCGGCTGAGCTGCATCGCCTGATCCTGCATCGCGCGGATATCCTGACGGGTAACGGTATTGAAAATCGCGCCAACCTGACTTTTCTTGATCATCTCACGGATGACTTCTTTTGGATTATCAGGCCCGACGCTGATTAAACGCAGCTGGCCGATTTTCTCATCCAGCGTCATTTTGGTCAGCAGATCGTTGACGAACGCATCCCGCGCCTGTTCGGTCATCGGGTGGTTACCTGGCATTGTCTCAGCCAATGCCGGTTGCATCGCGAGGGAGACAGCGAGACTAACAGAGTAAATCCATTTCATCAGGGTGGGTTCTCTTAAGTAACTGCGCAATATCGAATAAACAGGCGGCAGTGTGCCACAAGAAGAGAATAGCAGGTAGCCTGCCGGTGTCACACTGCGTTGCAGTGAGTTGACGTGCTACAGTAATGACGCACTGATAAGACAAGGGAATTGCCCATGAAACAGACCTCTGCCCTGCTTTCTGACCTACGCCGCCTGGTCGGCCCCGCTCACCTGCTCACCGAACCTGAACAGACCGCCCGCTATCGTAAAGGCTTTCGCTCCGGCGAAGGCGACGCGCTGGCGGTGGTGTTCCCTGCCACCCTGCTGGAGCTGTGGCGGGTGCTGCAGACGCTGGTGAATGCCGATGCCATTATTCTAATGCAGGCGGCCAATACCGGCCTGACGGAAGGCTCTACCCCGCACGGCGATGATTACGATCGCCCGCTGGTGATCATCAGCACCCTGCGGCTGGATAAGCTGCAGTTAATCGATGACGGTAAGCAAGTGCTGGCGTTCCCGGGCAGCACGCTCTATCAGCTGGAGAAAGTGCTTAAGCCGCTGGGACGCGAGCCGCATTCGGTCATTGGATCGTCGTGCATTGGCGCCTCGGTGCTGGGCGGGATTTGTAATAACTCCGGCGGATCGTTGATCAAACGCGGCCCGGCCTACAGCGAAATGGCGCTATACGCGCAGATTGATGCGCAGGGAAAACTGCGGCTGGTTAACCACCTTGGCATCGATTTAGGCCAGTCGCCGGAAGAGATCCTCGGCCGGCTGGATGACGATCGCTGGCAGCAAACCGATGTCCATCATGACGGTCGCCACGCCTCCGATCACGATTACGCCAGCCGGGTGCGTGAAGTCGATGCCGATACGCCAGCCCGCTATAACGCTGATGCCCGCCGCCTGTTTGAGGCATCGGGCTGTGCCGGGAAGCTGGCGGTGTTCGCCGTGCGTCTCGACACCTTTG
>MIEI01000063.1 GCA_002095305.1 Pantoea brenneri
GCAGCTCTTCGCCGCCGCGGCCAAAGATAAACGGATCGCCCCCCTTGAGGCGCACAACCCGCTTGCCCTGCAGCGCCAGCTTAACCAGCATCTGATTGGTCTCTTCCTGCGGCACCGAATGCGCACCCGCCCGTTTACCGACGCAGATGCGATCTGCATCGCGGCGAACCAGCTCCAGCACCTCGTCACTGACCAGATGGTCATACAGCACCACATCGGCCAGTTGCATCACCTGAAGGCCACGCAGCGTCAGCAGACCGCTGTCGCCCGGACCGGCCCCCACCAGAATAATTTCACCCTGTCGGCCTGGTTCATCGAGCAGCTCACGGTCCAGCGTGCGTTTCGCCTCATCCACATTGCCAGCCGACATCTGGCTGGCAAACAGGCCGTTGAATGCCCGCTCCCAGAAACGGCGGCGGTCAGACATGCGGTGAAAACGCTGTTTAACTTTGTCACGCCACTGTCCGGCCACCTCAGCCATCTGGCCGAGGTTAGCGGGCAGTAGCGTCTCCAGTTTTTCACGCAGCATACGCGCCAGCACCGGCGCAGTGCCGCTGGAGGAGATCGCGACCACCAGCGGTGAGCGGTCAACAATCGAGGGGAAGATAAAGCTGCATTTCGGTTGATCGTCCACCACGTTCACCAGCTTCTGGCGCGCGTTGGCAGCTCGAAGACCGCCGCGTTGAGGGCATTGTCATCGGTGGCGGCGATCACCAGGAACACGCCGTCGAGCTGGGCAGGATCAAACGCGGTCGCCAGCCACTCCAGCTGCTGCGTCTCGAGCAGCGCCTGCAGTTCAGGGCAGAGTTCGCGCGCGGCAATCTGCACGCGCGCACGCGCACGACGCAGCAGTTCAATTTTTCGCGCTGCGATATCTCCACCGCCGACAACCAGAACCGGGCGGCCAGAGAGATCGGCAAAAAGGGGCAGATAGTCCACGTTAACCTTAGTGTTGTAACTTTGCGTTAACGCGACTATACGTCCCTGAGTTTATCCAGATGAAATTACGAATTGGAATGAGTAGTTACCGAATGGAATAACGGCCCCGCTAAGCACAGAACAATTTGATCTTAACGACGGATAATTAATGGGTTATCCGTGACCGTGCTCACAGATTATCGGCTGGCGGAAGCCGCAAAAAACCGGCTGTCCTCCATCAAAAACAGACAATGGCCAGCCGAAGCGCCGTTCGCTACGCCAGCCGGCCTGATTCTGTCGATAGTGCACCGCAGCAAAAAGGCTATAATAGCGCCCGGCATGACGGGCCCGGTGCAGCATGCCGGACCGGTATCTGAAAAATGAAAAAGGATGCACTATGTTTTCTTCCCTCCGATTGAGGGCGGCGGCGGTTTTAATTGGCGCGCTAATTTCCCCGCTGGCACTTGCCAGCCAGCCCGGCCACTTTGCCGAACAGCAGGTTCGCCACATCGCCACCTGGTTCCCTGGCCGGATGACCGGCAGTCCAGCCGAACTGATGGCGGCCGACTATCTGCAACAGCAATTTACCGCACTCGGTTTCAAGACCAATACCCGGCAGTTCAACACCGGCTATAACTGGCAGGAAAACGACGGCAAGTTACGCTGGCGTAAGCTGACGGCGACCTCGGTGATTGCGGCCCGCGCCGGCAGTGAACCGCAGGAGATTCTGATCGTCGCGCATCTGGATACCTGGACGCCGCACAACAGCAGTCAGACTAACCAGAACCTCGGCGGCCTTCGCCTGCAGGGGGTGGATGATAACGCCTCAGGCCTCGGCGTGATGCTGGAACTGGCGCAACAGCTCAGTCAGCGACCACTGCACTACGGCGTGCGCTTCGTGGCGCTCAGTGCCGGTGAGGCGGAGATGCACGGTATGGACGATTACGTTGAACGGATGAGCGCCAGAGAGAAGAAGAACACCCTGCTGGTGATCGATCTCAACAGCCTGATTACCGGCGATCACCTCTATTTCAATAGCGGAATGAATACGCCACGAGCGGTACGCAAGCAGACCAGCGAACGCGCCCTACTACTGGCGCGCCAGCACGGCATTTCTGCCGCCAGTCATCAGTTAAACCGCAAGGATGCCGACGGCCTGAACGCCTTTGATAAAGCGGGCTTTCCGCTGCTTGACGTGACGGCCAGCAACTGGACGCTGGGCAACCAGGACGGGGCGCAGCAGCGTCATCGCAGCAGCCATTTTCCTGAGGGTACCACCCGACATCAGACCGATCGGGATAACCTCAGTTACCTCGACCGCTGGCTGCCCGGCCGGATTACCGTCCGCACCCGCGACAGCGTTAACGTTTTGCTGCCGCTGCTGAGTGAGCTCACTAACCCTAAAGTCTAAGGAACGGTTATGTACGTCGTGTCTCTCGATTATTTTCGTCCGATGGAAGAAGTAGAAGCGTTGCTGGCAGCGCATATTGCATGGCTGGATCGCTATTTTGATGCTGGAGCAGTGATCGCAGCGGGACGTAAAGATCCGCGGACCGGCGGGTTACTGCTGGTAAAAGAGATGCCGCGCGAGCAGCTGGATGCGCTGCTGGCGGAAGATCCGTTTGTTGCGGTGGCGCACTACACGGTGACCCGCGTGAACGTTACGCGGGCGGCGACCGAGTTTGCGGGCCTGAAAGGTCTGTAAACAACCGGCTTCTCTGGCGGCATAACCGCAGAGAAGCCGGACACAAAACCATTACCCTTCGTGCAGACCGCACTCGCGCTTGAGGCCGAAAAAGCGCGTCTCTTCTTCTGCCATCCCGGGCTCCCATTTGCGGGTAGTGTGGGTATCGCCGACCGACAGATAGCCTTGATCCCACAGCGGATGGTATTTCAGATTGTGCTGCTGCAGGTACTGATGAATCTGGCGGTTATCCCAGTCGATGATCGGCAGCAGCTTAAACACCCCGCGCTGCACGCCGAGCACCGGCAGATTGGCCCGGCTGCCGGATTGATCGCGACGAAGGCCAGCAAACCAGGTCTGCGCACCGAGCGTTTCCAGTGCGCGATTCATCGGTTCCACTTTATTGATGTCGTTGTACTTCTCAATTCCCTCAACGCCCTGCTCCCACAGCTTGCCGTAGCGCGCTTCCTGCCAGGCCGGTGAGGTCTCAGCACGGAACACCTTGAGGTTAAGATTGAGCTGGTCTGCCAGCTCATCAATAAAGCGATAGGTTTCCGGGAACAGGTAGCCGGTATCGGTGAGGATCACCGGGATATCGGGCTGCTGACGCGTCACCATATGCAGTGACACCGCCGCCTGAATGCCGAAGCTGGAGGAGAGCACATAGGCGCCCGGCAGATTCTCCAGCGCCCAGCTCACACGCGCTTCAGCAGACGACTTCTCCAGCTGCGCATTGGTGGCCGCCAGCGCCATCGCGCGCTGGACTTTGGACATTTCATTCAGTGCTGCGAGGTCAATCTGACTCATTTTGCCTCCTCCCAGAAATCGCGCGCCGGGTCCAGCACAGGCGCAACGATGCCCGCGCGGATCACGAAGTCACCAAAGCCTTCAGCGGCATGGCGCTCTTTGGCCCAGCGTCCCACCAGTTCATCAATGGTGGCGAGAATTTCGTTTTCGTTAATGTTTTCACGGTACATCCGCGGAATGCGTGTGCCGATGCGATTGCCGCCGATATGCAGGTTGTAGCGGCCTGGCGCTTTGCCAACCAGACCGAGTTCAGCCAGCATGGCACGGCCGCAGCCGTTGGGACAACCGGTAACGCGTAACACTATGTGCTCATCACCCACGCCGTGACCGTGCATGATCGCTTCGACTTTGGTCACGAAGGCAGGCAGGAAGCGTTCAGCTTCAGCCATCGCCAGCGGACAGGTCGGGAACGCGACGCAGGCCATTGAGTTCTCACGTTGCGCCGAGACGTTTTCCATCAGCCATGCGCACGGGCAATCGCTTCAATCTTCGCTTTCTCGCTTTCCGGCACGCCCGCCACAATCAGGTTCTGGTTGGCCGTCAGGCGGAAATCGCCCTGGTGGATTTTGGCAATCTCGGCCACACCGCTTTTCAGCGGACGGTCGGGATAGTCCAGCAGACGACCATTCTCAATAAACAGCGTCAGGTGCCATTTATTGTCGATGCCTTTAATCCAGCCAATCCGATCGCCACGGGTAGTGAATTCGTATGGACGAATCGGTTCAAAGGTGACGCCAGCCCGCTTCTCCACTTCCGCTTTGAAGGTATCAACGCCGACGCGTTCCAGGGTGTATTTGGTTTTGGCATTCTTACGATCGGTGCGGTTACCCCAGTCGCGCTGGGTGGTCACCACCGCTTCGGCCACATCAAGGATCTTCTCCAGCGGGAAATAACCAAACTCGCTGGCGGTACGGGCGTAAGTGGCTTTGTTACCGTGCTCAATCGACAGTCCACCACCGACCAGCAGGTTGAAGCCCACCAGCTTGCCCTTCTCGGCCACGGCGATGAAGTTAAGATCGTTGGCGTGCAGATCCACATCGTTATGCGGCGGGATCACCACGGTAGTTTTAAATTTACGCGGCAGATAGGTCTCACCGAGGATCGGTTCTTCATCGGTGGTAGCGACTTTCTCCTGATCCCACCAGATCTCAGCGTAGGCACGGGTCCGCGGCAGCAGGTGCTCAGAGAGTTTTTTCGCCCACTCGTACGCTTCCTGATGCAGTTCCGACTCCACCGGGTTAGAGGTGCAAAGCACGTTGCGGTTAACGTCGTTGGCGGTTGCCAGCGCATCCAGTCCGACTTCATGCAGCATCTGGTGAGTCGGTTTAACGTTCTTTTTCAGAATGCCGTGAAACTGGAAGGTCTGACGGTTGGTCAGACGGATGCTGCCATACAGGGTCTTCTCGCTGGCAAACTTGTCGATCGCCAGCCACTGCGTTGGGGTAATAATCCCGCCCGGCAGACGGCAGCGCAGCATCATCGCATGACGCGGCTCAAGCTTCTGCTCAGCACGCTCGGCACGAATATCGCGGTCGTCCTGCTGGTACATACCGTGAAAACGGATCAGCAGGAAGTTGTCGCCGGTAAAGCCGCCGGTCAGGCCCTCTTCGAGATCTTCACGAATGGTGCCGCGCAGATAGTTACTCTGCTTCTTCAGGCGCTCAGCGTCGGCTAATTTGCCTTCTACAACCAGCGGTCCAGGGTGTTTTTCGCTCATTAGTAAACGTCTCGCTGATAACGGCGCTCAATGCGCAGCTCACTTAAAAATTCGTCGGCCGCTTCACGATCCATTCCGCCGTGCTCGACCACCACATCCAGTAATGCCTGCTCAACGTCCTTCGCCATGCGATTCGCATCGCCGCAGACGTAAAGGTGCGCGCCTTCCTGCATCCAGCGCCACACTTCCGCTCCGTTGGCGCGGATCTTATCCTGTACGTACACCTTCTCTGCCTGATCGCGTGACCAGGCCAGATCGATTCGGGTCAGCAGACCCTCTTTCACATATTTCTGCCACTCCACCTGATAGAGGAAATCATCGGTGAAGTGTGGATTGCCAAAGAACAGCCAGTTTTTGCCGCTGGCACCGTCGTTTTCGCGCTGCTGCATAAAGGCGCGGAACGGCGCGATGCCGGTGCCTGGTCCAATCATGATCACCGGTGCGTCCGGGTTAGCGGGCAGGCGGAAATTATCGTTGTGCTCGATAAACACCCGCACTTCGCCCTCTTCTTCGACCCGATCGGCCAGCCAGGTTGAGGCGCCGCCGCCGCGCTGGCGACCTTCAATATCAAAGCGTACTGCACCGACGGTGATATGCACTTCAGTATCGGTTTCCGCCTGCGAAGAAGCGATGGAGTAGAGCCGCGGCGTCAGGGGACGCAGTAGTGAGGTCAGCTGCGCTGCACTCAGTTCCGCCGGCGCCAGCCGGATCATGTCAACAATCGGATAGCGCTGCGCATACTGTTGCAGCCGGGCTTTATCATCGACCAGCGCCAGCAGCTCGGCATCACGCGACAGCTGGGCATACTGCGCGACGATCTGCGCCGTATTAACCGTCAGCTCAAAATGTTTTTGCAGCGCTTCGGCCAGCGGCAGGGTCGCGCCCTGTACCTCAACCGGCTCGTCCCCTTTCAGCCAGACCAGTTCCAGCAGTTCGCTGACCAGGGCGCTATCGTTTTCATACCAGACACCCAGCGCATCGCCGGGCTGGTAGCGCAGACCTGACTCACCAAGATCGATTTCGATGTGGCGGACATCTTTGTCAGAATCGCGACCGGTAATTTTCTGGTTCACCGCCAGCGTGGCGCTGAGCGGCGCCTCTTTGGTGTACGGGCTGGTAGTGACTTCATTGACGCTGCCCGCGGCAGTGGCGGCGGCCTGCGTCGGTGATTCGGTCGGCACGCGCTGCTTTAAAATCTCTGTCAGCGCACTGCGCCAGGCCGTGGCCTGATCGGCATACTCAACGTCAGCATCCACCCGATCCAGCAACCGCTCTGCGCCCAGTTCCGCCAGCCGGCTGTCAAAATCTTTGCCTGCTTTGCTGAAAAACTCATAAGAGGTGTCGCCCAGGCCAAACACCGCAAACGCGGTGCCATCCATTTTCGGGGCCTTTTTCGACATCAGGAACTTATGCAGCGCCACCGCCTCTTCCGGCGGCTCCCCTTCACCCTGGGTGGAGGTCACCACGACCAGCAGCTTTTCCTGACCGATTTGTTTGAATTTATAATCGCCGGCATTCACCAGGTTTACATTCAGTCTGGCTGCCTGCAGGTCATCACGCAACTGTTCAGCCAGGCGGCGGGCATTGCCGGTTTGCGAAGCCGAGAGCAACGTAATCGCTGGCGCTTCTGCTGCGGCCGGTGCCGGGGCGCTGGCCACTGCGTTACCCGGGGTCTGTTCTACCCTGCCCCAGAAATAACCTGACAGCCACGCCAGCTGGGTGGGGGAATAATCGGTCGTCGCCGCCTGTAAGCGAGCGAGTTGTTCCGGGGAGAGCGGAAGCAGTGAACCTGGTGCCTGAGTCGTCATCGCGTTAAAAATTCCAGTATCAGAAGTCCGGACCGTAAAATGGCGGAAGAGTGCGTAGGTTACCGGCCCGTATATTAACGATTAAATACACCTTCGACATATCAAATAACCAAAATGACTAAATGGTTTTCCTGGTAGGATTAATCGGCAAAAGTGGTAAGTAAAGCGGCGATATATCAGTTAATTAGCTGGGACCGGGGAAGGAAATGGGCCACAACGCGGGCGCATTGTGTGATCTGAGTGCGAAAAATACGGTTATCAGGTAGAATTTAGCGGTTTTTTAATGTCTGAGAACCACTATGTCTACCACTTTATTTAAAGAGTTCCAGTTCGAAGCCGCACACCATTTACCTAACGTGCCGGCCGGACACAAATGCGGTCGTCTGCACGGTCATTCCTTCCTGGTTCGTCTGGAGATTACCGGCGAAGTGGATGCGCACACCGGTTGGGTGATCGACTTTGCCGAATTGAAAGCGGCGTTTAAGCCGGTCTACGATCGTCTCGACCACTACTATCTCAATGATATTCCTGGGCTGGAAAACCCGACCAGCGAAGTGCTCGCAAAATGGATTTGGGATCAGATGAAGCCTCGCCTGCCGCTGCTCAGCGCAGTGATGATCAAAGAGACCTGTACTGCCGGTTGCGTCTACCGCGGTTAACGCTGTCGGATCGAACCCTTCGATCCGGCGCTGCTGCTCCCCTGATTCCCCGAAACGGTTAACTCACCTGCGGACCGCACGCCTGCCCGGTCACCCCATGGCTGAGGTGCCGCTGCCTACCGCCCGCTTCTGTCAGGCGATATTGAGATATTTGTGGGTTTGCATCGACAAACGCCAGTTGCGCGCAATGCAGGTCTCGATGCAGAGTCGGGTCGCTTCATCTTTGCGGCTGATCGGCTGTAAGGCAATGATGCGCGATTTCGCGTCATCAAGGCTGGCCAGCAGCGCATCCAGTGCCTCGATATCACGCTGGCGCGCCACCGGATGTTTGATTTCATCGGCCCGAACCAGCGCCTGCGGCAGCACATCGTAGCCGCCACGCATATTAACCTTGGGTGAAACCGTCACCCAGGTCTGTTCAGAACAGCGGATCTCATGGGTGCCGCTGGTCTCTATCTGGCACTGGAAGCCGTGCTGCTCCAGCACCGTGGTTAACGGACGCAGATCGTAAATCGCCGGTTCACCGCCGGTGATCACCACATGGCGCGCGGTCCAGCCCTGCTGCTGGATGGCGTTCAGCAAGGTTGCCGCATCGGCATCGCCCCAGGCATCACTTTCCACGGTTTTAATTAAAATATCGCCCAGCGACGTTTCCCGATCCGCCCGCTTTTCCCAGGTATGTTTAGTATCACACCAGCTACAGCCCACCGGACATCCCTGTAAGCGGATGAAGATGGCGGGTACGCCGGTATAAAAACCTTCGCCCTGTAGCGTCTGGAACATTTCGTTAATCGGGTATTGCATTACGGACTCGCTTGAAAAAAACAGGGCGCTGATTATGGCAGATTTGCCGCGCAGCTCAACCACGCGTTGTGCCTTTTCTCCGCGCCGGACAAAAGCTAAAACGTCACAAAGAGAGACTTCAGACGGCTAACAGGCTCAAAAGGTGGATGGCAAGGATCGAATAACAAAGCGTCCCGCGCAAAGGACAAAAATGTCGGGAGCGTTTTTGAACAACGCAAAGCGTTGGCCCGGTAACGGGCGCACCTCAGGGATGAGGTGCGTAATCGCGCGGGCCGAGCCGGCAGGGATGACGCTTTTGCGTCTTTGCGATCGGGCCTTGCCATCCGCGTCCGCACACCGCCACCAACAAAAAAGCCCCGCACAAGGCGGGGCTTCAGAGGCCGATAATGTCACTTAACGCGACATCAACGCACAGTCATTACTGACCTTTAACTTCTTTCAGACCGTTGAATGGCGCTTTAGAACCCAGCGCTTCTTCGATACGGATCAGCTGGTTGTACTTAGCAACACGGTCAGAACGGCTCATTGAACCGGTTTTGATCTGGCCCGCTGCAGTACCTACCGCCAGGTCAGCGATGGTTGCATCTTCGGTTTCGCCTGAACGGTGAGAGATCACGGCAGTGTAGCCCGCGTCTTTCGCCATTTTGATCGCTGCCAGCGTTTCGGTCAGAGAACCGATCTGGTTGAATTTGATCAGAATGGAGTTAGCGATACCTTTTTCGATACCTTCTTTCAGGATTTTGGTGTTGGTCACGAACAGGTCATCACCCACCAGCTGGATTTTGTCGCCCAGAACTTTAGTCTGATACGCGAAGCCATCCCAGTCAGATTCGTCCAGGCCATCTTCGATAGAGACGATCGGATACTGCTTAGTCAGATCTTCCAGGAAGTGGGTGAACTCTTCTGAAGTAAAGGCTTTACCGCCTTCACCGGCCAGCACGTATTTGCCATCTTTGTAGAATTCAGAGGCCGCACAGTCCATCGCCAGCGTGATGTCTTTGCCCAGCTCGTAGCCTGCTGCTTTTACCGCTTCAGCAATAACGGCCAGCGCTTCAGCGTTGGAACCCAGGTTTGGCGCATAGCCACCTTCGTCACCTACCGCAGTGCTCATGCCTTTGCTTTTCAGCACTTTCGCCAGGTTATGGAATACTTCAGAACCCATACGGATCGCTTCTTTCACGTTTGAAGCGCCAACCGGCTGAATCATGAATTCCTGGATATCAACGTTGTTGTCGGCATGCTCGCCGCCGTTGATGATGTTCATCATTGGCAGTGGCATAGAATATTTGCCTGGGGTGCCGTTCAGTTCAGCGATGTGCTCATACAGTGGCTGACCTTTAGAGGCTGCCGCCGCTTTCGCCGCCGCCAGTGACACGGCCAGAATGGCGTTAGCACCGAAGTTGGATTTGTTCTCAGTACCGTCCAGGTCGATCATGATTTTATCGATGTTCGCCTGATCTTTCGCGTCTTTGCCTTTTACCGCTTCAGCAATCGGGCCGTTTACCGCAGCAACAGCTTTGGTCACGCCTTTGCCCAGGAAACGAGATTTGTCACCGTCACGCAGTTCCAGTGCTTCGCGTGAACCAGTAGAAGCTCCTGATGGCGCTGCTGCCAGACCAACGAAACCGCCTTCCAGATGCACTTCTGCTTCAACAGTCGGGTTACCACGTGAGTCGATAATTTCGCGACCGATGACTTTTACGATTTTGGACATTACGTTTTTCCTCAGTACAAGTTAGTCAATCCTAAGACAAACAACGCGCGAAAAGTTCGCGCGCTGCTCGTGAATCTTACTTCGCTAAACGCTTCTGATGCTCATGTGCCGCTTTCACGAAGCCGGCAAACAACGGATGGCCATCACGTGGTGTCGAGGTAAACTCCGGGTGGAACTGGCAAGCCACAAACCACGGATGGTTCGGGATTTCGATAATCTCAACCAGTTGATCATCCCCTGAGCGACCCGCAACCCGCAGACCGGCTGCTTCAATCGGCTTCAGCAGCATGTTGTTAACTTCATAACGATGGCGATGGCGCTCAACGATGGTGTCAGAACCGTACAGCTGGCGAACCTGGCTGCCCGGCGTTAACTGACACTGCTGGCTGCCCAGACGCATGGTGCCGCCCAGATCGCTCTGCTCGCTGCGCACTTCAACGTTGCCGTTTTCGTCACGCCATTCGGTAATTAACGCCACTACCGGATATTTACAGTCTGGCACAAATTCAGTGGAGTTGGCGCCTTCCATCCCGGCGACGTTACGGGCGAACTCCATCAGTGCCACCTGCATGCCAAGACAGATGCCGAGATACGGCACGTTATTTTCACGTGCGTACTGCGCGGTCATCAGCTTGCCTTCGACGCCACGGTAACCGAAGCCACCAGGAATCAGAATCGCATCCAAATCTTTCAGTAATTCGACACCGCGTGATTCGACATCCTGCGAGTCGATCAGTTTGATGTTCACGGTGACGCGATTTTTCAGGCCGCCGTGCTTCAGCGCTTCAATCACCGATTTGTAGGCATCCGGCAATTCAACGTACTTGCCCACCATCCCGATGGTGACTTCACCGCCCGGATTGGCTTCTTCGTAAATCACCTGCTCCCACTCGGCCAGATTGGCTTCCGGTGCATTCAGATTGAAGCGTTTGCAGATGTAGTCATCCAGGCCCTGCGACTTCAGCATGCCCGGGATCTTGTAAATCGAATCGACATCTTTCAGCGAAATAACCGCTTTTTCCGGCACGTTACAGAACAGCGCGATTTTGGCGCGTTCGTTGGCTGGCACGGCGCGGTCAGAACGGCAGATCAGCACGTCAGGCTGAATACCGATAGAGAGCAGCTCTTTGACCGAGTGCTGGGTCGGTTTGGTTTTCACTTCACCGGCTGCTGCCATATACGGCACCAGCGTCAGGTGCATATACATGGTGTGCTCACGGCCTACATCCACCGCCATCTGACGAATGGCTTCAAGGAAAGGCAGTGATTCGATATCGCCGACCGTGCCGCCGATTTCGACCAGCACCACATCGTGGCCTTCGCCGCCTTCAATGATGCGCTCTTTAATGGCGTTGGTGATGTGTGGAATCACCTGAATAGTGGCACCCAGATAGTCGCCGCGACGTTCTTTACGCAGCACTTCAGAGTAGATACGGCCAGTGGTGAAGTTATTACGACGCGACATTTTAGTGCGAATGAAGCGCTCGTAGTGACCCAAATCCAGATCGGTTTCAGCCCCATCATCAGTGACGAAAACTTCACCGTGCTGAGTCGGGCTCATGGTGCCTGGATCCACGTTGATATACGGGTCCAGCTTCATGATGGTCACGTTAAGACCACGGGCTTCGAGAATGGCTGCGAGGGAGGCTGCGGCAATGCCTTTACCCAGAGAGGATACGACCCCGCCGGTCACAAAAATATAATTCGTTGTCATGCTGAACCTGAGAGTTTAGGTTTAAAGACGGTGGAATAACCAGGACGGGAAAACAGTATACTGGAAACCGCTATCAGCCACAATTGATGAATCACAGCCATCCTCCAACGCAGTGCTGCGGCTAACATAGCGGATAGCCGTTAATGAAATGTTGATGTACGTCACAAAGTTGTCGCCGCGCTGAATCGTGTAAGCTCAAGCGGCGATTTTATACACAGCGCTGGAATAATCAGCATTTCTCGCTGATTTTCACCTGCTGCCAGGCCGCTTCCATCTGTTCCAGCGTGGCGCCAGGCATGCTCAGCCCCTGCGCGGCAATGATCGCTTCAACCTGGCGGAAGCGGCGCTCAAACTTGTCATTAGCCTTTTGCAGCGCGGTTTCAGCTTTGCTGCCAAGATGGCGCGACAGGTTCACCGTGGCGAACAGCAGGTCACCGATCTCCTCCTCCAGCTTCTGGCTGTCCACCACACTTTGCTGCGCCTCGTGCATCACTTCATCGATCTCTTCGTGCACTTTGGCGACCACCGGCCCCAGCGTGTCCCAGTCAAAGCCGACATTGTGGCAACGCTTCTGGATTTTATGGGCGCGCATCAGCGCCGGCAATGCTCTGGGAATATCGTCCAGCGCCGAATGCTGGGCTTTTTCCGCCCGCTCGGCAGTTTTTATCGCTTCCCAGTTTTTCAGCACCTCGCCGCTGGTTTCCGCGCTGGCGTCAGCAAAAATATGTGGATGACGGCGCTCCAGCTTGTCGCTAATGGCGTGGCAGATATCCTCGAAGGTAAAGCGATCCTGCTCGCTGGCCATCTGGGCATAAAACACCACCTGGAACAGCAGATCGCCCAGTTCGCCGCGCAAATCGTCAAAATCCTCGCGCTGGATAGCGTCCAGCACTTCATAGGTCTCCTCCAGCGTATACGGGGCGATGGTGGCGAAGGTCTGCTCACGATCCCACGGACAGCCGTGTTGCGGATCGCGCAGGGTTTTCATAATGCCAAGCAGGCGATCGATGGCGTTCATTCAGGAAAATCCTTTGCGGTTGGTCTTGAGGTGGCGCGTATACGGCGCCTGAAGTGCAGCACGCCAGCCCGGCCGTTCGCCTCTGCGGCGAAAACCGGACCGGCGGCCAGTAGTATCAGTGTAAACGGCGGGCGTCGATGATATCAGAGACCTGATTCAGGCGTGCCAGTACCCGTCCCAGCACCTGATGGTTATAAATCTCGATATCCATGTCGATAGTCGCCAGCTGCTTTTTGGTATCGCTGCGGCTCGACACGCCCAGTACATTGACTTTTTCATTGGCGAGGATGGTGGTGATATCGCGCAGCAGCCCGCTGCGATCGTTGGCTGTCACCCGTACCACCAGCGAATAACCGCTGGAGTAACTTTCACCCCATACCGCGTCAACGATGCGTTCCGGCGCATGGGAGATCAGCTCAGCCAGCTGGTCACAGTCGGCACGGTGAATCGAAATACCGCGCCCCTGGGTAATAAAGCCGACGATATCGTCGCCCGGAATCGGCTGGCAGCAACGTGCAATGTGGTGCATCAGGTTGCCCACGCCCTCGACCACCACGCGCCCGCTCTCTTTGCGCGACGGTGGCGTGTAGGACTTCTGGGTCAACTGGCGCAGCGCTTCGCGGTCTTGCTCTTCGGCGCTCGGCTTGTTGAGCCGGGCCTGCAGGAAATTAACCATCTGGTTAAGGCGAATATCACCACCACCAATCGCCGCCAGCAACTCCTCCAGAGAAGTAACGTTATAGCGCGGCAGCAGCAGCTTCTCCGCTTCACGCAGGCTGATATCCAGCTGATTCAGCTCGTTATCCAGAATCTGCCGTCCGGCGATGATGTTCTTATCGCGATCCTGCTTGCGGAACCAGTTGTGAATCTTTGACCGGCCGCGGCTGGTGGTGATATAGCCGAGGTTAGGGTTGAGCCAGTCCCGGCTCGGGTTCGGCTGTTTCTGAGTGATCACTTCAACCTGATCGCCCATCTGCAGTTGATAGGTAAACGGCACGATACGGCCGCCGATTTTTGCGCCGATGCAGCGGTGACCGATGTCACTGTGGATGTGGTAAGCGAAGTCGAGCGGCGTTGAGCCGGCGGGCAGATCCACCACATCCCCTTTCGGTGTAAACACGTACACCCGGTCATCGAACACCTGGCTGCGCACCTCTTCCAGCAGTTCACCGGAATCCGCCATCTCTTCCTGCCAGCTGATCAGCTTACGCAGCCAGGCGATACGCTCTTCATGCCCCGCTGCGCCGCGTGCGCTGCTGGAAGTCGGCCCCTCTTTATATTTCCAGTGCGCCGCTACGCCCAGCTCGGCATCTTCGTGCATCTGGCGGGTACGGATCTGGATCTCCACCGTTTTACCTGCGGGCCTAACACCACGGTGTGAATTGACTGGTAGCCATTTGGCTTGGGGTTTGCCACGTAGTCATCAAACTCGCTCGGCAGATGACGATAAAGCGTGTGGACCGTGCCCAGCGCGCCGTAGCAATCCTGTAAGCGCTCAGCGACGATGCGCACCGCCCGCACGTCGAACAGCTCATCGAAAGCCAGCGACTTCTTCTGCATCTTGCGCCAGATACTGTAGATATGCTTCGGCCGGCCATAGACTTCGGCACGTACGCCCTCTTTGGCCATCTCTTTACGCAGATTGTTGACGAAGTTGTCGATGTACTGCTCACGGTCAATGCGTCGTTCATGCAGCAGTTTGGCGATGCGTTTGTATTCGTCGGGATGCAGATAGCGGAAGCAGTAATCTTCCAGCTCCCACTTCAGTTGACCAATGCCGAGCCGGTTGGCCAGCGGCGCATAGATATTGGTACTCTCTTTAGCCGCCAGCACTCGCTCATCTTCCGGCGCGTCTTTCATTTCGCGCAGGTTCATGATGCGTTCGGCCAGTTTGAGCACCACGCAGCGGAAATCTTCCACCATCGCCAGCAGCATCCGGCGGACGTTATCCACCTGCTCAGACGCCATCGAGTCATTGTGAATCGCTTTCAGCTGACGGATCGCGTCCATATCGCGCACGCCATGCACCAGCGAGACAATGCCTTTGCCGATGGTTTTTTCCAGATCTTCTTCGCTCACCACTTCATCGTTAGCCAGCGGGAAGATCAGCGCCGCACACAGGCTTTCAATATCCATACTGAGCATCGAGAGGATTTCGACCATCTCGATGCCGCGCCACAGCAGCAGCGACTGATCGGGATGGCCCTGGGTTTGCGCTTCACAGTAGCGCCAGGTTTCGGCGACGCGTTGACATGATTGCGGGTTAGCAATACCGAGACTGGCGATCCACTGGTCGAGGGCGAATTCCCCCTCAGTATTTAAATGCGCACTTCTGACCGCAACCATATCCTCTCCTGCACAGCGACTTAGCCCATCGCTTCTGTTTTTCTGAACAGCACCATGGATTCGAGATGACGGGTATGAGGGAACATATCCAGCATCGCGACCCTTTCCAATTGGTAGCCCGCTGACAGCAATGTCTGGCTGTCACGCGCGAGTGTGGTGGGATTACACGAAACATAGACCACGCGTTCTGGTGCAAGTTTAACCACATGCGCCATAACGCCAGCAGCCCCGGCACGAGCCGGATCGAGTAATACCTTGTTAAATCCCTGTGCCGCCCACGGCTGGCGCGACACGTCTTCCTCCAGGTTATGCTGGAAAAAGCGAACATTTTTAAGATTATTCAGCTCAGCATTATACGCTGCCTGCCGTACTAATGCTGCAATGCCCTCCACACCAACTACATTTTGTACGAAGATTCCGATAGGAAGTGTGAAGTTTCCCATACCGCAAAACAGGTCCAGCACCTGGTCTTCCGGCTGCAGATCGAGCCAGCTTAGCGCCTGTGCCACCATCTGCTGGTTCACCGCATCATTTACCTGAATGAAATCCTGTGGACTGAAGGTTAGCTTAAGTTGATGAGAGTGATAAAACGGCTTCGCTTCGGTTAACGGCGTTAATGTCTCATCACCTGCATCCAGTAACAGCATCAGCTGATGCTTATGCGAAAACTGTTCCAGCTTTTCACGGTCTTCCGCCTGCAGCGCATCAAGATGGCGCAGGATCATCAGTGGACCGTTGTCCGCCAGCACCAGCTCAACGTGGCCGAGGCGCCTGACGGCGCGTAAGCCACTCAGGCACTGACGCAGCGGCGTGATCAATGCCTCAAGTTCGGGCATCAAAATGGGGCATTGCTGGATATCGACCAGATCGTTGCTCGCTTCCTGGCGGAAGCCCATCTGCAGGCGCTGCTGCTTGTTGTGCCACTGCAGGCCCAGCCGGGCGCGACGGCGATAGCCCCAGGGCTCACCGGCAATCACCTCATCAACCGCCACCGGCTGCTGTGCCGCCTGGCTCAGCATCCGGCTCAGCGCCCGGGCTTTGCTCTGCTGCTGCAGTGCCACTTCCACATGCTGCTGCTGGCAGCCACCGCAACGCTGAAAATGCGGACAGCGCGGCGTGACGCGCGCCGGACTGGTGTTTAACAGCCGCGTCACTTTCGCTCGGGCAAATTGCCGTTTATCCTCTGTCAGCGTAATTTCTGCCTGTTCGCCAGGCAGCGCACCGCTGACAAAAATGGTTTTGCCTTTATGACGCGCCACGCCCTGCCCGAACGGATCAAGCTCTTCAATGGTGACGGTAAGGCGTTGTTGCGTCGCCACGCGCTGTTTTGCAGCGTAAAATTGCGCCATAGTGTTGTTAATTCTCTTTCTCTAAAAACGATGTGCACAGGTTTGTCGACGGATGCACAGGGACGTTAAGCCGGAGTAGCCAGGCGACTATTATGACCAAATACAGCCTGCGGGCGCGAATGATGATTTTAATCCTGGCACCCACGCTGATGGTTGGCCTGCTGCTCAGCTCATTTTTTGTGGTGCATCGCTACAACGAACTGCAACGGCAGGTGATGGATGCCGGTGCCAACATCATCGAACCGCTGGCGATCTCCAGCGAATACAGCATGACCTGGCATAATCGCGATGCGATGCGCGAACTGGTCAGTCTGCTGCACCGCCGCCACTCCGGTATTGTCCGGGCGATTTCGGTGTTCGACAACCATAACCAACTCTACGTCACCTCCAACCACAAGCAGAACCTGAGCCTGCTGCAGCAGGATGATATTCGCGCCCTGCCCGATGATGTCTCAATGGAACGGCACGGCAGTCTGCTGATTCTGCGTACCCCGATTACCACCGAACGCTATGACGTGGACGAATTACCGGATGAAGATGCCAAACCGGCGGGTAATCCGCTGGGCTATGTGGCGATTGAGCTGGATCTGCAGTCGGTGCGGCTGCAGCAGTACAAAGAAGTGTTTGTCGCGACGCTGATGCTGCTGTTCTGTCTCTGTATTGCGATGCTGTTCGCCTACCGCCTGATGCGCGACGTCACCGGCCCGATCCGCAATATGGTCACCACCGTGGACCGGATTCGTCGGGGTCAGCTCGACAGCCGGGTCGAAGGCTACATGCTGGGGGAGCTGAGCATTCTTAAAAACGGCATCAACGCGATGGCGATGTCGCTTACTGCCTACCACGAAGAGATGCAGCATAATATCGATCAGGCGACCTACGACCTGCGCGAGACGCTGGAGCAGCTGGAGATTCAGAACGTTGAGCTGGATCTGGCGAAAAAACGGGCACAGGAAGCCGCCCGCATCAAGTCCGAATTTTTAGCCAACATGTCGCATGAACTGCGCACGCCGCTGAATGGCGTACTCGGCTTTACCCGTCAGATGCTTAAGACCCAGTTGCGCGCCACCCAGCGCGATTACATGCAGACCATTGAGCGCTCGGCCAATAATCTGCTCAGCATTATCAACGATGTACTCGACTTCTCGAAGCTGGAAGCGGGCAAGCTGATGCTGGAGGCGATCCCCTTCCCGCTGCGCGCCACGCTAGATGAAACCCTGGTGCTGCTGGCACCGTCGGCCCATGACAAAGGTCTGGAGCTGACGGTAGTGTGCGACAGCAGCGTACCGGATAACGTGATTGGCGACGCGCTGCGCCTGCAGCAGATCCTGATCAACCTGATTGGCAACGCGATTAAATTTACCGAAAAAGGCACCATTGGCCTGCGCGTCGGACAGCGGGTAATCACCCATACCCGGGTCGAGCTGGAAATTCAGGTCGAGGATACCGGTATCGGCATCTCTGAGCAGCAGCAGACCCAGCTGTTCCAGGCGTTCCGTCAGGCGGACGCCAGCATTTCTCGCCGTCACGGCGGGACCGGACTGGGGTTGGTGATCACCCAGAAACTGGTGCGGGAGATGGGCGGGGAAATCACCTTCAGCAGCCAGCCCGATCACGGCTCCACCTTCGTGATTCGGGTGCAGTTGGATCTCAACCCGAATGCGCCAGGTATGCCACGGGTGCTGGAGGCGCTGTCGCATGCGCGTATCGCCTATGTGGAAGCCAATCCTGCAGTAGCCCGGGCGGCACTGGAGATGTTAAGCGCGACGCCGCTGCAGATCGATTACAGCGAGACGCTGGAGGGCTTAAGCGAGGCGCACTATCCGCTGCTGCTGATGGCGATGCCGGTTAATGTCAGCCAGCATCAGTTACTGGCGGAAAGCCAGATTAATGCCCTGCTGGATCGGGCCGATCATGTGCTGATGGCACTGCCCAGCCCGATGATGCTGCTGGCCGATGAGCTGAAGGTGCGCGGCATTGATAGCTGTATCGCTAAACCGATCTCTCTGACCCGCCTGCTGCCGATGTTGCTGGATCTGCACACCCGTCAGAGCAGTGAACTGCCGCTTTCGCCGCGCCTGCCGTTAACGGTGATGGCGGTGGATGACAATCCGGCCAATCTCAAGCTGATCGGCGCTTTACTTGAGGAGCAGGTACAACGCATCGTGCTGTGTAACAGTGCCGAACACGCGATTCGCGAAGCCCGCCAGCAGGCGCTGGATGTGATCCTGATGGATATTCAGATGCCTGATATTGACGGTATCCGCGCCAGCGAAATCATTCGCAGCCTGCCACATCATGCCAGTACGCCGATTGTCGCGGTCACCGCCCATGCGATTGACGGCGAGCGCGAACAGCTGATTAAAGCGGGGATGAATGACTATCTGGCCAAACCGATTGATGAAAGTAAGCTAAGCCAGCTCCTGGCGCGCTACACGCCACCGCCAGCCGCCGCAGTTCCGGAACTGCCGCACATTCTGCCGACGCTCGACTGGCAGCTGGCGCTGCGACAGGCAGCCAACAAGCCGGATCTGGCGCGCGATCTGCTGCGGATGCTGCTGGAGTTTTTACCTGAGGTCCACGCAAAAATCGCGCAGTTTATGGCCAGTAATGAGGTGAGCGCGCTGCGTGAGATCATTCACAAGCTGCACGGCAGCGCCAGCTACAGCGGCGTGCCACGCATGAAGCAACTTTGCCATCAGCTGGAGCGCGAACTGCTTCAGGCCAGCGATATTGCCGCGCTGGAACCTGAACTGCTGGAGTTGCAAGATGAGATGGAGAATGTCGCCAGAGAAGCCCGGCGGATACTGGGCGTCGAATAATACCGGCACGGCATTGCCCTGCTGCCGCACCGGCGGGTGACTCAGCCTTCATCAGACAGCGCGTCATCAGCAATGCCGACGCGCTGAATTGCCCGCCCGGTTAGCGGAAACCGGCCAGCTTCAGCGTCGCCGCGACGTTACGTGCGGTCAGCTGGACGTTCCTGCCGGCGCTGGCCAGCGCCTCGTCCAGTGAACAGATGCTGTAGAGCACGCTGAATACCGCATCAATACCGTGCTGATGCACCACGCCGACATCCGCCGTCAGGCTGCCAGCGATGCCGATTACCGGCTTATTGAAGCGTTTTGCCACGCTGGCGACGCCAATCGGCACCTTGCCATTAATACTCTGGCTGTCGATGCGCCCTTCACCGGTAATCACCAGATCGGCGTCCCTGACCTGTTCCGCCAGCCCCAGCGCTTCGGTGACAATCTCAATACCGCGGCGTAAATCAGCCTGACAAAACGCATGCAGCGCCGCTCCCATACCTCCCGCCGCGCCACCGCCGGGAATATGCAACACATCGATATCCAGATCGCGGTGAATAATCGCCGCGTAGTGGGCCAGCGCCTGGTCAAGCTGCTGCACCAGCGCCGGCGTCGCCCCTTTTTGCGGGCCGAAAATCGCCGAGGCACCCTCTTCGCCGGTCAGCGGATTGGTCACATCACAGGCCACCTCGATCCGGCACTGTGAAATGCGGCTATCCAGCTGGCTGATATCAATCGAGGCGAGGTCAGGCAGTGCGCCGCCGCCATAACCGATTTCACTGCCCTGGGCGTTCAGCAGTCGGGCACCGAGCGCCTGCATCATGCCAGACCCGCCGTCATTGGTGGCGCTGCCGCCGATGCCGATAATGATATGTCCGACGCCCTTATCCAGCGCGTTTTTAATCAGTTCGCCGGTGCCAAAGGAGGTGGTCACCCGCGGATCGCGTTGCGCGGCGGGCACCCGTTCGAGGCCACTGGCAGCCGCCATTTCGATATAGGCCGTGCGCTCGTCACCGGACAAACCATAAAAAGCGTCGACCTGCGCGCCAAGCGGCCCGGTAACCTTTAACCTGACGATTTTTCCTTTCGTCGCCGCCACCATCGCTTCTACCGTGCCTTCACCACCGTCGGCGACCGGTATTTTCACATAATGCGCATCGGGGAAAATTTCACGGAAACCCGTTTCTATCGCCGATGCCACATCCAGGGCGGACAAACTCTCTTTATATGAATCCGGTGCGATTACGATTTTCATAGGCAATCCGAGCGCTGTTAAGGGATTGAAATGCTCTGAAACCAGTCCGGCATCCGCAGACACCGGCACCGGGTTTTAGCGGGCGATTTCAACCTTCGCTAACTTCTCATAATAGCAGGCAAGCGCGCTGTGGTCGGATGAACCCTGACCATCATTACGCAGCGCCTGCATCATCTCCATCACCGCCGCCGTCAGCGGCAGGTGCGCGCCAACGCCGTGTGAGGTATCCAGCGCATTCGCCAGGTCCTTGATATGCAGATCAATACGGAAGCCGGGCTTAAAATTGCGATCCATCACCATCGGCGCTTTGGCGTCCAGCACGGTACTGCCCGCCAGGCCGCCACGGATCGCCTGATAAACCAGATCCGGATTAACGCCCGCCTTGGTTGCCAGTGATAACGCTTCGGACATCGCGGCAATGTTCAGTGCCACAATCACCTGATTAGCCAGCTTGGTCACGTTGCCCGCCCCGATATCGCCGGTATGGACCACCGAGGCCGCCATCGCTTTCATGATGTCGTAGCAGTGATCGAAGACCGCTTTGTCGCCGCCCACCATCACTGACAGCGTGCCTTCGATCGCTTTGGGTTCGCCGCCGCTGACCGGCGCATCCAGCATTTTGATCTGCTTTGTCGCCAGCGCATCGTGAACTTCGCGGCTGGCAAGCGGGGCGATTGAACTCATGTCGATCACAATCAGGCCCGGTTTTTCCGCCGCGATAATGCCCTCTTCGCCGAGACAGACCTCTTTGACCTGTGGCGAATTAGGCACCATGGTGATCACCACGTCACACTGCTCAGCCAGCTCTCTGGCTGATTTCGCAACGGTCGCGCCCAGCTCAACCAGTTCCGCTTCGTTCTCAGGATTATGGTCACGGACCACCAGCGAATAACCGGCTTTCACCAGATTTTTACTCATTGGTTTGCCCATGATTCCCAGGCCGATAAATCCAATTTTCATTGCGTTTCCCCTTGATTGATTAGCGCTTAAATTTGTCGCAAAGCGCCTGTGTGGCGTTGCGGAACACACCGAGATCGCTGCCGACCGCCACGAAGGTTGCGCCCCATTCCAGGTAGCGGCGCGCATCGGCTTCCACCGGCGCCAGAATGCCGCTGGGTTTGCCCGCGGCTTTGGCGCGTTCGAAGATGTGTTTAATCACTTTCAGCACTTCCGGGTGTGCTGGCTGACCGAGATAGCCGAGAGCGGCGGAGAGATCGCCCGGGCCAACAAAGATGCCGTCAACTCCATCTACCGCTGCGATGGCGTCGATGTTGTCCACCGCCTGCTGGGTTTCAATCTGCACCAGCACGGTGATGTTGTCGTTGATGCTGCTGTTGTAGTCCGGCAGGGTGCCGTACATGTTGCTGCGATGCGAAACCGACACGCCGCGGATGCCGGCGGGAGGATAGCGGGTTGATGCCACTGCGCGCAGCGCTTCCTCTTCCGTCTCAACAAACGGCACCAGGAAGTTACTGAAGCCGATGTCGAGCAGCCGCTTGATGATTACCGGCTCATTGCAGGGAGGACGCACCACGGGCGCACTGTGACTGCCCTTCAGCGCCATCAGCTGCGGCACAAAGGTGGTGATATCGTTTGGCGCATGTTCGCCATCCAGTACCAGCCAGTCAAAACCGGCCAGACCTAAAATCTCGGTAGAAATCGGGCTGGCAAGCGCACACCAGCTGCCGATCAGGGTTTCACCCGCTAACAAACGACGACGAAATCCATTCGGCCAGGCTGCATTACTCATGGTTAACTCCTGTGGCGGTGGCTCCCCGGGGGAGCCGAAAAGGTTAACGTACCAGGCAGGGACGTTTATTGTCGTAGGTCCATCCCGGCACCAGAAATTGCATCGCCTGAGCATCATCGCGTGCGCCCAGCCCCTGCTTCTGATACAGCGCATTGGCCTGCATCACCTGATCCATATCCAGCTCAACGCCGAGACCCGGTTTCTGCGGCACCTGCACCATGCCGCCTTTGATCTGGAACGGCTCTTTGGTCAGGCGCTGATTGCCCTCCTGCCAGATCCAGTGGGTATCAATCGCGGTGATTGCGCCCGGCGCGGCGGCGGCAACGTGGGTAAACATCGCCAGCGAAATATCGAAGTGGTTATTCGAGTGCGAACCCCAGGTCAGGCCAAAGTCATGGCACATCTGCGCAACCCGCACCGAGCCCTGCATTGTCCAGAAATGCGGATCGGCCAGCGGAATATCGACCGACTGCAATGACAGCGTATGGCCCATCTGCCGCCAGTCGGTGGCGATCATATTGGTGGCGGTCGGCATACCCGTGGCGCGACGGAACTCCGCCATCACTTCCCGTCCTGAGTAGCCCTGCTCTGCACCACAGGGATCTTCAGCGTAGGCCAGCACATTTTTCAGTTGCTTACCCAGCATGATGGCTTCGTTCAGCGACCAGGCGCCGTTAGGATCGAGGGTGATACGCGCCTCGGGGAAACGCTTCGCCAGTGCGGTAACTGCTTCTGCCTCTTCGCCACCGCGCAGTACGCCGCCCTTCAGTTTGAAATCGTTAAAACCGTATTTTTCATAAGCCGCTTCCGCCAGCCGTACCACCGTCTCCGGGGTTAACGCCTCTTCGTGGCGCAGGCGATACCAGTCACAGGGATCGCTCTCCTGGCTCTGATAAGGCAGGGACGTCTTGCGGCGGTCGCCGATATAGAACAGATAGCCGAGCATCTCAACGCGGTCGCGCTGTTGTCCGTCACCCAGCAGCGAGGCCACATTCACCTCCAGATGCTGACCCAGCAGGTCGAGCAGCGCCGCTTCAATGCCGGTCACCACATGGATAGTGGTGCGCAGATCAAAGGTCTGGGTGCCGCGCCCGCTGGCATCCCGATCGGCAAAGGTGCTGCGCACCAGGCTGAGGATGTTTTTGTATTCACCCACAGTTTTGCCAATCACCAGCGAAGCCGCATCTTCCAGCGTCTGACGGATTTTTTCACCGCCCGGGATTTCGCCGACGCCGGTGTGGCCAGCGTTATCCTTGATAATCACAATGTTGCGGGTGAAGAACGGCGAATGCGCGCCGCTGAGGTTAAGCAGCATGCTGTCGTGGCCGGCAACCGGAATGACCTGCATGGCGGTAACTTTCGGTGTTGAACTCATCTCCTGCTCCTTATGCTGTTGCGCGGCCAAATGCCGGGCGCTTACGGTCGAATGTCCAACCGGGAATCAGATATTGCATCGCTGTGGCGTCGTTACGGGCACCCGCAGGCAGTGACTGGAAAAGCTGATGGGCCTGATGCACGCGGTCCCAGTCAAGCTCGATGCCGAGGCCTGGCGCATCCGGCACGGTGATTTTGCCGTTGCGGATTTGAAGGGGATTTTTGGTCAGGCGCTGATCGCCCTCCTGCCAGATCCAGTGGGTATCAATGGCGGTCGGATTACCCGGTGCCGCTGCGCCAACGTGGGTAAACATCGCCAGCGAAATGTCGAAGTGGTTATTGGAATGGCAGCCCCACGTCAGGCCCCATTCGTCGCACAGTTGCGCCACCCGCACGGCACCGCTCAGCGTCCAGAAGTGCGGATCGGCTAACGGAATATCGACTGCGTTGAGCATCACCGCGTGGTTCATCTCGCGCCAGTTGGTGGCGATCATGTTGGTGGCGACCGGTAAGCCAGTGGCGCGCCGGAACTCCGCCATTACCTCGCGTCCTGAGTAGCCCTGTTCTGCACCGCAGGGATCTTCGGCATAGCTCAGGACATCCGCCATTCCTTTGCACAGGGCGATCGCTTCATCCAGTAGCCAGGCCCCGTTGGGATCGACGGTAATGCGCGCATCCGGGAAGCGCTGCTTCAGCGCCGCGGCGGTTGCGATCTCCTGTTCGCCTGGCAGCACGCCGCCTTTGAGTTTGAAATCTTTAAAGCCATATTTGTCCTGCGCCGCCTCTGCCAGTCGCACCACCGCTTCGCTACTCAGTGCTTCCTGATGACGCAGGTGATACCACTCATGACTGGCCTGTTCACCGCTCAGATAAGGCAGATCGGTCTTGCGGCGATCGCCAAGGTAGAACAGATAGCCCAGCACCGTGACCTCATCACGCTGCTTGCCGGGCCCCAGTAACTCTGCCACCGGCACGCCGAGGCACTGTCCCAGCAGATCGAGTAGCGCCGCTTCCAGCGCCGCCACCGCATTGACCCGCAACTCAAAGGTCCAGGCACCGTTACCGAAAGTGGTGAAGTCAGCCGACTGATTGCCCTTGTGCACCTGCTGCACCAGGTGGTTCATTCGCGCAATCTGCTGGCCTTTGACCTGCGGAATCGCCTCAACCAGCGTCTGATAGATGGTGTCGCCGCCTGGCGCTTCACCGACGCCGGTGTGACCGGCGCTGTCGGTGAGTACCACAATGTTGCGGGTAAAACAGGCGTTGTGCGCACCGCCAATATTGAGCAGCATGCTGTCATAACCGGCGACCGGGATAACCTGCATCCCGGTGATCACCGGTGAACTTTGTGTATTCATGAGGCATCCTTACCGGACCAGGTTTTCAGTTCGACACGTTTGATATCGCCCGCTATCACCAGGAAGCTGAATGCGGCGACAAAGGCGTGAATACCGACATAAATCAGCGCGCCTTCAAAGGATCCACTGGTGGCGATGATGTAACCGATGGCGATAGGCGTCACGATGCCAGAAAAGTTACCAAACATGTTGAACAGACCGCCGCTCAGGCCACTGATCTCTTTCGGCGCGGTATCTGCCATCACCGCCCAGCCCAGCGCACCGATTCCTTTACCGAAGAACGCCAGCGCCATGAAGAACACTACCACCCACTCGGTATCGGTGTAGTTACACATCACCATCGAAATGGAGAGCAGCATGCCGAGCACTATCGGCGTTTTACGCGCGATATTCAGCGAGCCGGTTTTGCGCATCAGCCAGTCGGAAATCACCCCGCCCAGGACGCCGCCGAGGAAGCCGCACACCGCCGGAATCGAGGCAATAAAGCCCGCTTTAAGAATCGACATGCCGCGCGCCTGTACCAGATAGACCGGGAACCAGGTAATGAAAAAGTAGGTTAAGGCGTTAACGCAGTATTGACCGAGGTAGATGCCTAACATCATGCGTGAGGTCAGCAGCTGTTTGATCTGGAACCACTTCTCGCTCCAGCTCACTTTGCGGCTATCCTTTTTGACATCCATATTGATCAGCGCACCGCCCTGTTCCATATACTCCAGTTCGGCTTTATTCACGCCAGGGTGATCGGTGGGATCGTGGATCACTTTCAGCCAGATGAAGCTGAGGATGATGCCGAGTCCACCCATGAACCAGAATACGTGTGCCCAGCCCACTGAAGAGACCAGCCAGCCCATGATCGGCGCGAAGATGACGGTAGCGAAGTATTGTGCCGAGTTGAAGATCGCCACCGCCGTGCCGCGCTCCTGCGCCGGAAACCAGGCCGCGACAATGCGGCTGTTGCCAGGGAAGGAAGGTGCTTCGGCCAGCCCTACCAGGAAACGCAGCATAAACAATGACATGATGATACCGAAGCCGCTGAACAGGTCGACAAACCCTTGCAGGAAGGTAAATAGCGACCAGGTAAAGATGCTCCAGAAATAGACGCGTTTTGAGCCGAAGCGGTCGAGCAGCCAGCCGCCCGGAATCTGACCAATAACGTACGCCCATGAGAAGGCGGAGAAGATATAGCCAAGTCCGACTGAATCGAGGCCTATATCTTTGGACATCGCCGAACCGGCAATCGAAATGGTTGCGCGGTCACCGTAGTTGAATGAGGTAACAATAAATAACATCACCACAATCCAGTAACGGGCATTGGTGCGCTTCTGCACCGCTTCCGCTGTCTGGCTGAAACTATTCATGATGCACTCCTGAAATATAGCGTGAGCTACATTCGCTCTGACTGCATACACATCGCGTTGGGTATCAGAGAGAAATGAGGTTAAACACGGCGATCTTTTTTTTTTGGCAAATCTTTATTACCCCTTCGCTGTTTCAGCGACTGCCTGCCGGTTAACAGCACCTCATCAGCGATGGGCGGACAAGGCCGGTGCAACAGGCAACAAACCGGGTAAAGCGTCGTGACGGATAACCTGACCTGGGTTAACGAAAATCAGTATAAGAACAGCCTGCAGCGATGACATTGGAGTATCGCCCTGGAATAGAATTGATGTTTGCGGGATTATTTGGCGTTTGCACAGAATCCTGCGGCATGGCTCACGGAACCTGTAAATATCGGACGCGTAACCGGCCAGAAAGCCGGTTTCCCACGCTGTTTGTGAGGGTCTTCACTTGCTTTTGGTTAATCGACCCAAAACGGGGCTATAAATCTTTTCAAAGCCGGTCAATTGCACAATGTACAGCCCACAGCGCCTCCTTATACTGAAGCTGGCAAACAGTGAGCGACTGACAGGTAACACCACGACAACAACGCACCGCACAAGTACGGTACGACAGACGGGAAGGTGAGCGATGACCCCAACAACAACCGAACAACCGCTCTATATCAAAGTCCATGAGCACGACAACGTCGCAATTGTGGTTAACAGCCTCGGACTGCCAGCCGGCACCCGTTTTGCTGATGGCCTGACGCTGACTGAGCATGTGCCGCAAGGGCATAAAGTTGCGCTGAGCGCGATTGCGCAGGGCGCAGCAATTGTGCGCTACGGCGAAATCATTGGTTATGCGCTGCGCGATATTGCTGAGGGCAGCTGGATTGATGAGTCCCTGGTGACGCTACCGGAAGC
>MIEI01000064.1 GCA_002095305.1 Pantoea brenneri
GCCTGTCAGAGTTGAACTATTGGTTCAGTATTGAGATTCTTCGAAGGCAAGCATTTTAAAAAGCAGGTCTGACGAAAAGCATCAGCGTGAACCCGCTCTGTATTTTATTATCTGAACAAGACTATGGTGACTTTGATGAGTGACACTCTCAGCAGCTTGAATAATATCCGTACGCTTCGCGCAAACGCACGCGAACTTGATCTTGCTGCCCTGGAAGAAATGCTGGAAAAACTTTCTGTTGTTGTTAGTGAGCGTCGTGAAGAAGCGCAGGCTTCTGAAGCCGCTAATCGTGAGAAAGCGGAAAAACTGGCTAAATATCGCGAATTACTGCTGCAGGAAGGTATCGATCCTAACGAACTGTTAAGTGGTATGCAGTCGGCGCCGGTTGAGAAGAAAAAGCGTGCGCCTCGCCCTGCCAAATATCAGTACACTGACGAAAACGGTGAAGTTAAGCAGTGGACCGGTCAGGGACGTACGCCTTCAGCGATTAAATCTGCGATTGAAAATGGTAAATCACTGGATGATTTCCTGATCTGATTGCAGTGCATCCCTTGCAGTAAATCCGCCCGATAGATGTCGGGCGGATTTATCCTCACCCGCAGTGACGCAGTAACTTCCGGCCTCGATTATTCTGCCGGGCTGAAAATCAGGAGCTTATCCTCACCCAAGTCTGATTATGTGGTAATTCCAGCCGTCAGCTCTCCCCGAATGCCTGTTCTCCTATTCCGACGACGCTCTTGTCTTACTCTGTGACCCAACCGGCCATAGCGCTAAACAATAGCGGGCAGTGATTAATCGTTCTGTTGCGAGGTGGCGTTGCGCGCCATGATAATTTCCAGGCCAATTTGCTGACCATAAGAAAGCTCAAGCGTATTCCCGTCAGGATCGGCGAAGAAAGCCCAGTAACCAACCGGTTCGCCGGACTGCTGCGCGGGCCGACGTAATACACCTTCCTGCTGCGCCAGCGCTACTTTGGCATCAATTTCTTCGCGAGTGGCACAGGCGACGCCAATATGACCAAACGGCCCCAGCGGCGTATCCTCCAGGTGAGCCGACTGTACCAGCACCAGCGCAAATGGCCGGGTTAAATCTGACAGCCACGCCACTTTCTGCGCTTCCGCAATGCCAGGCTCGCGATGATGAATAACCTGCATTCCGGCATAACGCTGGTAAAAATCCACACTTTTTTCCAGATCGCGGACCTGCAGAGCAAGATGGCTGAACCCCGTATCGTTTGACATAGTCACTCCCTGAGTTGGTTGAGCGACTACCATGCCACAGCGGTAACGGCGCAAGTGATCAACGGTGCTTAACCGTCTGGCTTTTCACATTCTGCACGATTGCGCCCTTCCCGCTTAGCGCGGTACAGGGCTTCATCCGCCCGTTCAATCAGGTGTGACAATGCCTGCTGTCCGGCAATGCCGCGCTGGGTTGCACAGCCAGCGCTGAGCGTGATCCGTTTTGTCGGCAGTCCGCTGGTAAGGTGCGGAATATTCAGCCGGTAAACCGCCTCAACAATCGCCCTGGCCAGTTTTAACGCCTCTTCAGCGGTGTAGCGCGGCAGAATAATGGCAAATTCTTCACCGCCATAACGGGCCGGCAGATCATTTTTACGCAGTGCAAAATTTTTCAGAATCAATGCGACCGCTTTCAGGCACTCATCGCCCGCTACGTGTCCGTAGGTATCGTTGTAATGTTTGAAATAGTCAATATCGATCAGGATCAGAGAGACCGGCCAGCCCTGTACCCTGGCCTGTTGCAGGCTTTCATGCAGTCTCCGATCAAAGTAGCGGCGGTTAGCGACGCCGGTTAAGCCATCGCTATTTGCCAGGCTTTGCAGAGAAAGATTTGCCGCGGTCAGCTCGTCACGCAGCCGGGTCAGTTCCCGCTGGTAGCGCAGTGTATGTCGCGCCTGGCGCAGCAAAAAAACGCTAAGCGAAAGGATCACTGCCAGCAGTGCGAGGCTCAGCATCACATCCTGCACCCGGCCATTCATCCAGCGACTAAACAGCGCAGATTTGTCGTAGCCGGCGGCGACAATCAGTGGATAACGTTCAGATCGTGCAAAGCCGAAGATACGTTTTTCGCCATCAAGCGCGGCCTTCCACTGCCCGCTGCCCTGATCGGCATCGGCCAGCATTTTGCGGAACAGTGGGCTTGAGGAGAGGTTTTTGCCAATATAACTGTCCGGCATCGGACGGGCATAAAGTACCGTGCTGTCTGCCAGCATCAGCACCAGTACGTCGCGCGCGCCCAGCTCGTAATAGCTGTAGAAGTGGCGAAAGTAGTCCACTTTAATGGTCGCGAGCAGGACACCATCAAAACCGTTTGCACCATCATTGACGCGCAGCGATACCGGAATCACCAGATCGCCGGTGGTACGACTGCGGAGCACCGGCCCGACATGCACGCTGTTACGCAGACTGGCGCGGTGATAGCTGAAATACTCACGATCGGAATTATTGATACCGATCGGCGTCCGGCTCATCGAGGTAGCGATCCAGCGGCCCTGGGCATCGTAATAGAACAATCCGTGCAGCTGCGGCAGCCGATTTTGCAACAGGCGCATAGTCTGACTCAGCGCATCACCATCGACACGATTGTTCACTATCTGGGTTTGCAGGTCGCGCTGTACTTCGCGCAGCGACAGTTCCGTCTGCAGAAAGGTATCTTCTGCCTGTCGCGCCTGTGACAGGGACAGATTGACCGCCATCTCTTCAGTCTGGTTAACGGCTTCACGCCAGTCTTCACGCAGCGTCCACAGATTGATACCGATGACCACCACGGTGAGTACCAGACCTGATAACGTAATGCTTTTGAGTAGCGGCGAAATCTTTGGCGCGGGTGCCGCTTTTTTGCTGCGAAACTTCATGCCCATCCTTATTCAAACCCTTTCACTGAGTTAAGCACAGTTAATGGAGGGCAAAATTACAAATATCATTGTTGTGTTATGCAGAGTGTTTCATTTTTGCGCCCGCATTCTAAACCCTGGTGCATAAAGCCGCCTGCCTGATTCAGTCTGCCTTGATCTCATCCCCGAATCGGCCGCAACCCTTCAAAAATCAGTGGGATGAATGGTATCCTTACCGCTTACAGTGAATGTGCGCTGTAAATTAATGTGAGTACTGAAGGACCTTTTTTATGAGTGAAAACCTGAGCAGCCTGAATAATATCCGCACCCTGCGCGCGCAGTCGCGCAATATAACGTTAGATGTGCTGGACGAGATGGTGCAGAAATTAGAGACAGTGGTCAGAGAACGACGCGAAGCAGAGGAAGCCCAGGCGGCCGAAGCGCGCGAAAAAGCTGAAAAACTGGCGATGTACCGTGAACTGCTAAAGGAAGACGGAATCGACCCGACTGAACTGTTAGCGGGCCTGTCCCCGGCCACCCGCAGCGGTAAAAAGCGCACCAGGCGCCCGGCAAAATATCAGTACCGCGATGAAAATGGCGAGCTGAAATACTGGACCGGTCAGGGCCGTACGCCATCACCGATTAAAACCGCTCTCGAAAACGGCCAGTCACTGGATGATTTTCTGCTTTAATCCTGGCTGATTCCGTTCCGGAAAATTTGGCCGCGCCTGCACGCTGAATTTTCCGGCACGCTTTTTTATCCGCCGTCGATGTTATGGCGAGCGTCTGGTCATAACTAGCCGTGTTCTGCGGTGGTGACCGGCAACGGCCCGCGGAAAGTTCGCCGCCATTCGCTGGGGGCGACGCCAAATCGATGTTTGAAACGCTGACGAAAAGAGATAGGTGAGGTGAAGCCCACTTTTTCGGCCACGCTCTCAATACTGATATCGGTAGTTTCCAGCAGTTCCTGGCTGCGTTGCAGTCGCTCCGCCGTCAGCCAGTCGCCCAGCGTCATCCCGGTCGCCTTGAAAAAATGGCGCGTCAGCGTTCGCCGGCTCATACCAGCCGAACGCGCCAGTGAATCCAGATCGTGCGGCTGATGCAGGTTGCGCCGCAGCGACTCCAGCAGCGTATTGATTTTGCCGTCACGGGTATTCTCCGGTACCGGGCGCTCAATAAACTGCGCCTGCCCTCCTTCACGATACGGCGGCACCACCATTCTTCTGGCCACCCGATTAGCCACAGCGCTGCCGTAGTGCTGACGGATGATATCCAGACAGCAGTCGATGCCGGCGGCGGTTCCTGCCGAGGTAATCAGGCGATCGTCGCGGGTATAGAGCGCATTACTGTCGAGATGAACCTGCGGAAAGCGCTGGCTGAAGTCACGTTCAAATTCCCAGTGGGTCGCGGCACGGTGCTGGTCGAGCAGACCAGCATAGGCCAGCACGTAGGTACCCAGACACAGCCCGACCACTTCAGCGCCGCGCTGCCAGGCAGCGGCCAGCTTATCGAGCAGCCGCTGATCGGGCTTTTCAGCCGGATTGTGCCAGTACGGCAGAATGATAATATCCGCCGTATCCAGCTGTTCAAGCCCATGTTCCACATTAATCGACAGGCCGATCTCCGACAGAACCGTGCCGGGCTTTTCGGCGCAGATTGTGACACGGAAAAGATCCGGCTGCGGCATCGCTGATCCAAACAGGATGCAGGGAACCGAAAAGTGGAACGGACTGAATCCAGCCGTCGCTACCACTGCAACATTCAACGCAGTCATCTCGCCCCCTTAATCGTCGGCTCCCCCAGCTGGCGAGCAGGAGAAAAGTGCTCTGATCCGGCGTGCCGGTCAGAACGTTATAGTTTCACCGTCCTGTGGGATAAGCACTTTATCGGTTATCCCCTGCTGATCGGTATAGGCCCGCAGCTCGGCACGGGTCAGCAGACAGTGGTTGATCGCTTCCATGTGCGACGCGACCAGCGTTGCTTCAGGCACGATCTCCAGCGTGTGCAGTGTATCCTCTTTTCCCATAATAATCGGGCCATAGAGATCGTTAGTCGCATTACCGATATTCAGCACCACCACGTCCGGCTGAAAACGTTGCAGGCTTCTTACATATGGCTTAACCCAGACAGTATCGCCCGCAACATAGAGCGTTTTTTCCGCCGGATGAGTAAACACCAGTCCGCAGGCATCGCCCAGCAGATCTGCCATGACTTTGTCGGCATACAGCGCGTTGCTGCCATGCTGGCCGTCAGTTTTATAGATCGTCAGGCCGTCGACAAACGCATTTTCTTCCTGCAGCACCTGAACGTTGAGGAAACCCTGAGAGCGAATCAGGTCAGCATCGCTGTGATTCTGGGTATAAATCATCATCGTTTTTGGCACCAGCTGCTGCGCGGCCTCGTCCCAGTGATCGGTATGGGTGTGGGTAAGGATAACCGCATCGACATCCAGCAGCTGCGAAATCGGCATCGGCAGTTCAACCATCGGATTTCTCAGGTGCGGACGGGCGTTGCCAACAAAGCCCGGCCAGGCTTCTTTTTCAGCCAGCATCGGGTCAATCAGGAATTTCTTGCCGGCATAGTGCAGCACCAGCGTGGCGTTACGGACTTGGGTCAATTTCATAATCAGGCTCCGGTCTGTGTTCAGTCGAGTGCAGCCAGCGTCGGCGACGTCATTGCTGCGATGGAGTGACTTTACCCGGTTGCGAACGCTGGCGTGACAGGCTCGATGGACAGTGATCGATGAAATCGGGCCAACCTGCTGGCTCAGCCAAATCCCTCGTCGCAATCGGCAAAATTCGCGCGCGTCGGAGATGACAGTGTCGTCATGTCGCAGCTAAGCTGGATGACACGAAGGCAAAACCGATCGGCTGACGAATTTGGATATCCGCGTCGCTGAGGTTCAGGCCGGGCAGCGAAACCTGACCGCTTTTCCGGCTCAATCTGATCCGCTGCAGGAGTGAATAATGGCTGAACAATGGAAACTGCACTGGCTGGAAGCGTCAGGCGATTTACAGGATTATCAAACGGAGATTACCCGCCAGGCTGATGCGGCATGCCAGATCCTGTCAGCGGTTATGCCGCCACCGCGCCTCGATATTCTGGTTCAGTGCGCGCCAGCGGCGGTGATTCCGGAAACCGGTACCGGCGGCTACGCCTATAGTGCGACGCTGTTTGGTCTGACAATCGATCCGGCTAATCCTCAACTGGCGCAGACACTCAGCAGCGGTGCGCTGATGCGCACTATCCTGCACGAAGTACATCACTGTTTGCGCATGGCGGGTCACGGATACGGCTGGACGCCAGGCGACGCGCTGGTAAGTGAAGGGCTGGCTGGACAGTTTGTTTGCTGGTTACTGGACTCACCACCCGAACGGTGGGAGCGGGCATCTGAACGGCAGTGGCTGCTGGACAATCCGGTCACGCTGGTGGCGTTGAATAACCCTCATTACGATCATGCTGCCTGGTTCTTTGGCAGCGGAACCTATCCCCGCTGGTACGGTTACACGCTGGGCTATCAGCTGGTAGCCGCGTGGCGCGATCAGCTTCCGGTCTTAACGCCGGAAAAATGGCTTAACGTGACGGCGGAAGAAGTGATCGCCGCCGGGCTCCACTGCGGGCTGGTAACCCGCTGAAAGCAAAAAAAATGCCGCAGAAATCTGCGGCATCGGTTTTCATAAGACGATTATCAGAAATCGGCTTTCAACACCACACGGTAATTAGCTTTACCGGCGCGCACGTGTTCCAGCGCTTTATTGATGTCTGACATCGGGAAGAACTCAACCTGCGGCGCAATATCAGCACGCGAAGCCAGCTTCAGTAACGAACGCAGCTGACCCGGCGAGCCGGTCGAAGAACCGGTTACCGCTTTGTCACCCATGATCAGGTCAAACGCACCCACCTGGAACGGCTTCATCACTGCACCGACGGTATGGAATTTACCTTTAGGTGCCAGCGCCGCGAAATACGGTTTCCAGTCCAGATCGACCGCGACAGTGCTGAGGATCAGATCGAAACGACCCGCCTGCTGTTTCAGCGCTTCAGCGTCACGGCTGTTAACCACTTCATCTGCGCCCATGTCCAGAATCGATTGTTTCTTGTCTGGCGTTGAGCTGAATGCCACCACTTCCGCACCCATTGCATGCAGAATTTTAATGGCGATGTGGCCGAGACCACCGATACCGATCACGCCAACCCGGCTGGTAGCGGTGATGTTGCTCATCAGCAGCGGTTTGAAGACGGTGATACCGCCACACAGCAGCGGACCGGCGGTGGTAACGTCCAGTTTCTCCGGCAGCGGGATCACCCATTGCCAGTCGGCACGCAGTTTCTCAGCAAAACCACCCTTGTTCATGATGGTCGGAATGCTGCCCTGCTGGCAGTTAACCTGCTCACCATTGATACAGGCGTCGCAGTGCTGACAGCTTTTCGCGGTCCAGCCAATGCCCACCCGCTGACCAATCGACAGGCCTTTGTTTTTTGCCGCGTCGCCCAGCGCAGAAACCCGTCCAATCACTTCATGTCCGGCAATAACGGGAAACTGTGAAATGCCCCACTCGTTGTCGATCATCGACAGGTCAGAGTGGCAGACGCCACAATACTCAACCTCTACTTCAACCTCTTCTGCTGCAAGTTCAGCAACATCATATTCATAAAGTTCAAGCGCCTGACCAGCCTGCATGGCTGCATAACTTTTAACTTTCATTGGTACCTCTGCGTGGTTAATCACCGTCAAGTGTAACAACTGCAGGCGCGGCTTGCCTGGCCGATACGCCTGCACCGCACTTTGTTGTCTTTTTTGCTGAAAACTCAGCCGTTAACCTGCCCGCCAGACAGAACCTGTAACACTTTTAGCTGCGCCACCCCATCCTGCATCGCATCCATACCCTGGGTTAATTCACGCAGGCTACCGAGGTGTTTAGCAATATCGGCGCGCTCATGACGGGTCTGCTGATTCATGGTCGCCAGGGTGTCAGCGGCACTGATGCTGCGTGCGGCCATTTGGGTCGCGGTCTGCGCACTGTCACTGGCCACCAGCCGGATGCGTGCGATGGTGCTCACCGCCTCACTGATGTTACTGGCGGTAGCCTCAGCCTGCTCTTTGGAGGAGTGTGCCAGCCGACGCACTTCGCCAGCCACCACCGCAAAACCCCGGCCCGCTTCACCGGCACGGGCGGCTTCCACTGCCGCGTTCAGTGCCAGAATATTGGTCTGGAAAGCGATGTTACTGATGCCGTGGGTTATCTCGTTAATCCCGTGCGAAATTTTCTCCAGATCGTCCAGCCCGTCATCCAGCCGGCCCTGCGCCTGCTGGCTCTGGGTGGCGATGTCGCTGATGGCGCGAATGCTGTTTTCCGCCAGGCTCAGGGTTTCGCCCTGACTTTGGGTGGCGCGCTCTAATCGCTCTAATACCGGCAGTGCCTCCATCAGCGGCGTCAGCGCCTGCTGATAGCTGATCACCCGATCAAGCACCCCCGTCTGTACGCTGTTCAGCGCTTCCCAGCGACGTAATGCCCGTTGCGCATAGTGTGCCGCGTACCCGGCGTACTCCACCGGAAACTGACTCATCGCTTTCACCTCATGATTAAAGAACACCAGCGCCGACAGCGTCTGGTTGATCGGCACGCCAAGGATCTCGCCAAAGCTGGAGAAGCCCGCCGCCGGGATGCCTTTGAAAAAGTGGGCGTTGTGTAACTGACCGGCATTTCCGACGCGACGCAGAATACAGTCGTTCATCAGTATCGCCGCCGGTTTGCCGTGCTGACGGGCAAACGCCTGCCACTCCAGCTGCGTCGCCTGTTTGAAGTCCTTTTCCTGCATCAGGAACAGCCGGTCGCCAAACTCCAGATCGCAGAAAAACTGCACGCTGTCAGACTCAATTTTGGCCACCGAACGAATAAAGTATTCATCCCCGACCCTGACGCCAAAGGTCAGCCCCTGTAGCCGTTCTGTCAGCTGGGTCTGTTTGCTAGTTCAGGTGGGTGCATAGCGCGGAAACCAGCGATTGCTGCTGGCCCTGACGGTTAAATACCGAACTGACGGTGCGCGCGATCGGATCGGCCTCGGCGATCAACCAGCTGTTGTCGAGCGGCGTAAAGTTCTGGCTTTTGAACGGGGCAAACGATTTTCCCGCTGCCATCTGGCAAAAAATAATCACCGCTTTGCCCTGTAGTATCTTGCCGCCAACCCCAATCCAGGTGCCGTCAAAGCTGATTTTACCGCCGGCCGATCCGCCAATCGCCAGACAGGGGAAACGTCCGCTGTTGTACCAGGCCTGCATCAGGAAACCTTCCGAGGCAGAAAGACCGTCGCAGTAGATCATCGCGAAGGTCCGATCGGCAGAGAGCGGCATCCGCAACTGCAACCGCTCCAGCTCCTGCTGTATCGCTGTGATCCGCTGGCTGGCGGTGTGGGTATCCTGCACGTGCAGGTCAATAATGTGCGTCTCATGCCGCGCAATCAGGCTGTCAGGCAACCAGAGCCAGCTTCCTTCCTGACCGGCACCGTCGCAATAGGTGCTCTGGCGGCCGCTGCTGCTTAGCGCGCCATTAGAGGAAAGCGTCAGGACCGTCAGGTCAGCGGACGTAAAGCGTTGCCAGGCCTGACTGGCCCGCTGAAAATCCGCTTCAGGCGGCACAAAAGTCATCAGCAGACCGCCTGCGCGCTGGCTTAATCCCGCCGCGCTGAGCGACGCCGGCAACGCACGACAATCAAAAGTGCCATTCGCAGGCTGGCTGCTACGCCCAAAACGGGCAGCAGGCAGGCGTTTTTTTATCGCCTTAATAATCGACATATTATTGTTTTCGCTGTGATAAGAATGATTTTGCGCTAAAGAAAGCGCTTTCTGGTGTGTTTAAAAGGAGGGCTAAAAGCAGGTCCGTACGCGTTCAGAACTCATGGCTGAGGGCCGGAATCATCATTGATCGGCACGCTCAACGCCTGTTCGTTATCGCCAATAGCGGTAAAAGCTTTAACAATTACTGTAGGTGGTGAAAACGATGAAAACAGCGCGTTTAAGCAGCATAAAATAAGCCGGGAAGCGATCCCGGCAACGTTACTGCTTACTCGTCGCGACTTTCATGCCAGTGCTGCTCACAGCGCTCCCGGGCCTCGGCCGGTAAGTCGCGCAGGTCAGGCAGACTGTCGCCGGCGCCATAGCCCATTGAGCCGGTCACTTCTTCCTGCTCATCCTGGGCAGCAAAGCTCAGTGTCTCATCCAGCGCCTGCCATTCGCCGTCCTGTTGACGATAAATCACCGCATGGGTCGGTGTCTGAGCATCATCGCCATAAATTTCATATTTTTGCTTCCGGGAGTCAGAACCAAACTCAAGCGTATCGATTAAGGTTGCATCAGTCATCGCGTTCTCCTTTTTCGTTGAGCTTATAAGGGTAGCCTGGGGATCGCAGGCTCGCTGCCGTTTCCCGCCCGGTGCGCGCTGATAATCAGCCTGAAAACAACATTTTCCCGGGGTTGTATTGGCATAAACGAAGCGGTCATCTATGCTTCGTGGTGTGACTAGCTAGTCCTTTTTATCTAATGGAACGTTGATAGGAGGTCTCTCTATGACACAACAGAAATACCGAGGTGGTGCTGGCAATTTTGCCAACGATCCGGGCCGTGCGAGCGAAGCTGGCAGTGCAGGAGGCAAAGTCAGTGGGGGCAATTTCAAAAACGATCATGAAAAAGCCAGGGAAGCCGGCCGGAAAGGGGGCAGGATCAGTCGGCGTCCTGCCAGTAATTCTGAATAAGGCGCCTTAGGACGTTTTACGCCATGGAATGGCATCTCATCTTAAGCGGCGGACAGCCCGTTCCCCGATTTTATTGCGAAAACCCGCCATGCCGTGCCGGTAAACCGGTTCATCACGCCTGTGGGTAAAAATCAGCACGTCTGTGGGCGAGCCGGCAGACGTGCCTGTGGTTATTTCGCCGCGCGATGTCGGGTGAGGTAGTGCTTCACCAGCACGAAGAACAGCGGCACAAAGAACAGCGCCAGCACCGTGCCAGCCAGCGTTCCGCCGATGATGCCGGTACCGATGGCGATACGGCTGTTGGCACCCGCCCCCGTCGCCACCGCCAGCGGGATCACCCCGGCGATAAACGCCAGTGAGGTCATCATGATCGGCCGTAAACGGGTCCGCGCCGCCTGCAGTGCCGCCGCGCTCAGCGAGCTGCCCTGGCGCACCGCCTCCTCGGCGAACTCAATAATCAGGATGGCGTTTTTAGAGGTCAGGCCGACGGTGGTAAGCAGCGCGACCTGGAAATAGATGTCGTTGCTTAATCCGCGTAACGCAACCGCTACTACCGTCCCCAGCACGCCGAGCGGTACCGCCAGCAGCACCGAAAACGGCACTGACCAGCTCTCATACAGCGCCGCCAGACAGAGGAACACCACCAGAATAGAGATCGCATACAACGTGGTGGACTGCCCGCCTGCCTGCTTCTCCTGCAGTGACAGTCCACTCCACGCGCCGGTCGTCCCGGCCGGAAGCTGATCGGCCAACCGTTCAATGGTGTTCATCGCATCGCCGGAACTGTAGCCTTCCGCATTCTGCCCCTGGATTTCATAGGAAGCAGAACCGTTATAGCGATTAAGGCTTTCCGGCCCCATAGTCCAGCGGGTTGAGGCGAAGGCAGAGAACGGCGTCATGCTGCCTTCACTGTTGCGAATAAACCATTTATCCAGATCGGACGGTGCCGAGCGGTACTGGCCGTCACCCTGCACGTACACCCGTTTGACGCGGCCGCGATCGATAAAGTCATTGATATAGGCCCCGCCCCAGGCGCTGGTCAGGGTATCGGTAACGTCATCCAGCTGCAGCCCGAGCGCGACCGCCTTATTAGTATCAATATCAACCTGCAACTGCGGCGTCTGCGGCAGGATATTGGCCCGTACGCCGATCAGTTCCGGGCTTTGCGCCGCGTTTTGCAGCAGCCGATCGCGCAGTTTGCCCAGCTCATCGCGGGTGGTGCCGCCACTGGCCAGCAGTTCATAGGTAAAGCCATTATTCTGTCCGAGGCCCGGCACCGACGGCGGCGTCAGGGCAAATATCTGGGCATCACGAATAGCGGAAAGCGCATACGTCGCGCGGCCGGCAATCGCCTCTGCCGAGTTTTCCTTGCCGGGACGCCGATCCCAGTTTTTCAGCTTGATAAACGCCATGCCGGCATTCTGCGCTGCGCCGCTGAAGTTAAAGCCGTTGATAGTAAACACCACGTCGATGTTCTCTTTCTCTTCAGTAAGAAACCAGTCGACGATCTGCTTATTGACCGCTTCCGTCCGACTGGCAGTGGCGCCCGCTGGCAGCGTTGCCTGCAGCATAATGCTGCCCTGATCCTCGGTTGGCAGAAAGCTGCCTGGTAAGCGGGTAAACATCACAAACAGCACCACGCCCATCGCGGCATACAGCGACACCATAATCAGCGGACGACGCAGAGTGCTGACAACCTTGCGACGATACTGGCGCTCGGTGGCGGCGTAGAAGCGATTAAATCCGCCAAAGAATCCTTTGCGATGCGGCGTGCCGGGGCGGAGCAACATGCCGCACAGCGCCGGCGTCAGGGTCAGCGCTACCAGCACCGAGAAGGTCATCGCCGCGATGATGGTGACTGAGAATTGCCGATAGATCACCCCGGTCGAGCCAGCGAAAAAGGCCATTGGCAGAAACACCGCCGACAACACCAGCGCGATAGCAATCAGCGCACCGGAAATCTCTTTCATCGATTTTTCCGTGGCCTCGCGGGCCGGCAAGCCTTCGTCATGCATGATGCGTTCGACGTTTTCGACCACCACAATCGCGTCATCCACCAGCAGCCCGATCGCCAGCACCATGGCAAACAGGGTCAGGGTGTTGATGGTATAACCGCAAAGTGCCAGCACGCCAAAGGTCCCGAGCAGCACCACCGGCACCGCCAGCGCCGGGATCAGCGTGGCGCGGATGTTTTGCAGGAACAGGTACATCACCACCACCACCAGCGCTATCGCTTCGATCAGGGTGATCACCACATCCTCCACCGAGATTTTGATGAAGTCGGTGCTGTCCAGCGCATACGCCACCTCGTAACCTTGCGGCATCGAGTGGCGATACTCTTCCACTTTGTTTTTCACCAGAGTGGCGGTATCCAGCGCGTTGGCGCCTGGGGCAAGCATCACCCCGATACCGGCCGCCGGATGACCATTAAGCCGGGTGGTCATGTCATAAGATTCACCACCCAGCTCGACCCGCGCCACATCACCGACCCGCACAATGGCGCCGCGGGTATCGCTTTTAACGATGATGTTGCGGAACTGTTCCGGCGTCTGCAGCCGCGACTGCGCCCTGACCGTGGCGGTGAGCTGCTGATTCTGCGGCGAGGGCAGCCCGCCAATTTTACCGGCGGAGACCTGAATGTTCTGCGAACGAATCGCTGCCGTCACGTCGGAAGGCTGCAGTGCGTAGGCGTTGAGTTTGAACGGATCGAGCCAGATACGCATCGCGTATTGCCCGCCGAATACCTGGATATCCCCGACGCCTTCGATCCTTGCCAGCGGCTCCTGCATGTTACTCACCAGCCAGTCACCGATGTCGGTGCTGTTACTCTTGCCGGTGGTGTCATACAGCCCCATCACCAGCAAAAAGTTGGACTGGGACTTGGTCACGGTAACGCCGAGCTGCTGCACCTCGCTCGGCAGACGGGTCAGCGCCTGCTGCACCTTGTTCTGCACCTGCACCTGGGCCGTGTCGGGATCGGTTCCCTGACTGAACGTCACCGTAACCGTCACATTGCCCTGCGAACTGCTGCTGGAGGTGAAGTAGAGCAGATGATCCAGCCCGGTCAGCTGCTGCTCAATCACCTGGGTGACGCTGTTTTCCAGTGTCTCAGCGGAGGCGCCGGTATAGGTGGCACTGATATTCACTGACGGCGGTGCCACATCTGGATATTGCTCAACCGGCAACAAGGTGATGGAGAGCGCGCCAAGCAGCATGATTAAAATGGCAACGACCCATGCGAAGACGGGGCGATAAATAAAAAAACGAGAAAACATCAGCGGGGTCTCTTCCTTTTAGGGCGGGCGCAAAGCCTGCATTCCTGCAGGTTGTGTAACAGCGGTGCAGCGCTGATTATAGTTTGTAACCTTCCCGCTAAACATCCTGACGTTATCATTTGTTAATCCAGCGCAAATCCAGCCGGTTCCGGCAGGCTGTTGCAGCGTGACGCAATAATCCGCCGCCACGGTAAAACCGTTTCAGTCTGAAACCCTGTGGAACGGATTAAGCAAAATAGCGAGGCCTGGCTATCCTGAAAATAAAGGAAATTAAACAGGAGAGAATGATGAAATTTTTCTACTTCGTTTCGCTTATTGCTTCAGCACTCTATTTATTGGCATTCCTGCCTAAACTCAGAACCAAACGCGAGCCTATTGCCTATTGGGGATGTTGGGCTTACCTCGGTGCTAACGCCATATTCTGGGCGATTTACGGTATCCGGCACTACATCTGATGCAGCGGTCTAAGCAAAGCGGCAAATAGGCTAATCAGCTTAGCTAGCTGACTGATCGCGCTGGAAAAGCAAGCCGGGTTTTTTCAATTATCTGGCGCATTGCCGCTTTACACTGCTGTCTATCCCGCCTGCTTGCCGGTCCGGCTGAGTGAGCCCGCCTGGGAACGTGGCGGGACAGCGGCTGGCGAGGCATTTACTGCGGCCTTAATCTGCTGATCATAATGACTCTCTAACACTCTGAAGGTCTCCTGCGCTTTAATCTGATAGAGCGCGTCGGAGGGATGAATACAATCCGGCGACATCAGCGTTTGCCAGTTTTTAATTTGCTGAATACGCTGATACTGAGGGACCAGCGGCACATTTTCGTCCCGTGCCAGGCGGTCGATTTGCGCAACATAAGGCGCAACGTTCCATTTTTCCGCCCGGCCGCACAATGGATGAGGCTCCTGAATAATCACCGCTTTCCCGTACTGCTGCGCCACGCGGATCAGCTCAGACATGATCGCCCGATATTGCAGCGGACTGACGATGTAGTCAGATTCAGTATCTTTGAAGTGATAGTGGCGGGCGTCATTGGTGGCGAAGTTGAGCAGGATAAGATCTGCCGGCGAGGCGGCCATCTCTTCACGCCAGGTTTTGTTATTGCGGTAAAAATTGCGCCCGTTCAGCAGATCCTTCGACTGCGCCGACAGCGCACCTTTATTGATAATCTCTACCTCAGTGCCATATCTGGCCTTCAGCATCTGGTTTAACTGTGCAATTTCATTATTGGGTGTGAGGGTCGCCCGCAATTTACCGTCTTTTCTGACTGCCATCGCGCCTTTGGTGCTGGAACCGCCATAGGCTTCAATAATAAATTTATCCTCCTGCTGACTGGCAAGCGCAACGCCCGCAGATAAACAGAACGCGATGAAAACAAGCAGATGACAAAAAATATTCTTCATTGAGCATAACTCTGGCAGGGCGAATTGAAAAAGATTATCAGCCAGAGTTCACCCGCTGCAAAATTATTTTGCCGTGTCGCCGCTGCGTTATGCGGGTTAAATCGGTATTGCGCAGAAAAAATCGCCAATAAGTGAAACCCGTGGCGCTTATTGATTATCTCTTCCGATGTCCGCCCGCGAAAAAAAAGCCGATTCGGCGACGAATAAACATCAGTAAAACGCTTACTCACTGCACATTTTTTAACCCTATGTTAAGCGAGGCTTTACCCGGTTCGCGGTTTAACCCGCATCCGGTTGCCCGTCCCGCAAGGCTGCGCCAGAATGGGCGATTAAAAGCAGCAGCAGTGCGTGCTATTCTGATAAAAAAGTGACGCTAAAAAACGGCCAGGCCGGTTTATCATAATTTAACGATCAACAAAAAGGACATACTGGCGGAATTCTGAAAAGTGTGGCGCAATATGTTAATTAACCTTCAGAGTGATATTCTGCCGCTGTCACTTCATACACTATCGCTTCGTCATTTATTAAGGTAATAAAAATGACTACACCCGCTTTTTTATCGAGCCGGAATATCGGCCTCGATTTTCTGCGTGCTATCCTTATTCTGGAAGGTGTTTTATATCATGCCGCCCGCAGCCTGCCTGGTGGCAATAGCTGGTATTACGTCGCGGATAAAAACCCGTCGCTGATTTTTAGTTCACTGATTGAATTCATCCATACTTTCCGGATGGAGGCGTTTTTCTTTCTCTCCGGCATGTTCTCCGCCATGGTTTTTTTACGCAAAGGCCAGTCCTTTTTCTTTGAGAACCGTCGCAAACGCGTGCTGGTGCCGCTGATTGCTGCCTTTGCTTTCATTCCCGGCATCATGTACTGGCTGAGCTCGACGATAAAAGGGGTCGATACTTCGGCCAGTGGACTGCTGGCAGCCTACATGCAGTTGCACCATCTGTGGTTCCTGGTCTCGCTGTCGGCCATCTCCTTTTTTGTGCCCGCCCGCCTGTACCAGACGCTGGCGACATTTGCCCGCCGCCTGCCCTTTCCGCTGTGGCTGGCAGCCTGATAATCGCCGCCAATAGTCTGTTTGTGGTGAAGTTCGCAGTTAAAGATCTGGGCGAGCTGATCACCTTAATTCCAGTGACCGCACGTTTCTGCGTTTATTACGCAGCCGGCTATGCGCTTTATCTTAATCGTGATGCGATTCCGCAATTAGCGAAACATCCACTGCTGAATACCGCCTTTGTCACGCTGCTGGCGATAATCTGTTATAGCGCTTTCTTCCTGACGATGAAATTTAATCTGCAGGGGGTAGCGAAATATATTCCGGTACTGCTCAGCAGCGTCTTCTCGGTGATCTTCTCTTATTGGGTGATCTTCTTTTTTGAAAAGCTGCGGATGAAAGAGAGCCGCATCGTGAACACGGTGGTTGATTCCGCGCTGGTGGTTTATATTCTTCACTACCCTATCGCGATTGGCTTTGCCTGGCTGCTGGACGATTACCTGCCGGATAATTATCCGGTCAGCTATGTGCTGATAGTTACGGCAATTGCTTCAGGATTGAGTGCATTGTGCTATATGCTCATCAAGCGTAATAGTTTCCTGTCGACACTTTTTGGCCTGAAAGCGAAGCCGGCGAAAGCGCTGGTTTCGGTAAGCTGAAATCGTGCTGTTGCTGCGAGCCGATAATAGCGTAGCGATAACCGCGTAAATACGTTTCGCTCCCTCGCTGCGTTTATTTCTCTGCTGGCGCAATTCTGCGCCAGCTTTATTGATCCGCAAACAACACCTCTGCAATCGACATCGTGATACCAGAAACATTTTGAGAAAAAATTTCAGTAAATAATGCGCTGAATCCATCCTGGGTTGGTTATTTGTGTACCAGACTTACAAAAATAACAATACAGACCATGTGGAGCATTATGAAAGAGCAAAATCGCACAACCGGGATTGCCCCTTATGGTGGCGCTGCAGGCGGCTGGGGCGCACTTAAAGCGGTTGCCGATGCCATTCGCGGTCAGATGTCAGTCAAACAGGATGTGATTGCCCTGTTCAAAGTGAACCAGCCACAGGGCTTTGACTGCCCGGGATGCGCCTGGCCCGACCCTCAGCATGCCTCTTCGTTTGAATTTTGTGAAAACGGCGCGAAAGCGGTGTCGTGGGAAGCGACCAGCAAACGCACCACGCCGGCGTTCTTTGCCGCGCATACGGTCACTGAATTATGGCAGCGCAGCGCATTGCACCTTGAAGGCGAAGGGCGACTGACGCACCCGATGAAGTATGATGCGACCACCGACACCTACCAGCCAATCGAGTGGGAGACTGCGTTTAAAGAGATCGGCGAACATCTGCGCAGTTATGACGATCCCGACAGCGTAGAGTTTTACACCTCGGGCCGCGCCTCCAACGAAGCGGCTTTTCTGTGGCAGCTATTCGCCCGCGAATATGGCACCAATAATTTTCCCGACTGTTCCAACATGTGCCACGAACCGACCAGCGTCGGGTTGCCGGAATCGATCGGCGTCGGCAAAGGCACGGTAGAGCTGGAAGATTTTGACCATTGCGATCTGGTGTTATGCATCGGTCATAACCCTGGCACTAACCATCCCCGCATGCTGGGTACCTTACGTGAAGTCTCTAAACGCGGCGCGACCATCGTTGCGATCAACCCGCTGCGGGAACGTGGCCTCGAGCGCTTTACCTCGCCCCAGAGTCCGATTGAAATGCTCTCCCTCAGCTCGACCGAGCTGGCATCGACCTATTACAAAGTGCGGGTCGGCGGCGATGCAGCGATGCTGAAAGGCGTCATGAAGATCCTGCTGTCGATGCATCAGGAGGCGCTGAGTAAAGGCGAGCCCGGCGTCATCGATGAAGCCTTTATTAATGAACATACCGAAGGGTTCGAGGCGCTGAAGGCCGATCTGGAGAGCACCGACTGGCAGCACATCCTGAAGGTGTCGGGCATGGCACGTGAAGAGATCCAGCACATCGCCCGACTCTATGCCAGCGCTGAGCGGACCATCATCTGTTATGGCATGGGCATTACCCAGCATCAGTATGGCACCCAGAATGTGCAGCAGATTGCCAACCTGCTGCTGCTACGCGGCAACATCGGTAAACCCGGTGCCGGCATCTGTCCGCTGCGGGGCCACTCTAATGTGCAGGGCGACCGCACCGTGGGTATCACCGAGATCCCGCCGCAGTCGCTGCTCGACAGTCTGGAACGCGTTTTTGGCTTCCGTCCGCCGCAGAAACACGGCCACGGCGCTATTCAGGCGATACAGGCGATGCGGGATGGCAAAGCCAAAGCGCTGCTCTGTCTGGGCGGTAACCTGGCGGAGGCCATTTCCGATCCTCAGGTGACCTTCCCGGCGATGCGTAAGCTGGATCTGGTGGTACATATGGCCACCAAGCTCAACCGCTCGCACCTGCTGCTGGGCAAACATAACTACCTGCTGCCGGTTCTTGGCCGCACCGAAACCGATGTTCAGGCTACCGGCGCGCAAAGCGTGACGGTGGAAGATTCCATGTCGATGGTGCATGCCTCGCGCGGCTCGCTGGAGCCGGCTTCACCGCACCTGAAATCTGAACCGGCGCTGGTGGCCGCGCTGGCTCAGGCCACGCTGCCGGACAGCGTGGTTGACTGGCGCGCCATGGCGGCCGATTACAACCGCATCCGTGATGCGATTGAAGCCGTCTTCCCGGCGTTTGAAAACTTCAATGAGCGGGTGAAAAAACCGGGCGGCTTCCGGCTCTATAATGCCGCTTCTGAGCGCGTATGGAATACGCCATCCGGTCGGGCGCAATTCAAGGTGATGCAGGGGATTAATGAAGATCCGCGTTCGCTGAAGTGCCATGATTTGGTGCTGACTACGCTACGCAGCCACGACCAGTACAACACCACGTTATACGGCCTCAACGACCGCTATCGTGGCGTCACCGGTCGCCGCGACGTGCTGTTTATCAATGCCGAAGAGGCGGAGAAACGTCAGCTGCGCGTCGGCGATCGGGTCGATTTAATGGCACTCGATCCGGACGGTAATCCGACCTCACGCCAGATGAAAAACCTGACGATTGTAATCATCGACATGGCTCCCGGTTCGGTCGGCGCTTACTATCCCGAGGCTAACGTGATGGTGCCGCTCGACAGCCATGATACGCAGAGCGGTATTCCTGCCTATAAAAGTATCCCGGTAACCATGACCAGGGTAACCGACGAGACGACAACCACCTCAGGCATACTGCGTTAACGCTGTGGATTGAGGCCGCGCCGTCACTGCAAAGGTTGCCTGAGACTCAGGCAACCTTTTTTATGAGCATAATTTCACCGTCTCCCTGCCGGGGGTACAACACGATCAGCAGGCTAAGATATAAGTTTCACTAACCTTATGCGTAACATTTTATTTCATCTGCAACGCTTGCTGCTTCTTCAACCGATGTTAAACGTACGCCTGACATTTAGGCATTCCGTGCCTTTTTCCCGCTGGCTGGCCGGCTGAAATTATACCCTGAATCAACATGTACCATTCTTCCGACGCTCCGGAAATGTATCAACCCGGCTTACTGGTTTGCTCCGCCGCCGATCGCGTTACAAGTTTGTTAAACGCCGTCTTTCTTCTCTGTTTATAACGGATAGGCAGCACCTATTACCGTCTCTACTCTATTCACAGCGGAAGGAAGATTGCCGATGACAACGTTAAGCAGACGACGCTTTATGGCCTTTGCCGCCGGTGGCACCGTGGCGCTGGCCGCGGGTCAGGTTCATGCCCATGATAATCAGGTCACAGCCTACCCGGCCGGTGCTAAACCCGGCGGGCGCGATCCCGGCCCGCATGACCCGATGCGCGAAGCAGAAAATCCCGACCTGGTTGATCCGCCCGCAACCGACAGCGGCACCTTACCTAACCTGCGTTACAGCTTCAGCGATGCGCACGTGCGTAAAGGCAGCGGCGGCTGGACGCGGCAGGTGACACAACGCGAGTTAGGTATCTCCACCACCATTGCCGGGGTCGATATGCGCCTCAACGCTGGCGGCATCCGCGAACTCCACTGGCACAAACAAGCGGAATGGGCCTACATGACCTACGGAACGGCGCGGGTGACCGCCTTCGATACTCACGGCGGCTGGTTTGTCGATGATATCGGCGTCGGCGATTTGTGGTACTTCCCGCCCGGCGTGCCGCACTCCATTCAGGGGCTGGGACCGGATGGCTGTGAATTTTTGCTGGCCTTTGACGATGGCGGATTTGATGAGGACAGCACCTTTCTGCTCTCAGACTGGTTTAAACACATTCCGCCAGAGATCCTCGCCAAAAACTTTCAGCTCCCGGTTTCTGTCTTCTCTCAGCTGCCGTCGCCCTCAGACGAATATATTTTCGCCGCTACGCCACCTGACCGCGCCGCCTCCGACAGCGTTCAGGGCGGCACCCGATCCACCCTGCGTTTTACCCACCGGATGCTGGCTCAGGATCCGTTAAAGGCACCTGGCGGAACGGTGCGGATTACTGACAGCTCTAACTTCCCGATAGCCCGGCAGGTGGCCGCGGCGCTGGTCGAAATCGAACCCGGCGGGCTGCGCGAGCTGCACTGGCATCCCAATAACGACGAATGGCAATACTATCTGGAAGGCGAGGGCCGGATGGGCGTATTCGCCTCGTCAGGCCAGGCCCGCACCTTTGATTATCGCGCTGGTGATGTCGGCTACGTGCCGTTTGCCATGGGTCATTACATCGAAAATACCGGCAAGGGTCCGTTACGCTTCCTTGAGCTGTTTAAGAGCGACTATTACGCCGATATCTCGCTCAATCAGTGGCTGGCCAGTACGCCACCGGAACTGGTTAAGCAGCATCTGCATCTGGACGATAGCTTTATGGCAGCCCTGTCGCAGAGTAAACGCCCGGTCGTCGGCTAAACGCAATGGCCGGCTTTCCGGCCATTATCAACGGCGTCTGCACAGGCGTTGCGTGTGGTAACCCATACCAGCGTCTCCTTCCACCCTTCTGCCCGCCCCCCGCTGCCCGCGGTTATCTCTGCATAAAGCATTCGTCGTGAAGCCACCGCAGCGCCAGAGTCGTATACACTACACAGCGGCGCATTCCGTGAAAGTTCGCGGTTTATAACGCACATTCTGGTCTTATTTCTTGTGCTGACCTTCAGCGCTCAAAGGGAAGATTGCTATGTTTCACCTGATTTTCAGCTTACCCAGCTGGTACGTTATTGCGCGGGTCATTGTTCCCTTATCCCTGCCGCTGGTCGTCAAAATTCTGTTGTCCATGCTGGTGCTGCTGGCTTCCCAGTATCTGCTGATCAGCCGTTTCACCTCGGGCGGCATTTTCTCGGCTGAGATGCCGCGGATCGTTATTATTCTGTTTAACTGGGCTTACAGCACCGTTCTGTTGCTGGCGCTGACCCAGATGCTGATTGACGCGGTGACGCTGGTGGCCCTGCTGCTGCGCCATCCGCTGGAACTGGTGCCCGGCGTACGCTATCTGGCGGTGCTGTTCGCCATGGGACTGGCCACCGTCGGCGTTTACCAGGCGATACGGGTGCCGCCGGTCAAAGACCTGACGCTGGTGATCCCTGACCTGCCGGCAGAATTTGATGGCTATCAGCTGTTACAGCTGACAGATTTACATATCACGCGGCTGTTTAATGCGGCGTGGAGTGAGGCCACGGTGGCGAAGGCGATGACGCTGGGGGTTGACCTGATCGTGGTGACCGGGGATGTGATTGATGGCAGCCTTGAGCATCGGCGCGCGACGTCGCTCCGCTGCGCGGCCTGCAGGCGCCTGATGGGGTATGGGCGATCACCGGTAATCATGAGTATTTCTTTCATCAGGCGATCTGGACTGAACATCTGGCTTCACTGGGACTTCAGCCACTGCTCAACAGTCATACGGTGATCGAGCGCGGCACGGCGAAGCTGGTGGTGGCCGGTTTGCCCGACGCATCCGCACCGGCCAGGCAGGCACAGGGGCCCGATCTGGCCAAAGCGCTGGAGCATGCGCCCGCCAATGCGCCGGTGATCCTGCTGGATCACCAGCCCCGTAATGCCCGCCATAACGCCGCGATGGGCGTTGATCTGCAGCTGTCGGGCCATACTCACGGCGGTCTGATCGTCGGACTGGACCGGCTGTTTGCGAAACCCAACGGCGGCTTTGTTTCCGGTCTCTATCAGGTGGACGGAATGCAGCTCTATGTCAATAACGGCACCGCGCTCTGGCCGGGCATGGCGGTTCGGCTGGGCCGCCCGTCAGAGCTGACCCGCATTACGCTCAGACGGCAACCCTGATTCACCCGGTCGGGCCTGCTGCGGGACACAGCCGCAGCAGGCCCGGCAAGAGTGATTAGCCGCCCTTCACCACCCGCACACGGTGGCAATCTTCCGGCCCCAGCGGCTCTCCGCTGGCGGATACCACGGCCAGCGGCTGCAACGGCTGTTGGTCACGGTTATCCCTCAGTACCGAATGGGTCTCGCCTGGGGTGAACATATTCTGCTCACCCCACTGACGCATCGCCACGATAATCGGGAACAGCGCGCGTCCGCGTGCTGTCAGCACGTATTCGCTGTAGGCGCTGCCGTCAGAAGCGGGACGCAGATCAAACACGCCCAGCTCCACCAGCAATTTCAGACGTGCGGCCAGGATATTTTTCGCCAGCCCGAGGTTTTTCTGAAACTCGCTGAAGCGGCGGACGTTGTCGAACGCCTCGCGAACGATCAGCAAACACCAGCGCTCACCCACGGCTTCCAGAGTGCGGGCTACCGGGCATTCACTGTTTAACAATGCGGTTTGCTTCGCCATCTTCTCTCCTGCTCTGTTCTGCTTACGTCTGAGTATACCTTAGTGCGGTAATCTGGTTGCTAAAAAAAACCAAAACCGTTAATAATGGCCAACCTGGTTTTAATTTGAAACCAAATCCGCAGGAGGTAAAAATGGCTCAGCCCGACAGCACACCCCGTTCGCTGGTATCAGACGGTGACCGTCTGGTCTCATCAACCCGCAGCAAACCGGTGCCGCTGAAACTGGTGATGCTGCTGGGCGTAACCTGCGCGCTGGCGGTGGGCAACGTCTATTTTGCGCAACCGCTGCTGACCGCCATGGCGCAGACCTTTGCCGTCTCCGCCGGTTCGACAGGCGTGGTGGTAACCGCCACCCAGGTCGGCTATGGGCTGGGGCTGCTGTTTGTCGTGCCGCTGGGCGACCTTTTTAATGGCAGGCTGCTGATTGTCTGCCAGCTGCTGATGCTGGCACTGGCCGTACTGCTGGTCAGCCTTGCCCCGGACTTTTATGCTTTGCTGATCGCCATGAGCCTGGTCGGCCTGATGGCGGTGGTGGTTCAGGTGGTAGTGGCTTACGCCGCCTCACTCTCTTCTGCGGCGCAACGCGGTCAGGTGGTCGGTATGGTTACCGGCGGAGTGGTGCTGGGAATACTTTTAGCCCGACTGACCGCTGGCGCAATCGCCGATCTCGCTGGCTGGCGGGCGGTTTATCTCTCTTCTGCCGCGCTGCTGGTACTGCTGGCCGCGATCCTCTGGCGGACCGCGCCCGGCCAGAGCGTGCCGATGAAAAGGCCCGCCTGGCGAACGCTGATGCGTGCCTTCTTCCGGCTATTTTTGGATGAGCCGCTATTACGGGTGCGCGGAATCCTCGCCATGCTGATTTTTGCGGCTTTCAGCGTGTTCTGGACCGCCATGGTGCTGCCGTTAAGCCAGCTTAACTTTAGTCATACCGAAACCGGATTGTTTGGCCTGGCGGGTATCGCAGGGGCGCTGGCCGCCATCCGGGCCGGACGCTGGGCGGATCAGGGATATGGCCAACGTACCACCGGCATCGGCCTGCTGCTGCTGACGCTGTCATGGCTGCCGCTTGCGTGGCTACATCACTCAATCTGGCTGTTTATTGCCGGGGTGATCCTGCTCGATTTTGCGGTGCAGGCGGTACACGTCAGCAGTCAGAGCCTGCTGCTTCATGGCCGGCCCGACGCAAATCACCGGCTGATCGCTGCCTATATGTGTTTCTACTCTGTCGGTAGCGCCCTCGGGGCCAGCGCCGCCACCCGGGTCTATGCCGGCTGGCAGTGGCCGGGAGTCTGTCTGCTCGGCAGCGCCATCAGCCTGGCGGCACTGCTGTTCTGGTGGGCGACTTTACGTCCCTCTTCTGCTGACGCTCACTCTCCTGCAGGATCGATAAAATGAAAACGCACCATCTGCTGCTGGCGGTAGTGATCACCGCAATCTGGGGAATTAACTTTTCAGTGATTAAACTGGGGCTGAAGGAAGTTGATCCCTTTGTCCTTGCCGGCATTCGCTTTCTGTTGTGCGCCCTGCCCGCGCTGTTTTTTATCGCTAAACCCGCGGTGAAATGGCACTGGCTGATCGGCTATGGGCTGGTATTCGGCGTCGGCCTATGGGGCATGGTCAATCTGGGCATCCGGCTCGGATTGTCTGCCGGCGTCGCCTCGCTGGTGCTGCAATTCAGCGCGCTGTTTACCCTGTTACTGGGAAGTTGGGCGTTTCGCGAACCGCTGTCGCGCTTTCAGTCGGCAGGTATCGCCATTGCGCTCACCGGTTTGTCGTGCATCATTTTTCTGACCGATGGCTCTGTTTCAGTGCTCGGGCTGGGTTGTGTGTTGTTCGGCGCTATCGCCTGGAGCGTGGCCAATATCCTGTATAAGAAAGCGAACAGTCATCAGGTATTCGCTTTTTTAATCTGGTCGAGCCTGTTCGCCCCGATCCCGTTATTCATTCTGTCTTATGCTGTTAATGGGCTGAGTGGCTTTCACGGTTTACTGACTCACGCCCATGGGACAACGCTGCTGTCGATCCTTTTCCAGGTCTATCCCAACACCCTGTTCGGCTATTGGGTCTGGAACGCCTTACTGAAACGCTATCCGGTTTCGACCGTCGCGCCGCTTTCGTTGCTGGTGCCGGTGTTTGGCTTACTGGGATCGTTCTGGATTTTCGACGAGCAGCTGTCAGCGCTGAAACTGGCTGCACTGCTAATTATTGTCAGCGGTCTGACGATCGGCCTGTATGGCGCGCGACTGATGCAGGCGTGGCGTGGCCGATTCGCATCATAATTCACCCATTCCCAGCCGGGAGAGAAGGAGTTCAGCATGATCAGGCTATGTACCGCCTGTGGCACCGCGTATCAGCCACCGCACAGCCCGACAGATCGCTGTAAAATCTGCGACGACCCGCGTCAGTACGTGCCTGCAGGCGGACAGAGCTGGATCGATTTCGATCAGCTGACCGCGCGCCACGCCAATAAATGGACGGCGCACGGCGAGGCACTGCTAAGTATCAAAACTGTGCCGAAATTTGCTATCGATCAACGGGCGTTTCTGCTGCGCACGCCGCACGGAAACGTATTGTGGGACTGCATTGCCAATCTTGACCAGGCGACCCTGGCGCTGGTGAACGCGCTGGGTGGCCTGCACGCCATCGCCATTTCCCATCCGCACTACTACACCACGATGCAGGAGTGGGCCGCCGCATTTAACGCACCGATATATCTGCACGATCGCGATCGCGAATGGATTGTGCGTGACAGCCCGCATCTCAAACTATGGCAGGGCGACTCATTGCCGCTGCTGCCTTCACTGACGCTGTTGCGGCTGGGCGGCCATTTTCCCGGCGGCTGCGTGCTGCATTGGGCCGAAGGTGACGGCGTGATCCTGGCGGGCGACATTCTGCAGGTCACGCCCGGGGCGCATGGCGTTTCATTTATGTGGAGTTACCCGAATATGCTGCCGCTCCCGGCTGCCGCGGTGCAGCGTATAATGCAACGGCTGTCGGGCGTGACGTTCGGGCAGGTTTACGGCGCATTCGAAGGTCAGGATATTCGCCAGCAGGCGAAAGAGAAGGTGATGCGATCGGGGCAAATCTATCTGGACTGTCTGCAGGACCGCGACGGGTAACCGCAGAACCGGGATAAACAGCGGGCAGTTCATTCGCCGAGGAAGCAGACTGTTCAAGCAGTACCGCATTTTGCTGCGTTGCCTGGTCCATCTGGTTAACCGCAATGTTGATTTGCGCAGTGCCACTGCTTTGCTCTTCTGACGTCGCAAAGATATCAAGCATCAGCTGATCGATTCGCTGCTCCGCCGCCGGCTGTTTTGCGCTATCCATCATGCTTTGATGACGATACAACGCAATGCCGAGCTGATTGGTGGCACTGATCGATTTGTTTAAATCACGGATGCTGGGAATCGCGTTCACCTGCACATATTCAAAACGAGACTGGAAGCCCGATATCACTGATGAAGAAATAATCACCTGCACGATCAGGGACATGGCAAGCAGTGAAAATAGCGATACCAGTCGCTGTGTAATAGTCATAGGTGCTCTCTGTGTAACAGATTAAAAAAAGAACAAGGTGATTAGGGC
>MIEI01000065.1 GCA_002095305.1 Pantoea brenneri
GAATCTGAAACAGCCCGGCTTACCAGGCGAACGAAAACCTCTCATAGCCCGTTCGCGCAGCGAACCCAGGGCCCGGCGGGCGAAAATCCATTAAGTGTCAGCTCGCTGCAAAGCGTACACCGCCGCCAGGCGAAAACCTCTCATAGCCCTGCGCAGCGAACCCAGGGCCCGGCGGGCCGCTACCCGCCTCTGCCCACGCTCAGATCAGCGGCCCACCATCATATTAGCCACCAGATACTTGCGCCCCGCGGCGTCCTCCTCGGTATAAACGCCCTGCAGTTCCGGCGAGAAGCCTGGCAGTAAATTAACGCCCTCTTCCAGCGCCAGGAAGTAGCGCTGCACCGCCCCGCCCCACACTTCACCCGGCACCACGCAGAGCACGCCCGGTGGATAAGGCAATGCGCCTTCCGCAGCGACACGCCCTTCGGCTTCAGCGATCGGCACCAGTTCAACCTCGCCACGAATATACGCCTGATGTGCATCCTGAGGATTCACCGCCACCGGCGGCAGACCCGCTTCGCGGAACATCATTCGTTGCAGGCTCTTCACATCATGGCTGACATAAAGATCGTGCATCTCCTGACACAGCCGACGTAGGGTATAGCCGGCATAACGTTGAGCATTTTTGCGGTAAATCGTCGGCAGCACTTCAGCCAGCGGCGCATCCTCTTTAACGTGCTGTTCGAACTGCGCCAGCATCGCCACCAGATTGGCCATTTTCTCCGGGCTTTCGGCCGGCGTTAGCAGGAACAGAATCGAATTAAGATCGCACTTCTCCGGCACGATCCCGTTTTCACGCAGATAGTTCGCCAGAATGGTGGCGGGGATCCCGAATCCGGCATAGTCACCGCTCGCCGCATCAATGCCCGGCGTGGTCAGCAGCAGCTTGCAGGGATCAACGCGATACTGATCGCGGGCATAACCCGCAAAACCGTGCCAGTTGGCCTGCGGTTCAAAGCTGAAATAGCGCAGATCGCGGGCGATCGTCTCAGTTGGGGCCGCCTGCCAGGGTTGCCCATCGACCGTTTCCGGCACAAACGGCAGGATCATCTCACACCGCTCAAGGATCGCTTTTCGCGCCTCGATCCCCAGCGTAACGCACTCATCCCACATCCGCCGTCCCGCCTCGCCCTGATGCATGCGGGCGTTGATGTCCAGCGCGGCGAACAGCGGATAGAACGGACTGGTTGAGGCGTGCAGCATAAAGGCGTTATTCAGGCGTTTATGCGGGCAAAAGCGTCGCTGACCGCGGATGTGGTTATCTTTTTTATGGATCTGCGAGGTTTGCGAAAAGCCCGCCAGCTGCTTATGCACTGACTGGGTGACAAAAATGCCGGGATCGTTTTCAGTCAGCGTCAGGGTCAGCGGCGAACACCCTTCCATCAGCGGAATAAACTGCTCATAGCCGAGCCAGGCGGAATCGAACAGGATGTAATCACACAGATGCCCGATGCGATCCACCACCTGACGCGCGTTATAAACCGTGCCGTCATAGGTGCCCAGCTGGATAATCGCCAGTCGGAAAGGACGCGCTTCCGCGGCACGCTGCGGGGCCACCTTGCCAATCTGCTCGCGCAGATAAGCCTCATCGAAGCAGTGCGCGTCAATGCCGCCGATAAAGCCGAAAGGATTACGCGCGGCTTCAAGATAAACCGGCGTAGCACCCGCCTGAATCAGTGCACCGTGATGATTCGATTTGTGATTATTGCGGTCAAACAGCACCAAATCGCCGCGCGTCAGCAGCGCGTTGGTCACCACTTTATTGGCGCTGGAGGTGCCGTTAAGCACGAAGTAGGTTTTATCGGCGTTAAACACCTTTGCCGCGTACTTCTGCGCATCTTTAGCCGATCCTTCGTGAATCAGCAGGTCGCCCAGTTTGACGTCGGCATTGCACATATCAGAACGGAAAAGGTTCTCGCCATAAAAATCATAGAACTGTTTGCCCGCCGGATGCTTTTTGAAGAATGCCCCGCCCTGATGCCCCGGACAGGCAAAGGTGCTGTTCTGCATATCCACATAGCGGGTCAGCGTCTCGAAAAACGGCGGCAGCAGAGCCGCTTCATACGCCTGCGCGGCGGCTTCCAATGCGATCCAATCCTGCGGTTCACCGTTCAGTTCACCGCTGACGCCAGGCAGATGCATCACCTCTTCTTCAAACGCGTTAGCCACAAATACCGGCAGATTAAAGCCGGTGTGGCGCAACAGGGCGAGTACGCCACTGCGGGTATCTGCCAGTGAGACGACCACCGCCGCCACATCGGTAAAGTCAGTGTTATCCAGTGTCACCACGTCGCGCGCAGTGTTAAGAGTCAGATTGGGCGCCACCGCGGCGCTGGCAGCAATTTTCAGTGGAGTCATAAGGCAAATCCCTAACGTCAGGGCGTGAGTGCCAGAGGCACAGCAATGGGGAGATCTCCCCGGCGGATAATGTCAAACAGGGGCATGCGGCCGCTTTCAGCCACCGGTGATCGGTAATACGACATCTTTACCGATAGCCAGCAGCCAGCGCCAGACTGGCCTCACCGCATGGTGATGCAGAACGTGATCGGCGGAGCGGAGAATAATCGGGCGTAAGCCGGAAAAAACGAACGGTAACCAGAGCGAGTGCGCGGTGAACCGGACATGGCAACGTCCTCTGAAAGCGATAAGCGGGTGCAAAAAAGTGGCGGTCATGATGTCATCTTTTTTTGGCGCGAACAAGCCGCAGAAAGCAATTAATTAGTCAAACCATTAAAATCGCAAGCCACTGTTTTAATTGACTTAAATAATAATAAACCTGAAATATTCGACTAATTAACTGAATTATATGCTGATTTATGCATACCTCTTTCGCTAATCAGTTCGACGTTGCAGGCGGGGAGAGCGGCGCGGCCAGCCGTTAGCGACCCAGTCCCTACCGTAATCACGCCACCAGGCGTAAACTTATTCCCCTCTTTCCTATTTTGCCGGAGGTGCATGTTCAAGGCACTGGTCATTGAAAATGACGAACAGGGTTACCGTTCTCTGCTGAAAGATCTTCCCGAATCTCAACTGCCCGACCACGATGTCACTCTCGACGTCAGTTACTCATCCCTGAACTATAAAGATGCGCTGGCGATCTGCAATAAAGGTCCGATCGTGCGTCAGTTTCCGATGGTTCCGGGTATCGACTTTGTTGGACGGGTTACCGCCAGCCGCCATCCCGACTGGCAACAGGACGACGTCGCCCTGCTCACCGGCTGGGGCGTGGGCGAAAAACAGTGGGGTGGCCTGGCGCAGAAAGCCAGTGTGACCGGCGACTGGCTGGTGGAAGTGCCCGCCACGCTCAGCCCGCTGCAAACCATGGCGATTGGCACCGCAGGCCTGACCGCGATGCTGTGTGTGATGGCGCTGGAAAAACAGGGCATTACGCCAGATCGCGGTCCGGTGCTGGTGACCGGTGCCAGCGGCGGCGTCGGTAGCTTTAGCGTCAGCCTGCTGGCCCGCCTCGGCTATCAGGTGGTGGCCTCCAGTGGGCGCGCCAGCGACCACGCTTATCTGCTTGATACGCTGGGTGCAGCTTCGGTTATTGACCGCAACGAACTCTCCCAGCCCGGTAAGCCGTTAATGAAAGAGCGCTGGGCGGCAGCGGTAGACAGCGTCGGCAGCCACACCCTGGCCAACGTGCTGGCCGCGACCCAGCGTGACGGTGCGGTCGCCGCCTGTGGAATGGCGCAGGGACTGGATCTGCCGACCAGCGTTGCACCGTTTATCTTACGCGGCGTCACGCTGGCTGGCGTGGACAGTGTGATGTGTCCGATCCCGCAGCGCCAGCAAGCCTGGCAACGGCTCGGGGAATTGCTCGATAGCGATCTGCTGAGCCAGCTGACGCAGGTGATCCCCTTAAGCGAAGCCCGCCAGGGGGCTCAGGACCTGCTGGATGGCAAAGTTCGTGGCCGTCTGATCGTCGACTGTCGCTAAGGCAATTACCCCTGCCGGATAAGGCGCAGCATTGCGCCTTTATTCCACCGGCAGCTGAAGCCGTTTAATCAGGCCTTCCAGCGCGAACTGCGCACCCTGCTCCATCACCGATTTGGGATCGCCACTGAACTGATGGCACTCGGCGTAGTCGCGGCCGTTCGGCAATACCCAGCCAAACCAGATGGTGCCCGCCGGCGTACCATCTTCTCCGCCATCAGGCCCGGCATAGCCGCTGATCGACAGCCCGACCGGCTCGCCGGAGCGCGCACAGGCACCCTGCGCCATCTCCCGCACCGTCTGTTCACTGACCGCCGTGTGCTGCTCCAGCGTCGAGGGGCGGACACCCAGCAGGCGGATTTTGGCATTCTCGCTGTAGGTGACAAAGCCACTGGTATAAAAGTTGCCGCTGTTCTCCACCGCCGCCAGCGTCATGCTGATCAATCCGGCGGTACAGGATTCGGCAGTGGCAAGATGAAGTCCGGAAGAGAGTAAAATTTCACCCAGTTGTTTAGCGGTTTGGTCTAATGATTGCGCCATTATTGTCTCCTTAATAACTCACCAAGGAACACAAGTATGGCGCAAAACTGGCAAGACATAACTTCGCAACACAATGTTTTAAAAGCGAAACGGCCTAAACCCGCAGCTGAATATGCGGCTGCCCGCCCGCCCCCTGCGTGACCTGCAACTCGGCCTGATACCAGCGGGTCAGCGTCGCTTCCGTCATCACCGCCTGCGGCGTACCCTGCGCCACCAGCCTGCCGGCGTGCAGCAGCAGGATGCGATCGGCCCATAACGCCGCCTGGTTCAGATCGTGTAGCACGGCGCAGACGCTAAGCTCACCGCCACGGGTGAGCTGTCGCAATAAACGCAGCGTCTGCTGCTGCCAGAAGAGATCCAGCGCCGAGGTCGGTTCATCCAGAAACAGCCAGCCGCGCGGCGCGCCATCCTGCCATAGCTGTGCCAGCACCCGCGCCAGTTGCACCCGCTGCTGCTCGCCGCCGGAAAGCTGGCGGTAGTCGCGCTGTGCCAGCGAATCACAGCCGGTCAGCTGCATGACCTCAGCCACAATCTGTCGACTGCCGGTATCCGGCCAGGGCGCGCGTCCCATCGCCACCACCGATTCGGCGGACTGAGAAAAGGTCAGCTGGGTTTGCTGACGCATCACTGCCCGGCGGCGTGCCAGCTGATGGCGAGACCAGTCCGCCAGCCGGGCCGCACCCAGACGACATTCCCCCCGATCGGGCGGCAGAAAGCCTGTCAGCAGGCGCAGCAATGTCGATTTACCGGCACCGTTAGGGCCTATCAGCGCCACCATCTCACCGGCCGTCAGCGTCACGTCGAGCCGATCGATAATCGCCTTGCCGTCGCGGAATAAACAGAGATCCGTGGCCTGCAGTAACTCGTTCATTCGATGCCTCGCTGTTGACGCAGGATCAGCCAGAGAAACCACGGCCCGCCAATCAGGCTGGTGAGCAGGCCGACCGGCATCTCCGCCGGCACCACCACCGTGCGCGCCAGGGTATCGGCCAGCAGCAGCAGGATCGCCCCGGCCAGCGCCGAGCCGGGCAGCAGCCAGCGATGATCGCTGCCAAGACAAAAACGCATCACGTGTGGCACCACTAAGCCGACAAAGCCGATCACCCCGCTGACCGAAACCGCGGTGCCGACCAGCAGCGCGCTGAGGATCAGTAACTGGTGCTGAGTGCGTTTCACATCAACGCCCATGTAATGGGCATCTTCTTCCCCCGCCTGCAGCAGATTCAGCTGGCGCGCCCCGGTCTGTAACAGCAGCAGCGCCGGTAAAATCAGCACCGCGCAAATCAGCAGCGCCGGCCATTGCGCCTGGCTCAGGCTGCCCATTCCCCACAGCGATAGCTGGCGCAGTTGCTGATCGTTGCTCAGCCACGACAGCACGCCGACCGCCGCCCCACACAGCGCATTAATGGCGATGCCCACCAGCAGCAGCCGCGACAGGTTGCCGCGCGCCAGCCGGCTGAAACTGAAGATCAGTAGCGTCACCAGCAGGCTGCCGATAAACGCGGCGATCATCGGCAGCCACAGCGCCAGCGACGGCGGCAGGGCCAGCGGGACAATGATTGCCAGCGCCACCGCCAGACCGGCACCGCTGCTGATGCCGAGCAGACCCGGATCGGCCAGCGGATTACGAAACACGCCCTGCATCACTGCGCCCGACACCGCCAGCGCCATGCCGATCAGCACCGCCAGCAGTACGCGCGGCAGGCGGATATTCAGCCAGATTTGCCAGATCATATCGCTGAGCGGTGCCTGCCACAGGGCGCGCAGCGACAGGGACATCGCGCCAAGGTTGGCCGCCAGCACCATGGATACCAGCAGCATAATGGTCATCAGCGCCAGCCCGCGCAGCGTATTACCGTTCATGCATCAGAGATTCCGCAGCCTGACGTAACCGGACGATGGCCCGCGGCGTATCCAGACCAAAGCCCAGCAGCGCCTGGGTATCGATCACCAGTAAACGATGCTGCTGACCGGCTGGCGTCAGCGCCAGGCCGGGCAGCTGCCACAAACGCTGTTCGCCGCCAATGGTTTGCAACCCCTCTTCACCCACCACCACCAGGTCCGGCGCGGCAGCGATCACCCCTTCCTGCGACAGCGCCTGATAGTGCGGCACGCTGCCCATCGCATTCTCCAGCCCGGCGCTGCGGATGGCGCTATCAGCAGCGGTCTGCTTACCCGCCGCCATCGATTTCATGCCGCTGTTGGCCATAATGTAGAGCACCTTCACCGGCAGCGTCTGCTGTGGCAGCTGGCTGATTTGCTGCGTTACCTGCTGTGCCAGCGCCTGCGCCTCGCTCTGATGGCCGAGAGCCTGGCCGATAGTGATAATTTTTTGCGGGATCGCCTGCAGGCTGTTCTCGCCGCTGACCGTGACAACCCGTACCCCGGCCTGGGCAATCTGTTGCAATACCAGCGACGGCTTAGCCTGCGCACTGGCGATCACCAGCGTCGGTTTAAGCGCCAGAATCCCTTCGGCATTGAGCTGGCGCATGTAGCCGACATCCGGCAGCCGGGTGGCCAGCGCCGGGCGCAGACTGGTGCTGTCGCGCGCCACCAGCTGCTGCTGGGCATCCAGCGCATAGATAATCTGGGTGACGTCACCGCCAATCGATACCACCCGCTCCGCCGCCAGCGAAGGCAGCACCAGCAGCAGGCCCAGCAGAGTCAGCCATTTCATGCCATTGCTCCCGCCGCGCGCAGGGCCTCGATCTGCTCGCGCCAGCGTTTCTGTTCCGGCGTGCCTTCACTACGCTGCCCGTACAACTGGGCGATCTGCGTGCCGTCGGCAGCAAACAGTTCCAGGCTGGTGACAAAACCATCGCCACTCGGTTTGCGGGTGATCCAGCTTTCGCTGATCTGGTCCGCCATCAGATGCAGGGTGAAGTGAGGATTAAAGACGTTGAGCCAGTTTTCCATCGGCACCAGCCTGTCGATCGCGCCGGTGAAAATCTGGGTGCAGCCCCGGTTACCGACAAAAATCATAATTTCGTTACCTGCCTGCTGCGCCATCTGCAACAGACGCGCCAGCGCATCGTTGCTGGTCTGCCAGGCCAGATCGTCACCGGCGGCGCGGAACGCCTGCTGGCGCGACAGGTTATGCCGCCTGAGCAGGCTGAAAAACTGATGTACATCGGTCATGGCGCGCCATTCGCGATCGACGGCAGCGGCATCGATCGCAGGGTTAAGAGCGACGGTAGCGACCGGTTCCACCTGCAGCGGTGCCGCACTGGCTTCGGTAAACGTGGCGATCAACGCCTGCCACGCCGCCTGGTCGGTCTGATCGGTCGCATAGATCTTCAGTACCGCATCACCGTGGCGATCGAAAATCTGAATACTGTGCCGTTCGCCCTGTGCGGTTTGCTCCTGCAGGGCAAACGCGCTTCGCCACTGGGCGACAAACAGACGCTGATCCAGTGCACGCGGGTTCAGCACCAGCCCAGCATGGGCACCGAGCTGCAGGTTTTTGTACTCGCCGAGCTGTTCATGGACGGCATAGGCGTTACGGGTAATGCTTTTGGTCTGGCCGACCGACTCCAGCGCTTTCAGCAGTGCCGGAAAGTCGCACTTCAGCCGCCGGGCATCCATCCCGATTCGCGCCTCGCACAGCGCCGCTTCGCTGATACCGATCAACGCCGCCAGGTCACGGGCATATTTTTTCGGTTGTTCGCCTTTCAGGGCGAGATAGTGCTGATAAACAGAATTCATAATGATGTGCTCCCATGATGATGCCCGGCGTCAGCACCGGGCATCAGTGATCAGAAATCGACGTTAACGCCCAACTGGAAAGTACGGCCCGGCATCACCGCCAGCGCCTGATCGTTGCGTTCCTGCTGGGTGGCACTGGTCAGTTCACGGCTGCTGAGGTAATCCCGGTATTTACGATCGGTGATGTTATATAGCCCGCCGCTCAGCCTGACCTGTGGCGTCATCCGCCAGTAAGCCGTCATGTCCACCATGCCGTAACCGGGTACCCGCATGTAGTCGGTGCTGGATCCGGTCAGGCTGCCGCCGCTATTGGCATAGCTGTTACGGTTGGTGGCGCTGGCCTGTTTGCCTTTGACGAAGGTGGCGGTGACGGCCGCGCCGTAGCCGCGCGCATCATCATCCCAGGCCAGTCCGACAATCGCTTTCATCGGGGCCACACTCTCCAGGTCGATATAGCGGTCGCCGAGGTAGCTCGACTTTGCCGCCCCCTGGGTGTAGCCAAACGCCAGCCTGGCGCTCAGGCCATCCACCTGCTGGAACCAGCTGCCGAAGTTCACTTTGCTGCTGATTTCCGCGCCGTAGATATAGGCTTTATCGCGGTTCTCCGCCTGGTAAGTGGTGTAGATGTTGCTGGGGACATTAACGAACTTACCCGGATTTGCCGCGCGGCTGTAGCGGGTAAAGGCGATAAAGTTTTTGTAGTCGTTATAAAACGCCGCGGCATTAATCGTAATACCGTCGGTCAGCTGGCCTTTCACGCCCCACTCATAGTTATTGCTGGTCTCGGTTTTTAAATCCGGGTTACCAATCAGCGCGTACTGCGCGGTACCAGCATAGCTGGAGCCGAGGTTCCATGAGCCATACAGCTGGGTATCATTGGGGAACTGCGCCCCGCGGGTATATTGCAGATAGGTCATCAGGCCAGGCGTGAGATCGTACTGGAAGGCGATCGACGGTAACACCTGAGTATCGGTGTTGGCCGAACCGTACAGCGCGGAGACTTCACTGGCATCGAGTACGCTGCTGTTGGTGGTCAGCGTTCCGACATCACGCGGTTTGGTGTTCTGGTATGCCACCCGCACCCCGGGGATCAGCGCCGCTTTATGTCCGTCAGCATCAAAATTGATTTTGTCCTGCAGGTAGCCGCCCAGCGTATAGCTGCGACTGTTGGCCTGCGGCTGCATGATGACACTATAAACACTGGGGGCCGGCGACTGACGGAACGGCCGCTCGGTATCCACCTGCCGCGCATTCAGTCCGCCACTCAGCTCATGACGTCCCAGGGTTTTGGTCGCCCGGGTGTCGATTCCGTAGGTGTCACTGTTGTAATCGGAATAGACGTTTTGCCAGGCGGTGGCGCTCGACGGCATCAGGGTATTGTCGTGCGCCTCAGTTTGTTGCCAGTAAATACGGCTGGTCAGGCTGTCGATGATCTCATTGTAAGGGGTGTATTCATCAGCAAGGCTGATGCCCCAGCGGCGCGTATCGCTCTGCTGCTGTGCGGTACCCCAGACCGTATTGCCTGAAGTATCCCAGCTGTCGTAATGGCTGTGATTGGTTTTGTGGTAGTAGTCGAGGGTGGCGCTCAGCTGATGCGCATCGTTGGGCTGCCAGATACCGGAACTCATAAAGGCGTCGGAGTGCCAGTTAGCAGGATACGCATCCAGCGTGCCGCTGTTATTGCGGGTTTGCTGGCCGTCGCGGCGGCTGTAGACAAAGATACCGCGCAGCTCATCGTCGCCTGCCGCGGCGGTAAGGCCGTTATGCCAGCTGCGGCTGGCGGAATCGTAGTCGCTCTGGTAGCCAAAATAGGTCGATTTGCCGGGACGCAGGTAATCGTCGGGGGATTTGTTGCGGAACGAGACATTGCCGCCAATCGAGGTGTTGGGCTGATCCACCGCAGTAGCGCCCTTTTCAATGTCGATGCGGCCAAACAGATAAGGGTCGATGTAGTCCCGGCCAATGCCAAAACTGTCCAGCCCGGCACGTCCGACGTAACTGCGACCGGTAGCCTGGGGTAACGGGATGCCATCCACATCCAGCCCGACCCGGTTACTTTCCAGTCCGCGAATGTTGTAGCCGGTATAGCCCGCGCGATCAAAGCCGCTCTTGCCGGCTGACGATCCGCCCTGCGAGCCGGTGGCGCTGATCAGCGGCTCATAACGCATGATTGAGCCAAAATCGGTGGCCCCACGCTGTTGCAGATCGGCCGCCGACAGGCTGGTTTTGCTGCCCGCCTGTTTTTTAATTTCGGGCGCCGTAACCGTCATCACCGTTTCGGACGGGCTTTGGCTGTTATCGGTGCGCGCCAGCAGAGCAGATTCACTCTGCGCGGCATAACTGCAGGTGGCGTGGATGGCAGAGGCAAGTAATGCCAGTTTAAACAGACGCTGTTGCGTCAATCCCTGAAAAAGTAGTGACATGGGCGCGAATTACCTGATTAATTGTTAGTATTCGCTCACTTGCTTACTGGCATCATCAAAACGGCCTGGCACAAAAGCCGTAAAATCGGACTTATTTCTGACTATAAATTATGATCCGGAATTTAATGCAATTGCTAATCATTATCAATCTTATTTACATTTAACTCTATCTTGCAGCGCACAGTTTGTTAACTACAATTAACCGGTAATTTATCAATACGTTAAAGGAATAGAGTTATGGCACAAAAACCTGTGGTCGTTATCCACTACTGTATGCAATGCAACTGGCTGATGCGTTCAGCGTGGATGGCACAGGAACTGCTGCACACCTTCGCTGACGATCTGGCGGAAGTGACGCTCAGGCCGGGCACCGGCGGCATCTTTGAGATTACCCTTGATGAACATCTGCTGTGGGAGCGTAAACGGGATGGCGGCTTCCCTGACGCCACCAGCCTGAAGCAGCGGGTGCGTGACATCTGTTTCCCGGATCGTACGCTGGGTCACATTGATAAGCACAAGTCTGAAGTGAGCTAAGTTGCCCGCTGGCAACCCGCCAGGGAGAACGTTCAGCTGCGGGTGATTTTTTCTGCCGCGTCCTGCAGCGCCGCGATCAGCGTCTGCAGCGCGGCCTCAGAGATATCCTGCTGCGCCAGTCGCGTATTGAGCGCCATTTTCAGGTCGTGAATTGCCTGTTCTACCGCCGGAATGCTGCGGTTGTTGACCAGAATGGCCAGCGACGATAAACGCGCGATCAGGCTGGCAATAGGGTCGCGGTTGGCCGCCAGCAGCGCCTCACCAGCCTCAGTCAGCCGGTACGCTTTACGGGTGGCCTGCGCATCCACCACCTCAATCGCCTCCATCTCTTCCAGCAGCGTCAGATTGGGGTAAATGATGCCCGGACTGGGCGTATACTCCCCTTTCGACAACTCCTCTACCGACTTGATCAGCTCATAGCCGTGCGCGGCATTCTGCGCCAGAAAATGGAGCATCAGCAGACGAATATCACTCGCCTCCAGCATTTTTTCCCGCCGCTTACGCCGGCTGCCGCAACCGCCTGCGCGCGTGGGTTGATCGCCAGATGAAGATGCTGAATGGTCTTTCATTGCCTGCCCGGAGAGAAGAAAAGGAGATTGATGGTAGTCCGCCACCTGGCAAAATTCAACACAGGCGGCGGACCCGCTTACTTCTGGTGCCAGTACGCCACGGCCCGCACGTAGTCGCTGTTTACGCCGCGCTGAGTGGTGAAGTAATCGCTCAGCGCCTTAACAAATTCGCCTTCGCCGGTAAGCCAGATGAAGTAATCTTCCGACGGTATCGCCAGTTGATCCAGCCTGGCGGTCAGCTGGCTGAGCTGCGCCAGTTGCATCTGGCCGCTGCCGAGCCAGTTCAGATTAACCCCCGCCGTATCGGTTAAATAATCACGGCCGGTGGCCTGATCGGCATAGGCAAACAGGTGCAACTGTTGGGCGCGGGCATCCTGCTTACGACGCGCAAAAGCAGGCAGGCCGGTTTCGTCGCAGACATAGAGCTGGAACGCGTAATCGGTCGGTACAATCAGCGAGCCGCGCGGGCCACCGACGATCAGACTGTCACCGATCTGCGCCTGGCTCGCCCAGTCGCTGGCGACGCCATGCTGATGAATATAGAAATCGAGCGTCAGCGATGAGACGCCATCAAAGGCCAGCGGCGTGTAATCACGGGCCGCCGGACGCAAACCGTCTGGCCAGACAATCCCCTGGTCAGTAATCTGCGGCAGTACCGGCGTTTCACCGGCGGTGGCAGGAAAGAAGACCTTAATGTGGTCGTCAAAGCCCGGCGAAGTAAAGCCCGCCAGATCGCTGCCGCTGAATTCGATGCGCCAGAAGTTACCGGCAATGTTGGTTTTACTCGCTACCTGAATATGACGAAAGCGCAGTTCGTTACGGACGCGCTGAGGAAGGCGATCAGAGTTAGGGTTTGGCAAAAGATCTCTCCTGAAACGGGGTGAATGCCCGTCACGTCAGGGCATCAGCTAAATTATGGAATCAAAATCATTCTCATCTGAGTGGCTCAGGTTAGCTATGATATATCTTCAACACAATGACGAAAAATGCGATCGACCGGGATTAAGATATATTTTACGCCCGGGCTGCGCATCTGAATCGCCTTCAGGCAACCATGTCAGGATCGAAAAGGCTGGTCAGCCGTCAGATGACGGGCGAGAGCGGAGAGTCAGTATCAGGTGCAGATCAGCGATGGCAGGAGAAGCAAACCGAATTGATAACCGGCTGGTGGCGCTATAGACAGGAGCGAGGTCGACGGGACGCGCTATCACCGTCACAGCAGGTGACAGGCGGGTTATCCTGCCGGTAATGCCCGCCGCGCCTGTGAACGGGCGGTCACTCGATTACCGGCAGAACGGTTACAGCGTGTCGTTAAATCCGGATGCGGCAGGATTATTCTGGCTATGCTGCGGCAGCTGGCCGTCGCCCAGAATTTCGTGCTGAGAGATCTGTGAATGCGGGTGCAGCCCGGCGGGTGGCGAGAACGGTTCTGCCAGTTGAGCCGCAGCCAGCATAGGCAATGCCGAAAGCATTGAAATAAGGAACAACATTGAGCGTCGCATAATTTTCTTCGTTTATCGTTTTTAGCCAGGAATGGCCAGAAATGCAGATGATTGTTTCAGCCCCGCCAGGAAAGCACGATGAATGGAGCACAGCAGGGTTTCGGTGAAGGATTTTACGCCAGAATGGTAAGTTATTTTATAAAATCGTGCGGTTTGTCACGGTTTACCGCACGGAATATGCATTTGTCGCTTTGATGCCGCCCGAATCGGGCTAACGCAGCGTGCTGACTCTCAGGCTGGAGTCACCGGAATCGAAAAAACACCGCTCAGCCAGTCGGGTTTACAGAGCGCAAAATCCAGCTGCAGCAGATCTTTGCCCTGGCGACGCGCCACGCCCAGCGTCGGCAGGTGCAGATAGTAGATATCCGCAATGAACCGGGTCAGTTGCTCGGGCGTGCCACTCCAGTCAATCCGCGCATACAATCCACGCGTCTCGCTCCAGGTTTCACGGTGCCCTTCCAGCAGCGCCGCATGCTGCGGCTCCAGCGCCTGAAACAGGCTGATATTCTGCTGCTCAGCCGATGAGTGGCCGGGACCATACTGAAAACCCAGCCAGCCGTGCCGGGCCTGACTGCCGGCCAGCGCCACCAGCCGCCGCGCCTGCTCGGCCACCCGATGCTGATGATCGGCAATATACTCGCCAAACTGGCACTCCCACTCCAGCGTCTCGCCACTCAGAAGCAGATCATCATCCCGCTCAACCAGCGCTGCGCGTTCAATTGGCGAACGCACCGGAATCCGGCCATGGAAGTTTTTCACCGGCAGATGAGGAATGCGCCGAAACGCGCCGGGCGTCAGGGAGAAATGGCTTTTAAACACCCGGGTAAAGTTCTGCTGGTTATCAAAGCCAAAGCGTACCGCGATGTCGATCAGCGGCATTCGTGTCAACCGCAGCGCCATCGCCGCCATCGTCAGGCGTCGTTTACGGGTGTAAGCGGCCAGCGTCTGCCCGGTCATCTCCTTGAACATGCGCTGCATGTGCCATTTGGAATAGCCCGATTTGAGGGTGATCAGATCGATGTTGATGTCGTCGGTCAGATGGGCTTCTATCCACTCTACCAGAGCGTTAATGTGCTGTTTCTTAAGGGCCTGACTGAGCATGATGGCGATTTACGACGCGGATTGAAGGGTGATATTTGTCACAAAAGGATAACAAAAAATGTGACCGTCTGTAAGGAAAGGCCTGACCGGAGCGGTCTCCTGGCGACGATTTCGCATTAATTGCTTAGGTGACTAATTAAAAAAGGCTGACCGAAGTCAGCCTTACCTGTGCACCGTCGCCGTAAAGATGGCGACAGTCTGTAACAATCAGTGACTGCGCATCCCAGCGGCGGTCATCATCATGCGGAACAGTGAAGCGACAACGCCCAGTGCCAGCACGCTTGCGGCGTAGATAACCACCAGCCACATCACGCGTTTCCACCACGGAGCCCTGGACTCATTGTGATCTTTCATGCTGCTGAGCTCGGTTTTCATATCAATGATATCCTGCGTCTGCTTTGATTTTTCCACGGAACACGTAGTAGCTCCAGAAGGTGTAGCCAAGGATCATCGGAATGATCAGCAGGCTACCGACCAGCATAAAGGCCTGACTCTGCGGCGGTGACGCGGCGGCCCAGATGGTGACGGACGGCGGAATGATGTTAGGCCAGATACTGATCCCGAGGCCGGAGAAGCCGAGGAAAATCAGCGCCAGCGTCAGCAGGAACGGCGAATAGTGCGCCTGACGTTTAATCGCCCGCACGATACCCCACGAGCAAAGCAGTACCAGCACCGGAACCGGCAGGAACCAGAACAGGTTAGGCTTGCTGAACCAGCGTTGCGCGATATCTGCGTGTGCAAACGGTGTCCACAGACTGATGATGCCGACAATCACCAGCAGCGCAATCACCAGCGGCGTCGCCAGCGCTGACATTTTGCGATGCAGTTCATCTTCGGTTTTCATGATCAGCCAGGTACAGCCCAGCAGCGCATACGCCACCACCAGACCGACGCCGCAGAACAGCGGGAAAGGTGCCAGCCAGTCCATCGCGGAACCGGCAAAGTGACGTCCTTCGACCGGGATACCGTCCAGCATTGCGCCCACGGCCACACCCTGGCTGAAGGTCGCGATGATCGAACCGGCAATGAACGACTTGTCCCAGAATGCCCGGTGCCCTTCTACCGCTTTGAAACGGAACTCAAAGGCGACGCCACGGAAAATCAGGCCAATCAGCATCGCCGTCAGCGGAATCGACAGCGCATCGGCAATCACCGAGTAGGCCAGCGGGAACGCGCCATACAGCCCTGCCCCACCCAGCACCAGCCAGGTTTCGTTACCATCCCAGACGGGCGCGACGGTATTCACCATCATGTCGCGTTCACCCGCGTCCTTATTGAACGGGAACAGCAGGCCGATGCCGAGATCGAAACCATCCATCACGATATACATCAGGGTGGCGAAGACGATAATCGCGAACCAGATAATTGAAAAATCGATCATCTTAGTGGTCTCCATCCTTAAATGTGGCAGCCGAAAGTGGACGCGCCGGCGTTTTCTTCTGGCCCGGACCACCCTGCTCAGTAATGTGTCCTTCGCCGGTTTCAGGTCCCTGCTTAATCAGACGCATCATGTAGTGATAACCGACGCCGAACACCGAGCTGTAGACCAGAATAAAGGCCAGCAGGCTGATGCTCATGTGCAGATCGCCATGCGCCGAGACTGCATCAATGGTGCGCTGTACGCCATACACCACCCACGGCTGACGGCCGATTTCTGTGGTAAACCATCCCGCCAGAATCGCAATCAGACCTGAAGGACCCATCAGCAGTGCAAACCACAGGAAAGGACGAGACTCATACAGACGCCCTTTGAAACGCAGCCACAGACTAAGCACGCCGAGAGTAATCATCAGCAGCCCCATCGCCACCATTACGCGGAATGACCAGAAGATCACGGTGGAATTCGGCCGGTCCTCTTTCGGGAAACTCTTGAGCGCCGGGACCTGCTTATCCAGGCTGTGGGTCAGAATCAGGCTGCCGAGGTAAGGCACTTCCAGCGCATATTTGGTGCGCTCCTGCTCCATATCCGGGATACCAAACAGAATCAGCGGGGTAGCTTCGCCTGGCGGGTTTTCCCAGTGTCCTTCAATCGCCGCAATCTTCGCTGGCTGGTGTTCCAGGGTGTTGAGACCGTGCGCATCACCGATCATCGCCTGAATCGGCGCGACAATCAGCGCCATCCACAACGCCATTGAGAACATTTTGCGAATTGCCGGGTTGTTTTTGCCTTTCAGCAAATGCCAGGCTGCTGACGATCCAACAAAGAAGGCGCTGGCGAGGAAGGCCGCCACGGACATATGGAACAGCCGGTACGGGAACGACGGGTTAAAGACGATCTTAAACCAGTCCTGCGGTACCACGATACCGTTCTCAATGATGTAACCCTGTGGTGTGTGCATCCAGCTGTTCGAGGCGAGGATCCAGAAGGTAGAGATCAGCGTGCCCAGCGCCACCATGCAGGTCGCAAAGAAGTGCAGTCCGGGACCGACGCGATTCCAGCCGAACAGCATGACGCCAAGGAAGCCCGCTTCAAGGAAGAAAGCGGTCAGGACCTCGTACGTCAGCAGCGGGCCGGTGATACTGCCGGCGAACTGCGAGAAGCCGCTCCAGTTGGTGCCGAACTGATACGCCATTACCAGACCCGATACCACGCCCATACCGAAGTTAACGGCGAAGATTTTCGACCAGAAATGGTAGAGATCGCGATAGGTATGATCGCGGGTTTTCAGCCACATCCCTTCAAGCACTGCCAGGAAACTGGCGAGGCCGATGGTGATGGCGGGAAAGATAATATGGAAGGAAACAGTAAATGCAAACTGAATCCTCGCCAGATGAAAGGCATCTAATCCGAACATTGCTTACCTCTTTGCCACATAGAACACCACATATTTACTTATAATTAACAACTTAAGCCTGACGCACTAATTTCGTTGCGCTTAATGTAATTCCCGCCGCAAATTTAAAACTATTCGCAGCGAGGAAACAGAAACAATCGGGTTAATGAAAACTATAACAGTCTTTTTTGATTATGATCATTGTTTTTCATGGGAATTACTTATTTAAAAATAAGGTGCAAAGGTTAATTACAGCGTAGTTATGTGACATGAATGTTATGGTATTTGTCAGTTCAAAATGAGCCGGCAGCTATGGCCCTCCTTACCCAAAAATAGCCCTCAAGCTGCTGTTTTTCGGTGTTATTATTTTATAAACCCTGTTCCGGGAAAGGTCAAATTTGACAATAACCCAGGGAAATAGACTTACTTTTTAATGGGTTAGAATGACAGATATTTTTGCCTGCCGCTTTGTTTGCTTTTTTGCCTGAGATTGTCTATTAGCGCAATTATAATTGCAGGCGAAGCCGCATAAATCGGGCAATTTGCCGGCTGCGCATATGTTAATAAATTGGAATGGATCCTTAATCCTAATTAACAGCCAGCGCATCCCCGACGGTTATTCTGTTCCCCACCGCAGCAGAAGCGGTTTAATAAGCGGCAATCAGGGTGAGCGGGCTGAGTGAGTTATTTCCCTCTGCCGTTTCGTTACCGCCGTTTTAATCGGCAGCTGTACGCAGGTTGCCTGCGCGCTCAGGCTGTGCTTTGTTAAGGTGGCACACATCCTCTTATCCGGGTTAAGGAGTTGCTATGGCACGTCTGACCGCACAGGATTTTCCGCAGGAACTGCTTGAGCTTTACGATTACTACGCCCATGGCCGCATCAGTAAACGAGAGTTTATTGCGATGGCCGGGAAACTGGCGATTGGCGGTATGACCGGAGCGACGCTGCTCGGTATGCTCAGCCCCAACTATGCGCTGGCGACCCAGGTTGAATTTACCGATCCCGACATCAAACCAGCGTATATCCACTACCCTTCGCCGCAGGGGCACGGTGAAGTACGCGGCTATCTGGTAAAGCCAGCCAACCCCAAAGGCAAGCCGCCAGCGGTGGTCGTGGTGCATGAGAATCGCGGTCTGAATCCCTACATTGAAGATGTGGCGCGCCGGGTCGCTAAAGCGGGTTACATCGCGCTGGCACCCGATGGCCTGAGTTCGGTCGGTGGCTATCCCGGTAATGATGAAGAGGGACGCGCCTTACAGGCGAAGGTCGATCCGACCCGGCTGATGAACGATTTTTTTGCCGCGCTGACGTTTTTAATCGAACATCCGGAGGCGAGCGGAAAAGTGGGGATTACCGGCTTCTGTTATGGCGGCGGCGTTGCCAATGCGGCGGCGGTGGCTTTTCCGGAACTGGCCTGCGCGGTGCCCTTTTATGGCCGGCAGCCGAAAGCGGAAGATGTGCCGCGCATACAGGCTCCGCTGCTGCTGCACTATGCGGCGCTGGATAACAACATCAACGCTGGCTGGCCCGCCTATGAGGCGGCGCTTAAGCAACACCAGAAGATCTATCAGGCCTGCCTCTATCCCGGCGTAAATCACGGTTTCCACAACGATTCGACGCCTCGCTACGATAAACCGGCGGCAGAGCTGGCATGGCAAAGAACTCTGGCCTGGTTTGAAAAATATTTGCACTGACCCACGCGTCTGGCGGGCGTCAGCGGCGGCAAAGGTGCGGCGGAAAACAGAGCCGCTGCGCCTGCTGAGCGCGGACTTACTCTCCGCCCGCCTGGGCTTTTTCACGCTGCGCCAGAATCCGGCTCAGATTGACCTCCAGCCAGTCGGCCAGTCCGACCACCTGCTCACTCACTTCACGGCCAAGCGGCGTCAGAGAATATTCCACGTGGGGGGGGACCACATCATAGGCGATGCGCTGCACGAAACCATCTTCTTCCAGATGACGCAGGTTCTGCGCCAGCATTCGCTCACTTACGCCGCCCACAACCCGCCGTAGCGCGCTGAAGCGCAGCGTCTGATCCTGCAATGCCAGCAGAATCAGGACGCTCCAGCGGCTGGTGACTCGTTTGAGCACCTCGCGCGAGGGGCAATTCACATTGAGCAATTCACCCCTAATAAATTTTTCACTTAGCTTTTCAGTCATTTACTTTGCAAACCCCATACTAACTCATCTGTAAGTACTTACGAAAAGTTAGTTTATAGCCCAGGATTGATTTTACCAACAGCGAAATAATCGGAGCGATACCATGTTTGCAGTAACCGGTGCCACCGGCCAGCTCGGCCGTTTAGTGATTGATGCATTGCTGAAAAAAGTCCCGGCGGGCGAAATCGTCGCCGCCGTGCGTACGCCAGCCAAAGCGGCCGATTTCGCTGCGCGTGGCGTCGTGGTTCGTCAGGCCGATTACGGCCAGCCTGAGACGCTGGCAGCCGCTTTTGCCGGCGTCGACAAGCTGCTGCTGATTTCCGGCAGTGAAGTGGGCCAGCGTGAAGCCCAGCATAAAGCGGTGATTGAGGCGGCCCGCACCGCCGGTGTGAGTTTCATTGCTTACACCAGCCTGCTGCACGCCGATCGCTCTCCGCTGGGACTGGGCGTTGAGCATCGCGCAACCGAAGCGCTGCTGCAGGCTTCCGGCATACCGTTCGCCCTGCTGCGTAACGGCTGGTACAGCGAAAACTATGCCGCCAGTATCGCCCCGGCGCTGGCGCATCATGCCTTTATTGGCGCGGCAGGCGAAGGACGGATCGCCTCGGCGGCACGGCAGGATTATGCCGATGCGGCAGCTGAAGTGCTGACCCGGGATAATCAGGCGGGCAAAGTGTATGAACTGGCCGGTGACGACAGCTACACCCTGGCGCAGTTTGCCGCTGAGATTGCCGCTCAGAGCGGTGAGAAAGTGGATTACGTCAATCTGTCCCAGCAGGAGTTTGCCGCAGCTCTCAAAGCGGCAGGGTTACCTGAGGGCCTGGCAGAGATGCTGGCAGACTCAGATGCGGGCGCAGAGCAAGGCGGGCTGTTTGATGACTCCCACCAGCTGAGCCAGCTGATTGGGCGTCCGACCACCCCTTATCAGGATGTGATTGGCGCGGCACTGGCGAAGCGCTAAGCCGTTATTCCCTGAGCGGGCCACTTTGGCCCGTCCTTTTCATCCGGCTGAGGCGCGTTTTCATGCCATTCTGGCGTTGCGTATGCCATCTTTTGCACCTGATTTCGCGCCACACTTCTCTTACAAATTGTAAATAAACGCCGATTTTCTTCAGACAAAATCTTTTTCTTTTGCTGACTAAGAGATTCATCTGAAATGCGTTTTTTATGAACAACCGCATATTTGGTTGAATTGTCTGGAATTTATGCAAAAACGCCGATTAATAGACAATTATTATTACGTTCATAGATATTCTGCATTGTTGTACCGCAGCATCAGAGGGCTATAATTTGTCCTTTGTGCAACCCCGACCGCTCAGGAGGCCGCTATTAATACTTATCGCCAGCAACTAAATGCACTTGAAGAGGTTCGTGCCGGGGCGGAAGTTGAGTATCAATACGATCCCCATGAACTGAAACTGGATCGCATGCAGGATTCTGAACCGGAGCCCGAGCTGATTGAAGGCTTACCGGCTCCGGATGCGCTCACGCCTGCCGATCGTTATCTGGAACTGTTTGAACACGTTCAGATGTCGCGCATTTTCGAGGATAGCAAAACCTTCCCCGACTGCTCGCCAAAATACGATCCGCTGGATGTGCTGATGCGCTATCGTCGTCAGAAACGCAGCAGTGATTTCGACCTGTCGCGTTTTGTCGCCGATCACTTTTATCTGCCTGGCGTAAATGAAAGCTTTTATGTCTCCAACCCGGATAAAACGCTGAACGAGCATATTGATGATCTGTGGCCGGTTCTGACCAAAATGCCGCAGCAACATATGCCGCACTCTTCTCTGCTGCCGCTGCCGAAACCTTACGTGGTGCCGGGCGGACGCTTTGGCGAGACCTATTACTGGGACTCCTACTTCACCATGCTCGGTCTCGCCGACTCGGGCCGTGATGACCTGCTGCGTCATATGGCGGATAACTTCGCCTGGCTGATTGATAACTACGGCCATGTGCCAAACGGCAACCGCACCTATTATCTCAGCCGTTCTCAGCCGCCGGTGTTTGCGCTGATGGTCGAGCTGTTTGAAGAGGATGGCGTACGCGGTGCCAAGCGTTATCAGGAACAACTGATGAAGGAGTATCAGTTCTGGATGGACGGTGCCGGCTCACTGATGCCGAACCAGGCCTATCATCACGTGGTGCGGATGCCGAACGGTTCGCTGCTGAACCGCTACTGGGATGACCGTGATACGCCACGCGATGAGTCGTGGATCGAGGATGTGGAAACGGCGCGCCAGTCTAAACGTCCGGCGAGCGAAGTCTATCGCGATCTGCGTGCCGGTGCGGCATCAGGCTGGGACTATTCGTCACGCTGGCTGCGTAACCCGAAACGCCTGTCGAGCATCCGGACAACCCAGTTTATCCCGATCGACCTTAACGCGTTTCTCTACAAGCTTGAGCTGATGATTGCGACGCTGTCGCACGCCAAAGGCGAAGAGCTGACGGCGCTGGCCTGGCAGAAAAAAGCGGAAGCGCGTAAACGCGCAATTACCCGCTATCTGTGGGACAGCACGGCTGGTGTGTTCCGTGACTATGACTGGCGTCGTGAGCGCTTCGGTGCGTTTACTGCCGCCTCGGTGGTTCCGCTGTTTGTCGGCTTAGCCACGCCGCATCAGGCGCATCTGCAGGCGATTGCGCTGCGTCACCTGCTGTTGAGCAACGGCGGTCTGCTGACCTCTATGGTGGAAAGCGGCGAGCAGTGGGATAAGCCCAACGGCTGGGCGCCGATGCAGTGGATGGCGATTGTCGGCCTGAATAACTATGGCGAAGAGACGCTGGCGAGTGAGATCGCGGTGAACTGGCTGAATACCGTGAATAATTTCTATCAGCTGCACCACAAGCTGGTCGAGAAATATGACATCAGCGGCGATCGTGCCCGTCCTGGTGGTGGCGGTGAATATCCGTTGCAGGACGGTTTTGGCTGGACCAACGGCGTTACGCGTCGTCTGATGACTATGTATGGCCACCTGATGGCGGATTAAGCCAGCAAGGGTGGAATGGTTGAGCGTCAGCGACATTGACCGCTTTACCTGACAATCAGCCACAAAAAAGCCGGGAATTACCCGGCTTTTTTCGCGTTGAATATTATTTCTTAGCTTCAACGCCTGGCTGTGCTGCACGCTGCAGGAACTGCTGCGTCACTTCGGGCAGATGCTGAAGCAGCCACTCAGCCATCGCCACTTCCTGCTCACGAATTTCAGTCAGCACTCTGACGCCTTCGGCATCACCGACCTGCTCAGCCGCCGCAATCAGGCTGGTGTAGCTGGCGATCTCCGCATTTTCGAAGACATAGCCGCTGATTGCGCCTTTCACTACTTCGTCTGAATTGAACATGCCGCCTACCGCCTGGCCGGTCGCTGCCATCTTGCCCATCACGTCTTTCATCACGGAGTGGTCAATGCCGTGGGTGTCAAGCAGCCGCTCCAGCAGCGAGAGCTGATGTTTAGTCTCGTCAAGATGCTGAGCCAGACGTTGTTCCAGCGCCGGATAGTGCTCCAGACGACCAGACATTTTGCTCAGCATGCTTTCAGCCTGCTTTTCCATGGCGTGCGCATCGCGCAGCCAGTCATGATAATTTTCGATTGCAGTCATTTGCTACTCCTTAAGACACAGTAATGGATTCCGCCACCGAAGTGAGCTTCTCATCCGTCTGTTTCTCTTCATTCAGGGTCTGTTCCAGCAGTTTCGCCGCCTGGGTGTAACCCAGTTTCAATGCCAGCGCATGCAGGGTGCCGTAGGTAGCAATTTCATAGTGCTCAACTTTTTGTGCCGCACCAATTAAGCCCTGATCGCGAACTTCGCCCTTCTCTACTGAATCAATGATTTCCTGCGCTTCTTCAACCAGACCTTCAAGCGCATGGCATTTCATTCGTTTGATTTTAACCTCTGGCGTGGCTTCCACTAACTGGTCCAGCCGTTCGATTTGGCCACGTGTCTCTTCAAGATGCTGATTAAACGCAGCGATAAGTTTTTCATCACTGGCAGCGCGCGCCATTTTCGGCAATGCACGAGTTATCTGTTTCTCAGCGCTGTACACATCAGACAAATCATGGATGAAGAGATCGTTTAGCGTTTTCACTGTCATAAGATAGCCTCATTGATTGAAAAGTTGCGTAAGTAAGAAATAACGCAACGCCAGTCGTATCGTTGCCACTTAAAAATTCTAGCGGAGATTTTTTATATCGCACGCCGCATCGGTACGAATTTACGCCAGAAGTGGCATGTAAAATGCATTTTCCTTTTTACAGCAATACGTTAGAGCTCTAATGTTTTTTGTTATTACGGCTTCGCTAAGATAGAAAACCTGTACAAATAAAAATTAATTTGTATAAATTTGCTCAGCTAAAAAACCTCAGACAAATCTAACCGGCAGGCTAATCGGTACAGCACGTTATTAAAACTCACCGTTAAAAAGCACAAAAAATAAAAAAAACCGGAAGGGAATCCCCCTTCCGGTTTAATCGACTGCTCTGCCACCGCTATTGATTAAGCGCTGACATAATGCTGGCAGTAATTATCATGCGGGAGAATTAAATAGATTTAACATTGCCCAGCAAAATGATGGTAACTGCTGTTGCAGCAGAGTTAAAGACGTTCAGCTCCGGCGACTTACCTTGCCTCCTTTCCGACCCGCCTCAATGGCGCGCTCGGGATCATTCTTAAAGTTCCCGCCGCTTTTCTGGCCCCCTTTACGTCCCGCTTCAGCCGCACGCTCTCTGTCCGCAGCAAAATTTCCCGCTCCACCACGATATTGAGTCATTCTGTGTTCCTCATTGGATTTAATAATAGAAATAGCACAGTTAATGCTTCATCAGGCCGATTCAGCAAATATAAATGTAGCCATAAAATGTCGTCTATCAAGGTGGAAAAATAGAAAACTCCGCCTGATTTTGGTTAATTTATGGCGATTAGCTTTACTGGCTGATAAAGCTTCGCAACTAATCTTCATAACCACTGAAAAAGGTGCCATGGAAAATCAAAGGCCTTCCCAGAGCCATTGCGAACTCTATTAATCGATCATTTTCAAAAAAAGTCCAATTGAAAAGAATATAAGCGAAGCGGTGGGATAACGTCGTCATATGAAACAGTTAGTGAAGATGATCAACAAACGATCAATTTACCTAAGCGAAGCGTGAAAGCGGTTTAAAAGGCTTTTTAATTTTGTAAAAAATAAGCGAAGCGTCAGTTACGATTAAAACCAGATAAAACCTGAGCAGATTGATCAATAAATGATCAAATAGCCCGGTTTATTCGAAAAATATTATAATAAAGTGAAGAAAAGCGGGACGGAAAGGCGTTTTAAATAAGCGAAGCGCGACAAATGGTTTGTATAACGGTGGACCGTTTTTTCTCAGATTAGTACTAAAAATATTTTTTTGTGTGAATGCGCACTAAACAGGCGAGTAAAGAGTGGATGAAGGCAGGTTTGAGCAAGCGTTACTATGGTGTCAGGTGTCGACCCGCAGAGTGACGGGATAGCACGATCCGATCGGGCAGGGGTTGACCAACAGCAAAGGAAATTCAGGCAGGATCGGGATAAAGCGGGTCAAATGCCACGCCGCGCTTACCGTTTTTCTTAATGCGATACATCGCTTCATCCGCACGCGCCAGAGCAGAATCAAAATCATCCTTTCTCAGCACCTGGGCCACGCCAATCGATGCACCAATCATTGCATGGCCATTAGCCATATCAAACGGCGTCAGGACCGCATCCAGACAGGCGTGCGCCAGCTGGCTGACCTGCGGGTTATCCCGCGAAAACGGTATCAGCAGCACAAATTCATCCCCGCCCGGACGGCCAATAATCACCTCTGGCGGACAGACGTCGATAAAGCGCTGGCTGAGATGGATTAACACTTCATCGCCGCTGCGATGACCTAAGGTATCGTTAACGTGTTTGAAATTATCTAAGTCGATAAACGCGACGCATAACGGACCCTGAGCTTTAAGTTCGCGAAAATGATTTTGCAGCGCATGGCGGTTGGTGAGCAGGGTTAGCGGATCGTGCAGTGCCAGCAGCGCGAGCTGTTCCTCATACTGCTTCTCTTTGGTCATGTCGATATGGGTGCCGGTAACCTTCAGCGGCCGGCCTTGTTCATCCCATTCGCTGACCCGTCCCCGATCCAGCACCCAGGTAATACTGCCATTTTTAGCGATCATCCGATGCAGCGCTTCATAATAGGGCGCTTTTCCGGCGAGATGATCGTTAAACGCTTTTAATACTTCAGCGGCATCGTCGGGATGCAGGCTCTCTTTCCAGGATTCGAAATTGGCGTCGGTTTCCTTCGGCTGAAAGCCCAGCATCGCGCCCCAGCGTCGGTTGAAGATCACCAGCTTGCCGCTGGGGATATCCAGTTGCCACAGGCAGAGGCCAGTACCATCAAGGGCTGCGCTGAGCTTGTTACGGGCGTCATGGGCTATACGCTTCAGTCGCGCATTATGCTTTTTCAGGGTCAGTATCTGTAGTCGCAGCGCTTCTTCTGACATAGCCATAACAGAGGAGTAAAAGAGGTTATTGTGCCTGTCCGGCTGATTGTGTAAAGAGAGGCTTATAAAACACGATTAGTCGCGGCGAATTGCAGGCTGGACAGGATTTCAGGCGGTGCGGCCCTGGCAATACAGCATAGAGGCGAGCCGGCAAATTAGTTTCGCCGTGAAATCTGTTCAGTCAAGACCGGCGTAAAAAAGAGCGCGTGAAAGGATGAGTCGGCGG